>BPJC01000014.1 GCA_026004415.1 Patescibacteria group bacterium | reverse complement strand
CAAATGAAACTTGGAGTTATGCTTCAGCTACATCTTTCACTGTATCAGGAGACAAGACAGATAAATATAAGTCTGGTGTTCTTATAAAATTTAATCAAACTACTACTAAATATTTTAGGGTTTTATCAAGTTCTTATGCTGGTGGAAATACCACTGTTCTTGTGAATTCAATAAGCGGAGATTCTATTGCTAATGCTTCTATCACTAATAACTACTATATGAAGACACTTCCGACTGACTTGCCAAGTTCTTTTGGAAACAGAAACGGAGGATATGTTATTACAGATAGTCTTACTTCTGATTATTTATTGAAACCCGGAGAAAGAGCTATTAGAACATTTACGAACGCCACATCAGTTCCGTTGAATATAGCAACCGAAGATGGTAGTTTGTATGATTTTAAAATATTTTGTTTTAATAGTCTTTCATCAGCGGGGGGGGCAAGTTGGATTTTTTTACAACCTAATAATACAACCTATTCATCCCAGTTTATTTCTAAAATATTTGGCTATAGAACATCGGTTTCTGGCACCACAGAAACTCACTCGTCTTTTAGAATTGGGGCTTATATTGGGAATATACACGCAACAATATTTAATAAAAAGGAAGCAAAAATGATAATTAACATCTTAACAGAATGGGGTTTTGGTGATTTTTCCACAAATTATCACAATGTTGCCGTAAACTCTCATATTTGGAACAATACAACAACGGATTGGACAAGTTTAGGAACAGTTGTTTTTCCGCAGTCAACATCAGGAAAAATAATAGTTGAGAGATTGGCATAATGAGATACCCAGTTGATAAAAACAAATCGGACTTTCAAAAAAACTGGTATGTAGCCAGTGGCTTCGGTGAGTTTAGAAATACATACTATCATAATGGGGTGGACTTAAATTTAAAGTCAGGAGGAGACACGGATATGGGACAACCTCTGTATGCTGTTGCTGATGGGGTAATAAAATACTATCACAAAAGCAAACACCCTAACACTGGTTACGGTCTTCATATGGTTTTGGAGGTTGACACGCCAAAGGGCAAGAGATGGTTTCATTACGCTCATTGCCTTGAGATTACAGACCAAGCAAAGCAGGTAAAAGAAGGAGAGATAATAGGAAAGGTGGGAAAGTCAGGGACAAAATACGCTCATTTACATTTTTCCTGTTTTAAGGTTGATCCAGCAACATTACCAAACGGAATTGATACGATTGCCAAAACTAAACAGCAACTTAACAGTTGGTGGGAAGATCCATTACAAGTTATAGAGGAGCTTATGGCAAATCAAGGGAGTTATTATAGGGGCATTGATTTAACAAATATTGAAAGTATAAAGGTGTGTATTGACACTTGGAAAGATGTTGTTGATGGAAAATATGTTAAGTTTGAAGATTATGAAAAAATAAAAAAAGAACGAGATGAAGCAATAAATATTATAATCAACAAAGAAAAAGCAATATCAAATTTGGAGGATGAGAAAAAAACGATTGAGAAAAGTATTGAAAGTTTTAATAAAAAAATTGTTGAACTTAATAATCAAATTTCAGAATTGGAAAAGAAAATAGATGATGGATCCAAAGAGATTATTAAAAAAGACAGAGAGATAGCTAACCTTGAAAAACAACTTGAGATTAAAGAAAACCAGTTGCAAGCAGATAAAGAAAAAGCTAAAATAGAATGTGAAAAAAAATTGAAAGACCAGGAAATAAGACTCGTTAAGGATTTTGAAACAAGAGAAAAGCAGTTGAAAGAGCAAATTGCTAAACTGCAAGAGGATTTGAAAAAGAAGGAGGTAGTCGTACAAAAGGAGTTTGAAGTTCCAAAAGATTTTAAAAGAAGATTTGTTTTGGCATTAGAAGTTTTATTAGGGGCTTATGAGAAGTAGGCAAAGAAAAGAATATGAGGCATTGTGGGAGCTTCACGAGAAAACAATTAAAGTAATGGAGGAAGTATCAAGTAATATAAGGACCTTAAATGATACACACCAGAGCGGGGTTGAAGCGATAAGGGACAATACTGTTCAACTAAAAGAAATGGTTGCGGTAAATCAGCTTTTTATAAGGTTTATTTTGGTTATGATGATGATTTTGATTATTGCTGTTATAATTTTGGCTGGAGGAGAAAAAATAATAAAAGTTTTACCATTTATCTTCAAATGACTACAGAAAATTTCTTTAATTTTTTTCGCTCAACTCTTTATTTGCTAATTTCTCTTCAGTTTATTTTGATCTCAAATTTTTACTTTCAAGTCAGAAGACAAACAGTTAAGAAAAATAAAATTTTAGATAATATTGTAAACCTTTTCTTTTGGCTTGGAATATTTTTCTTTGGCTTGTTTTTAGTGCCGATTTTGAGGATTTTTAGTTTAGATTCTTATCTTTTCATAACAAGGCATCTGTATGTTTTTACTGTTCCAGTTTTGTTTTATGCTATAAGGACTTGGAAGAGTTTGTGGGATGATGAAAAAAAAGATGATGGTAAAAACAGGAAAAAAACATTACAAATTAAAATTTATAAAAAATAGTATGAAAAACATATATCTTATTCCATCAATTATAGTTTTGAATCAAGTTTTAAAAGAGGTGGGGGTTCCCTCAAGGTTTATTCCGCTTGTAAACATTTTAATGGGAGTTGTAGCTATGGTTTTGATTGAGGGGTTTAGTGTTGAAACTGTTTTAGAGGGTATTGTGGTTGGCGGAGCGGCAGGAGGGTTGTACGATCTTAAAAAGATTAAAAAAATATAAAAAATGATTGTTTTAACAATAATTATTTTGTTTTTTGTTTTAATAATTTTTGTTGTACTTGTTTCGTTAAAAATTGAAAACAAATGGGATGAGAAGACCAGAAAATTTAGTAGGAAATAATTTTATAGAACAACTCATTGTTTCAGGATCTGTTTTAAGACAAGATGAACGTTTGCCTCCTGAATTAATAAAACATCATAAAAATTTAATTTCTGGACTTGGTTTATCTGTTGAAGCAGTTAGTGGTTTAAGTAAAGAAGATTTATTAAATCTTCTTGATAAAGTTCAATCTTTTAAATAATGGAAAGAGAAAACATAACCACTCAACCATTAACATCTCTTCAAGAAAAACAAAAAGAGTGGGATTTAGCTGTTTTTGGGGGATTAAGAGTCCCTTTAAATGTTTATTTAAGGATGATGGAAGAAGTAGATGAGTTAAGACAAGCAATAGACAAGGAAGAAAGAAGACCAGAAGAGATTTTAGAAGAATCAGCTGATATTGTAATTCTCTTGTTTTTCATAGCAAACGCATATAATCAACCGCTTGAGTTTTTTGTTCAACAGAAACTTTCTAAAAATTTTGAAAAATACAATCCTGATAAAGTTCAAGAGTTAGTAAGTCAAGGATATTCTCCAAATGAAGCATTACAAGTTTTAAAAGAGCAGTGGAATGGTGATTGAGGTTTTGTCTCGTCCAGAGCTTTTTTCTTTAACCTCAATCTCTTTAGGACTACTTGCCCTTGCCTTCTCAAAAGCTCAAAAGGAATGGATAAAGAAAAGAGATGGTTATCAGTGTCAACATCCAGACAAAAACCACGGAGGACGACTACAAGTTCACCATATTTATCCTCAATCAATGGCAAAAAGACAGGGGATTGACCCTGATACTCCTTATAATGGAATAACGCTGTGCGACGAGCACCACAAACAAGTCCACTCAACGCCTGTTTATGATGAAAATTTAAATGGAGAATTTGCAAAAAAAGCTATGAAGGGATCTTTAGAAATGTTTAGGAAGGGGAAAATTTGGACTAAGTAATCTCTTTTAGCTTATCAATTACCTCCTTTATTTTAATGACTTGATCTTTTCTTAAAAAGTATGATCTGAAAAGTTTTTTAATATTGCTTAATCTCAGGAGACTTAAAAGATCATCATATTTAATATCAAGCAGATGAGCTACCTCAACTGATGATTTTAAAATGTGAAACTTATATGCTTTGTTTAGCTTTTCTTCAAATCCTTCCATACAATAACCTGATTGTTAATTTTTAACTCAGAATGTTCTAGGTCTTTTACCTCTCTGTAATCCATAAGATAATACTCTCTAATTTTTGGTGTCCACTTGTATGCTTTTCCACCTCTTTTGATTTTCTTTTTTCTCCAAGCAACAAGCCAGGCAAATTGTTCTGTATCTAACCAATACCATAATATATCATTCTGTACCATTTTCTTGTGGTGGCTGGCAAAGTTTTTGTCGGAGGTAACCTGTATTCCATAGATTGAGTGATTGAATATGGCAACAAGGTCAAAGAGGTTAAAGAGGTCTTGAGATTTTCTGCTGTGTTTGTTCCAATATTCCACATTGCCAACAATAGCTTTATATTTTTCTTTTAACCAATCTCTTGTTTTTTGTTTAAGGTTTGTCATAGCAATTTATCAGGAACTTGTTCTAACCTTTTTTTTAAAATTTCAACATAATTAGGGTTAATTTCAATTCCAATATAGTTTCTTCCAAGTTTTTTGGCAACAACTAAAGTTGTTCCACTTCCGCAAAAAGGATCTAAAACAACATCTTTTTCTTTAGTTAAATAACTTATCCACTGATATAAGACTTTTTCTGGTTTTTGTGTTGGGTGATATCTTGGTTTATTGGGAATGCCTGCAATTACATAATCTTTAGCTTGTCCTAACTCCCAATTAAAATACTCTTGTTTTACTTTATTTTTTGTAAACCATAAAGCCATTTCAATAGCTTTCATAAAATCAACTTTTCTTGCTCTTGGAACTGGATTGGATTTTATCCAAAAAAGAGGAGATCTTCCCTTCATGTCTAATTTTTCTAAATAATTCCAAACAAAACTTATTTTTTTCTTATCAAAAAAAAACACTAAATGTCTGTATGGTTTTAAAACTCTCACACACTCTTTCAACCATTTATAACACCAGTTTAAATATTCTTTATCGTTTGCCCATTGTTTATCCCATTCACCAAAATCAAGGTCTATATCTTTACCTTTGTATTTATAGTTTGATGAACGAGCTATTTTAATTTCTT
>BPJC01000013.1 GCA_026004415.1 Patescibacteria group bacterium | reverse complement strand
ATT
Organism: Patescibacteria group bacterium; assembly: GCA_026004415.1. Taxonomy (GTDB): domain Bacteria; phylum Patescibacteriota; class Microgenomatia; order UBA1406; family GWC2-37-13; genus BPJC01. The sequence continues at coordinate 6,174 of BPJC01000013.1, read as the reverse complement.
AATTGCCAAAGGCTATACTCCGATTATTGCGCCTGCTATAGTAAAGGAGTTTACTTTGTTTGGTTGCGGCCAGTTTCCTTGGGGCAGAAGAGAGACCTATGAATTAAATGACAATGATTCTTTTTTGGCAGGTACAGCCGAACAGCCGGTAACATCATACTTTGCCGGAGAGATACTTGAGGAAAAGAATCTGCCGTATAAATTTGTGGCATTTTCTCCTTGTTATCGCAGGGAAGCAGGTTCGTACGGCAAGGATACGAGAGGTGTTTACAGAGTACATGAGTTTTACAAAATAGAACAGGTTATTATCTCAACAGCAGATGACGATCAGGCTAGACAACTGCATGAGGAACTGCAAAACAATACAGAAGAGATCTGGCAGGAGCTTAATCTGCCTTATAGAGTTTTGTTAATGTGCACAGGAGATATGGGTGAGCCACAGGCAAAAAAGTATGACACTGAGGTTTGGATGCCTTATAGAAAAGGCTGGGGAGAGGTTGCCTCAAATTCAATTATGACTGATTTTCAATCAAGGAGATTAAATATTAAATACAGGGCAAAAGACAACTCAAGCAAGTATGTTTATACTCTAAATGATACAGCTCTGCCCTCGCCAAGAGCTTTAATAGCAATTATTGAAAATTATCAGCAAAGCGACTCAACAATTAAAGTTCCTGATGTATTGCAAAAATTTACAGGGTTTGATACTATTCCATCTGGAAAATTTTGAGGCAGTTATATCAAACTTTAGGATTGTACAAAATGATTTCAGTGCTTAAAAAAATATTTCATTTTAGCCGTAGATTGTTGGCAAAATTATGGTTGGCTCATATTCCTGCCAAACATATTGCCATAGGCGGCAGTCAAGGCAAAACTAACACTACAACAATTATTTATCAGGTTCTTAAAGATCTTTATCCTGAAAAAGATGCAGTAATTAAAACAGATACAAACTTGGACACGGTTTACAACATACCAATAACAGCCTTAAAAGCTAAAAAAAACACAAAGTACCTTGTGTTTGAAGTAGGCATTGACAAACCAAATGAAATGGATTTTCATCTGCAGTTGGTAAAACCAACTGTTGCTGTTTTTACAGGTCTTTCGGCTGTTCACTCTGATGCTGAACATTTGGGATCTTATGAAAACCTTGTAAACGAAGAACGGAAACTTAGTCTAGCAGTTGATAGAAGCGGTTATGCTGTTTTAAACTACGATGATCTTGATGTGCGCAAAACAGCAAAACTGTTAAAGACCAAAAAGGTTTTATTTTTCGGTTCCAATCCCAGATCCTGCAGAGTTTATTTTCTTAAAAAACCTAAAGTCAGTGTAAACGGCACAGAAGGCAGTTTTTATTTTAAGTACACAAAAAAATCAAAACAGGAGCTTAAATTTAAAACTCCTCTAATCGGCACTCATCATATTTATAATATTATGTCTGCTTTTGCTGTGCTTATGGCTTTGGCTAAGTTAGATAAAAAGGTCAGGCTGCCGAAGTTTTATCTAGAAAGTTTTATTAAGACTATAGGAAGTATTAAGCCTTTGCCGGGCAGAATGAGTCTTGAGACAGGTCCCCATAATACTTTGGTATTGAATGACTCTTTAAGAGCCAATCCAAAATCAGCTGAGACAGGTCTGGAGACATTTGACTCAATTTCTTACAACAAAGGCAGAAAGATTGTGTTAATGGGTGAGATGGGAGAACTGGAAAAACCTGAATTAGAACATAAAAAGGTAGGCAGATTTGCGGCTAAGCTTAAAACAGTAGATTTTTTTATAGGAGTAGGCCAACTGCAAAAATTTGTGTTAAAGGAGTTGGAAAAAAACAACCCTAAAATAGCAACTTTTTACGCAGAAGATCCGGTTGCGGCAGGTGAGCTGTTGAAAAAAATCATTAGGCCCAATGACTTTATTTATATTAAAGCATCATTATTAAGGCACATACAAAGAGCTTTGCTGGTGCTTGAAGGCGTTAAGGTAGGCTGTAGAGTTGTTTCCTGCCCTTTTTATCATTCCTGCAGTGAGTGCAGGTATTTGGTTAAAGGTTATAAACATTAACAGTGTTTATGTTAAAATATTAGTCTATGAAAAAAAATCAACCTAAAATAATAAAACAGATTAATCCTAAGTTTGAGATTAATATAAAAAATGTCTTTATTTTTTTATTTATCCTGTTTTTTTTATTCTCAATCTTTCAGGGGTTTTCCAATTATGAAACTAGTTTAAGTGTCAATGAATTGCCTATAAATGAGCTTGTTGACAATATAAAAGAAGGCAAGGTAGACTCAGTCAAGGTTGAAAGAAACAGAGTTATTGCTGTAAACAAAGATAAAACTGAGACTATAACTTATAAGGAAGAAGGTCAGAGCTTCACAGAACTTTTAAAAGATTATGGTGTTGATCCGACAACTGTTAAGGTTGAGGTTAAGGATACAGTTACAGAGGAAGGTATCTGGGTACTGATAAGCAACTTAATTCCAACTTTGTTGATCATTGGTTTTTTTATCTTTTTATTCAGGCAGGCTCGGGGCGCTCAAGACAGTATTTTTTCTTTTGGCCAATCAAGAGCAAAACGATTTTCCAAAGATATGCCTAAAACAACCTTTAAAGATGTTGCAGGCGTAGATGAGGCAAAACAAGAGCTTGAAGAAGTTGTTGATTTTCTTAAAAACCCTGAAAAATATAAAAAACTTGGAGCCAGAACGCCAAAAGGCATTATCCTGATCGGACCTCCTGGATGCGGTAAAACTTTGCTGGCTCGAGCTATAGCAGGAGAAGCCAATGTTCCGTTTTTCTCAATTGCAGGATCAGAGTTTATGGAGATGCTGGTAGGTGTTGGAGCGGCAAGGGTAAGAGACCTTTTTGCTACAGCAAAGAAAAACGCTCCTGCTATAATCTTTATTGATGAGATAGATGCAATTGGCAGGGCTAGAAGTTTTGGGCCAATGCCTGCTCACGATGAAAGAGAGCAGACTCTTAACCAGATCTTGGTAGAGATGGATGGTTTTGCTCCTTATGAACAGATTATAGTCATAGCGGCAACAAACAGGGGGGATCTGCTTGATCCGGCATTGCTCAGGCCCGGAAGATTTGACAGAAGAATTACTCTAGATTATCCAGATTATGAGGGTAGAAAAGCAATTCTGCAGATTCATTCGCAGGGTAAGCCTTTTGATGACTCAGTTAACTGGGAAAAGGTAGCCAGAAGAACAATTGGTTTTTCTGGAGCAGATTTGGAGAATATGCTGAATGAAGCGGCTATAAAAGCGGCAAGAGACAACAGAGATAAAATAACAGCAGATGATATCGAGGAAGCAGCTATGAAGGTTAAGCTGGGTCCTGAGAAAAAAAGACTGCAGTCTGAGTATGACAAAAAACTTACTGCTTATCATGAATCAGGACATGCTATAGCGGCTCATTTTCTGCCTAATACAGATCCTGTTCATAGAATCTCAATTGTCTCTAGAGGTATGGCTTTAGGCTACACCTTACTGCCTCCAAGCAAAGATAAAGTGCATGAAACTAAATCAAGCCTGCTGGAAAGGATTATTGTAACTTTAGGAGGTAGAGCGGCAGAGGAGATTGTATTTGGCGAAGTAACAACAGGAGCGGCAAATGACTTTGATCAGGCAACCAAAATAGCCAGAATGATGGTGACTGAGTATGGTATGAGCAAACTAGGCCCGATTAATTACGGCAGCAGTATAGATATTGCCTTAGGAGGTTATACTCAAAATGAGTTTATTTCTCAAGCCACTTTGTCTGATATTGACAAAGAGGTTGCGGCAATTATAAATAATTGTTACAAGAAAGCCAAAAAAATCATAACAGAGCATAGAGATGCTTTAGATAAGGTCTCCACTGCTTTGCTGAAAAACGAGTCGCTGGACGAAGAAGAGTTTGAAAAACTAGTTGGAAAAAAAGTCCAAAAAAAAGATGAGTAAGGTGCTTGTAATAGACGGCAATGCCATAGTGCATAGAGCGTTTTACGCAATGCCTAGCTTTACCACAAAAGACGGTTTTCCCACTAATGCTATCTACGGATTTTTCTCAATGCTGATTAAGTCCCTTGATAACTATAAGCCAGAGTATCTGATAATAGCCTTTGATACTCCTGAACCTACCTTTAGAGATAAGATATATAAAGAGTATAGGACTCAACGGCCAGAGCCAAAGCAGGAACTAAAACAACAATTTGAGCCTATTAAATCAGGCTTAAAACATGCAAATATTGGTTATATTGAGTTTCCGGGTTATGAGGCTGACGATATCATAGGCAGTTTGACTGCCAAACTGTCAAAAGATAACAAAATTATCGTGGTTACAGGGGATAAGGATATTCTTCAGCTGGTTAATGAAAATACAGTTGTTGTTTTGCCAAAGATCGGACTATCAAAAACTGAGGAGTTTAATCCGGATAAAGTCAGATCATTGCTTGGAGTTAAGCCAGAAATGGTAGCTGATTACAAAGCTATAGCAGGAGATCAGTCTGACAATTACAAAGGAGCTGCAGGGATTGGCCCTAAAACAGCAGTAGAACTGTTAAGTCAGTTTAAAACAGTAGAAAACCTGCTGTCAAATACAGATCAGATTAAGAATGAAAGGATTAGAAAAATTATTGAACAAAATAAAGATAATATTTTGTTAGGAAAGCAACTCTCTGTTATAAAAAAAGATCTAAAACTTGATTTTAGTTTAAATAAATTAAACACCAAAGATATAAATGTTGCTGGATTGATAAATTTCTTTGAACAATACTCAATGAAATCTTTGATAAAAAGGTTGAAGTCTTTGAGTATAATTAATCAGCAGACTGCTAAAATAGAGTCAAAAGAACAACAAGGCTCTTTATTCTAACTTTTTCTTTTAAGCACAATCAAACTTTCCAGATGAGGGGTGTTGGGAAACAAATCGTAGAGCCTTATAAATCCAATGTTGTAGTGACAAATAAACTGTTTAATATCTGAGATCTGTGTTTTGAGATTGCAGGATAAATAGATAATTTTTTTTGGTTTTGACTCAGCTATATGTTTGGCAACTTTAGGATTCAGGCCTGATCTGGCAGGATCAACAATTAAGGTATGCTCTGGTTTTATTAAAAACCTAGCCTTTCTGTCTGTGCTTAAAACAGATTTTATATTTTTCAGCTTATTTAACTTAATATTTACCTGGCTGAACTTATAGGCAGATTCGTTTGATTCAACCAAAACAACCTTTTCTGCTTTGTCTGCAATGCTTAAGCCAATTGTGCCGACTCCTGAGTAAAAGTCTAAAACAACCTGTCCTTTTGATACAAATTTTTTTATATCTTTTAAAACTCTGGTAAAAGCCAAGATATTGTTCTGAAAAAAACTGAACAGATTAAACCGAAACTGTTTGTTTTCTAGTCTGTTTTCCAACTCAAGACTGCCTGATTCAAAGATGGTCTTTTCAACTACAGAAGCAGGTGATTTAGCAGGAGATAAGTAGACTCCAAAACCTTTTAGTCCCAGTTTAGCTAAGTTTATTTGTTCAAAGGATTTTTTAATCTCATCATTTGAGTGGTAAAGGAATAATCCTGCTATAACATTGTTGCTTTGATCACATCTTGCCAATACAGTTTTATAGATGTTCTTGGGCAGATTTAATTGATTTAGAAACTCAAGTAAATTATTAAGTTTTTTCTGCAGACTTTGATCAAGCAGTATGCAGTTGGCAACAGGCAGTTTTTCTTTTTGGCCTCTGTTATGATAGGCAAAACTTAAGCTGTTGTCTAAAGTTGTAAAAGAATACTCTACTTTATTTCTGTAATAATAAATGTTGTCAGCTGTTAGCAGATCAACTGAGTTTTGCCAGCCAAGCTGTCTTTTAAGCTCTGATTCAGCCAAAGATTTTTTAAGTTTAATCTGATCTGTGTAGTTTAGAATCTGAAAAACACTGCAGGCTAAATAATGGTCTTCTTTTGGATTTTGCCTTTTGGTAGAGGCAGTCAGGATTTTTTCAGCTACTGCCTCATATCTGTTTTTCTTGCTTTTAACAATTCTGCAGACAACCTCCTCATCGGGCAAAGCTCCCCAAACATAAATTGGTTTTCCGTTAATAGTTTTATCTGTAATACCAGCGCCTGTAAGATCAAGTTTTTTTATTTTAACAGTTGCTGTTTTATTCATAGACCAATTATAAACAACTTTTTTC
>BPJC01000012.1 GCA_026004415.1 Patescibacteria group bacterium | reverse complement strand
CTGATCTTGAGCATGCCTTGCCAAAAATATTTTTAACATTTTAATATCTTAACATTTTTAATATAACTGCATCTGCTGTTTTGTTAAAAATAAGATATTATTTAAAACAAAGTTATTAAAATACAAAAATGATTGAACAGCCTAAACATCAACCAAAAGACAAACAAAAAAAAGAAATACGAAAAAAACTTAAAAGACTTCTCTGCTTAGCCTTAGTGCTAATTAGCCTAAATTTTGCCAATCAACACACAGCTCCATACGATCCCATAACAGGAGAAAGAAATTTCTCAGACACTGTATTAGGAGAAATATTGAAAAAATCTCTAAACCAGATTTATAAGGAATTAGAAGTAGATCCTGAAGCCAATGAACTTATACATAGAATAATTCAGGCATCTAATAGATTGCCTCAAAACCCAACAGAAACATTTATAGATTATTTTGAAAAAACAAGAGGAGATTATCTCTCAAAACCCTTTCCCGACGACCTACCCTTTACTAACGCTTTTCAAAAAATTGCTACTGCAGAAGGCAAACCAGATTGGATACCTCCAGAAATTATAATAACTGAATACACAGACTCTACAAACAGAGGCAAAGTACAAATAGCATCTTTTAAATTAAAAGAATGGACACCTAAACTTCTTTTACCTGAACAAATGACAGGACGCTCTGCGTCTCCCAATATTTATTTAGCTGTACCAGACCCTGATCAAAGACGCAAAGGCGACTTATTTCAAATTGGGACCAATCCTTTTACAGCGCATACTAACGCCGCGGCTATTGCACTTACCATAGATGGTACACAAATAACATTTGGCTTTGGTTGGAACAAACCAAGACCTGAATTAGAAGAAGAGTACAAAGGCTCACCTTTATACTACGGTGATATAACACCAAACAACGATGCAATACCAGCCACCGGAATTTTTGAAATCCGAAATGGAAAAATAATCACTTATTCAGAGTATGAAGGAGACCTTGACAACCCAGACTCTCCTCCAGTATTTATGTATCTTGGCAATAACAAGATAACAATAATCAGAGGAGAAGAACTACAAAAAATATTAGACAAACCACCCTATGATGGTCTAATAATTCAGATAGCAACAGCAGAACAATTAAACAATGACTTTATTGATATAACTAACCAAATTAGAATCTTAATTGAAAAAGTTAAAAAACCAAACCTTTATAGTCTAAGAGATTTCGACTTAATAATTCAAACCATTATAAATTTAACTAATGAAATTGAACACAAACTTCATAATGATTATAAATATACCAAGGATGCTGTATGGATGATTCTTATAGAGACAGAAGATGGAGCGCAGAGTGTCTCACTTGCAGTCAAAGATGCTATGTCTGGGAAAACTCCAGCATCTTATCTTATAACAGCCGCAATTATTGAAGCCTTAGGCAATACTAATGGACAAATCAAGAGCATTCAGTTGATAGGCACTGGAGCAAATGGTTCAACAGCCAACATTATCTTTACTCCAAGTAAACAAACCAATACAGGTGAAATAACTAATAATCAGAGCCCAAAGTTCAAAGAACAAAACATTGACAAGAACGGAATAGAAAAAACACAAACAAAAGGATTTCAAGATATTAAAAAACCAAGGATTATTGGAGGAAGAATAAGAAAATAATCTCTAAAAACTTATTATCCTGATCAAAAGATTTAATACAACAAAACAACATTGCCAGTGTTTCAACAATTATTTTCAAAACCAAATTATAGACAAATCATAACAAATGCTGATGAGGAGAGAACCTTCAACTATAAAAACAACAAGTAATACTAAAGCAAGTTATTCACAACAAGGATCTTTAAAACCGCAGTTTTTGCAAACAGCATCTCTAGTTCCAGGCAAAGCAGAGATTTTACTGCCGCACATTGGACAATTCTGTGTAGGCAATAATCTATTTGCGTACTTTATCTTGTTTAATGTGGTTTTTGCAGTCATATCAATCTTTTTTGTCAGACTTAAACTTATTTATGTCATCTAGAACCTCTTTGGCATGAACCTCAGGTTTAACTTTATCATACTTTTTAACAACCTTACCTTCAGGGTTTATAAGATAACTAATTCGCAAAATACCCTCAAACTCTCTACCCATAAACCTTTTCTTACCCCAAGCCTCATACTTTTTAATAATCTCTTTTGAAGTATCAGATAACAAAGGGAAATTTAATTTAAACTTTTCAGCAAACTTTTTATGAGATGAAACAGAATCAGCAGAAACACCTAATACAACTACATTATGTTTTTTTAGTTCTTCAAAACTATCTCTAAAACCACAGGCTTCTTTAGTGCAACCTGGAGTATTGTCTTTAGGGTAAAAATATAATAGCACCCATTTACCATTGTAATCCTTCAATGAATGAAAATTATTGTCTTGATCCGGTAATAAAAAATCTATTGCTTTCATAATTTTCTTTGATAAATTATAATAACTATTACAAATTAAGTATAAGTTTTATATGTTTAAAAATCAAGACATCCTAAAAATACACGAAAACAAAACATCATTAAGTATTTCTGATTGCTTTAAAAAAAGATTTAGTCCTAAATTCTTTGTTAACAGCAACATTTCAGATGATGACCTCAAAATTATTTTTGAAGCAGTTCGTTGGACACCATCAAGCTATAACCGCCAGCCCTGGTATTTTTATGTAGCTAAGAATGGATCTAAAGGATTTGAAAAACTATCTTCACTGCTTATGCAAGGCAATTTATGGGCTAAAAACGCAGGAGTGCTAATATTAGGTTGTTATATAAACAAAGATGATTATGGAGAAAACGCCTATGCTCAGTATGATTTAGGTCAGGCTGTGGCAACCTTGGTTTATCAAGCACAGATTTTGGACTATTACACACATCAGATGGGAGGATTCAACAAAGATAAAGCAAAAAAACTAGTTGACGAAAATCATCAACCTTGGGTAATGATAGCATTGGGAAAATTAGGAGACTATGCTAAAGCTCCAAATGACATTTTAGAATCTGACAAAAAACCAAGAATAAGAAAAAATGATGTATTTGAGATAATATAAATAAGACAAAAAATGAATCTGTTTTTGCAAAGATGCCTAAAACTTAAAGGTCTTAATTTACAACCATCAACACCTGATGGTCAGCTATTTTATCCTTTAATTCTCTAAACAAACAGCCTAAAAGACTAAATCTTTTATAGCCTTGACTGTAATTTTTCCGTATTGTAAAATATTAAAAACAAAAAATAAGTTTAAATTTTATTGATTGTTTAGAAAGGGGGGTGAAATTTATGGAAGGTGAAATCAGCCAGCCTGTAAAAAATAACAATGAAATAAATAAAGGACAGCCTGATGTGCAATATCCTGAAAACCCTTTAGGACAGCCTGATCTGAACAATAACAATGAAATAAATAAAGGACAGCCTGATCTGAACAATAACAATAGAATAAATAAAGGACAGCCTGATCTGAACAATAACAATGAAATAAATAAAGGACAGCCTGATGTGAAATATCCTAAAAACCCTTTAGAACAGCCTGATGTGCAATATCCTGAAAACCCTTTAAGACCGCCTGATCTGAACAATAACATGAAATATAAAAAGGATAGCCTGACGCGATAAGTCCTGGTAAGTTAAGAGAAGAGGAAGTGATAAGCCCTGACGCGTTAAGAGAAGAGAAAAAAATCCTATCCCACCTAAAAAATCGCCTGATTTGAAGTAGAACAAGGAAAAGAGAACATAAAACCTAAAAGAAAAGAGAATCGGGATTACTTAAGACGGAAAGTAGTTAAAAAAACTAATAACAAAGTTGCAAAGCAGGTAAGGATAAATTGAGATAAATAGTAGAAATTGGGCCACAAAATTAGGGTTTATTTTTTAAGCAATTGATAGAAATATTTGAAAGTATCATATTGTAGAAATGAAGGTTAAAATTTTGCGATAAGTTGATGACGGTTAGCTTTAGCTTCTAATCTTAAATTTTTTGAAAAAAGTTTAGATGATTCATCCTCTGCGTTTCAATATGTTTTAAAAGGGTATTTTTGTTGTGCAGATGTGATTATAATGATATAATTTGTTTTTATAAATTTAAAAATACTATAGAAAGAAAGGAGGTGAGATTTTACATGGCAGAAAAAATAATGCCCGAATTATATCCAAATAAAGACAATTTAATCCCGAAGGAAGATGATCTGAATTATAAAGATAAAGACAAGTTAATCCCGAATAAAAAAGATAAAGAAGATAAAGACAAGTTAATCCCAAATGAAGATGATCTGAATTTCTGAATTAATGAGTAGTAATAAAGATAAATAATTGGGGTTGGTAAGTAAAAGGTTAATATCTTATTTTTTTGTGCCTAATTGACAACAATTAGATTTTGATGATTTTTGATGATTACTGTTTTATCCTTTAATTCTTTAAACAAACAGCCTAAAGGATTCATCTTTTGCAGTTCTTCTTTTCTTGTTGAATCTTTGAAGGCATAGCTAAAGAATTCATCGTAATCTCTTTTCACTTCTTTTGCTAAAAAAAGCGAGGGGCAAAAGTAATGATCTAGTCTTCCTTCTTTAATTATCATTAACTCTACTCTTCCTACACCATATTCTGGATACCATCTGCCGGGTTTTCCAAGCACCTGGCCTGCGGAAACTTTTTCTCCTTTTTTTACTTGAAGAGCTGTAAGATGATCGATCTCAACAAGCCAGTCAGACCAAAATCTTGGCTTTATCCAGATATAGTAATCTTTATCCTCTGGTTGATATCTTATTTCTGTGATTGTTCCATCTATTGGGCTGTAAACTAAAGCCTCCTTTTTAAGATAAAACTCTATAGTGGGTGAAAGAGTTTCTTTTCCTTCTCCTTTTAAGATTGTTCCAAAGGGTAAAACTGGCCCATACTCTGAGGAGTATCCTGAATCTTGAGCCAGATCCTCCTTTATAACAAAAAGAGATTTTATCACCGGCGGTTTGTCGAAAAGTAATTTAATTACAAAAAGAGCAAAGCCTATAAATGAAAGAAAAAGAAAGATTTTAAGGATTCCTTTTTCCATCAATTTTCATTGTAGCAAACTCTGATTTTTGTTTAGTTTGTTAAAATTTAAGTAAGATGCGATTTAGTGTTTTAATTGGAGGCATAATATTGTTTCTCGCAATTTTCTCATTTTATTTTTGGAAAAGCAGAACCAGTTATAATTTCAAACAAAATACTATGGAGGTTAAACATACTCTAAAAGTTACAAGTTCTGCTTTTGAAAACGGAAGCTTGATTCCTTCCAGATACACCTGCGATGGAGAAAATATAAATCCTGACCTTGAAATAAGCGGAGTACCTCAGGAGGCAAAAAGTTTGGTTTTGATTGTTGATGATCCTGATGCGCCTATGGGAACTTTTTCTCATTGGCTGGTCTGGAATATTAGCCCTTCTGTAGGAAAAATCGCAGAAAACTCTATGCCTGAAGATGCGGTTGTTGGCAGAAATGATTTTGGCGAAAACTCTTATGGTGGGCCTTGTCCGCCCTCTGGAGAGCATAGATACTTTTTTAAGGTTTATACTCTTGATACTGTTTTAGAACTTGATCCTTCTGTAGGAAGAAAAGAACTTTTAAGAGCTATTGATGGTCATATTCTGGCTAAGGGAGAGTTAATGGGAAGGTACTTAAAAAATAAAGTAAAATAAAATTATGTTAGATCTTAAAAAATAATTAAAAGGCTTTATGAATGGGAAAGTTTAAAAACTCTTCCTAAGCAGGCTGGCTTTATATTGGCATTAAAGATCCTGAAACAATCGCCGAACATTCTTTAAGAACTGCCCAGATTGGATATATCTTGGCAAAATTAGAAGGATATCCTAATCCTGAAAAAGTAGCAACTGCCCTTGTTTTTCATGAGATCGGAGAGACAAGAATTGGAGACTTAACTTTGTTAAGCAGAAAATATCTGCCCCAAAGGGTAACGAAGACAAAGCAATTGAAGATCAGGCAAAGGACTTTCTGCCAGAGGTTGTAGAGTGGATGAGAGATTTAAATGAAAAGAAAGGTCTTTTTGGGAAGATCCTAAAAGATGCTGATTATCTTGAAAATGCTTTAAATGCTAAAGAGTATATTCAGCAAGGTCATAAGCAAGCGGAACAATGGTTGGAAAATCTCAGCAAAAAACTCTGCACAAAATCAGGAAAAAAGTTATTTAAAGAGATTTTAAAATCAGATCCTTAAGAATGGTGGAAAGAAGTCAATAGATAACTACATTCCTTTTAAATGATCTCTTTTAGTTTATACTTTTATTAGACGATTTTGGTCTAAAGTTAAATTTGTATATGATAAGCGCTAAATTAGCTAATTTTTTCAAACGCAAAAAAGCCTTCTTGATTTTTATAGGAGTTATTTTCTTTACTCTTGTTTTATTCAGCAGAAAAAATGACTATCAAAGTAATAATATCTTAAAAGAAACAGAATATCAGAAGATTTCAATTACTTTGAGTTCTACTCCTTCTTCTATTGTAAAAAATAAAGTTAACCCAACACCCTTTCAAGAGTTTTATAAAGTAGTTGAAGTAATCGATGGCGATACGATTGTTTTGGAGAATGGAGAGAAGGTGAGATATATTGGCATTGATACTCCGGAGCTGAATACAGAAAGGGGTGATCCAGAGTGTTTTGCGCTTGAAGCAAAAAAGGCAAATGAGAGACTAGTTTTAGGGAAAAAGGTTAAGTTGGAAAAGGATGTTTCTGAAAGAGACAAATACGGAAGGCTTTTAAGGTATGTTTATGTGGAAGATATTTTTGTAAATGAGTATTTGGTAAGGGAAGGTTATGCTAAGGCTGTGAGTTTTCCGCCGGATGTAAAATATCAGGAAAGGTTTTTGCAGGCTGAAAGGCAAGCAAGAGAGAAAAACAAAGGTTTGTGGGATCCTCAGGCTTGTAAGGAAAAAAAGGTTTTAGGAAGCAGAAACTGTAAATATGACTGCAACGGTCCTGATAGAGACTGCAAGGACTTTAAAACCCAAGCAAAGGCTCAAGAGTTTTTCATCTGCTGTGGTTTTACAAAGTATTATGATCCTATGAATTTAGATGCAGTTGGAATAGGCGATGGGATAGCCTGCTAAAGCTTACCTTAGATTTTGCCAGTCCTTACTGTTTCAATCCGGATCGGCATAAAGTTCAATTTTGACACATTTTGGTCACCTATAAGCTGAAACGAATCTTCCGAAATTTAATTTTTCTACGGCAAATTTATTAAGTTTTGCAAATGTTTCTCCATACCAACCACCCTTTATAATAACTCCTTTAACCATTTGGGTTTCACAATTTAGGCATTTCATCTTTGTTAATCAAAAATTTTTAGCTATTAAATTAGCTATTATTTATTATCTCACCTTACTTAAATAGTTTTTATATCTTCAAAATAGAATAAAAAGGCACATGATAACAGCAATAAATTTAGAAAAAAAGATAGAATTACAAGGTGTTACACAAACAAATTATCCTTATTAGCATTTGATTTTTTTTAAGACTTCTAATGTTAACGAATGGT
>BPJC01000011.1 GCA_026004415.1 Patescibacteria group bacterium | reverse complement strand
CCAGAGTAATCTCTCCTGGCTTGGGTTTAGAACCACCGCCAATTAACCCTACTCTTGAGGTAGTGTGATGAGGATTTCTAAAAGGCCTTTTATCTACAAAACCTGATTCAGGCAAAAGACCAACTGTAGAATAAATCCTGCTAACCTCAAGCATCTCTTCTTTATCTAAAGGAGGCAAAATAGTTGTAAAGGCTCTTGCCAACATAGTCTTTCCTGTCCCAGGCGATCCATAAAGATGGATATTATGAAACCCAGCGGCTGAGATCTCTAATGCTCTTTTTGCTTTATCTTGACCTGAGATATATGAGAAATCATACTCAACAATCTCATCATTACTTTCTAACAAATCTTTTAAACTACCTTCATAAGGCCTTAATTGCTTAATGTTTTGAAAATGCAAAACCAAACTTATCAGATTAGCAACAGGATAAACCTTAATGTTTTTAAAAAAAACAGCCTCTTTACTGTTCTCAACCGGCACAAAAACCTGTTTTATTTTTTTCTTTTCAGCTATATCCAACAAAGGCAAAACACCATTTACCTTTTTTACAGTTCCATCAAGTAATAACTCACCGACAAACATTGAGTCTAAAACTGCAGATTTGTCAATAATACCTGCTGAAGACAGTATTCCTACTGCAATAGGAAGATCAAAACCACCACCTTCTTTTGGCAAATCTGCAGGAGCTAAATTTACAGTAATCTTATGTTCAGGAAAATCAAAACCAGAGTTTCTGATAGCAGATCTTACTCTTTCTTTGGCTTCATCTATTGACTTTGCAGGCAGACCAACAATTGTAAAGTTTGGAAGTTTTCTAGTTATTAAATCAACCTCTACTTCAATCAACAAACCGTCTAAACCGACAACTGAACCGCCATAGAGCTTTGACAGCATAAAACTATTATAAAAAATTATTTCAACAAATACTTGCTTTTGTAAATATAAGACTGCTAAAATGATAATATGTCAAAAAAAATAATATTGCTTGTCTTAATCTTTGTTTTAAATTTTTATTTTTTTATCAACCCAACATTTGCAGTTACCTTTGATCTTTTTGAACCAAGCGGACTTTTGCAAAGAGGTCAAACAGTAACCTTTACTATCAATATAGATCCTGAAGGCGAATCTCTTACATCTACAATTATTGGATTAGAGTACAACACTGAGTACTTGGAGTTTGAAAGCGCTATTCCAGGAGATACTTTTGAATCAATCTCTACAGAGAGTATATCTTCCGGCAGATTATTAATTGCAGGATCAAACTCAACTCCTATTTCATCACCAGGCGTCTACGCTTATGTGAACTTTAAACTTATTGCTGAAAATCCTGGTTCAACTCAGCTTTGTACTTTTTTCAATCCTGAGGTCACACCAACGCCGCAACCCACAACACCACCGTCTACAAACCAACCCAACCCAACACCAACCCCACAGCCGCCAGTAAGCGGAGCAGGAGATTTTACCTCTACTATATCAGCAGTAGGCCTAATGATAGGACTCTTAGCTTTAGCAGGCTATATAGTAACTAAAAGAAACAGCTAAAAATATTAAGCAAATATAAATCTTTATATGAATAATATTTAAAAACTTCAGCTTGTATATATAAAAAGTTTGGTATTTAATTTCTCAACTCTTAAGTTAAATTTCTCCATCTAGTTTGCGCAGTTTATATATATAAAGAATCATAACCAATCCTATTGCTGACAAAACAAATAATAATAGAATAACTGCAACAACTAATCCTTGATTGGATTGGGTATCTTCATCTAAATCTTCCTTATTTTTGTCAGAATCTGTCTTGTTATCTTTATTTAAAGGACTAGGCTGTTTGACTACCTCAGATTGATTTTGATTATCTGCTGTAATTATAACCTGGCCGTTATCTTCTTCAAACTCTGGAATCTGCACTCCATTTCTTCTGGCTCTTAACAAATCAAGTTTGGCTGTATCCAGATAAGCCTTATTCATTCTGACAAACTCCGAAGTAGTATAAGCAAAAGTTCTGCCATCAGCAGAATCAATGTTTAGATAATACTCAAACATGGGCAAATAAGCAGGAGGGATCTTAAAATAACCATTTTCATCAGCAGTTACTCTTAATATCTCTTTATTGCTTCCTTTATCAATAATTTTCACTTCAGCATTGGCAATTGGATTGCCTAAATCGTCATAAGCAACACCCTCAATATAATTTAAAACTGGATACATAGGTCTGGCAGAGAAACGATTCAAATCATTATTTGCCTCTGCAGTTACTTTGAAATTAAAAAGACCTGATAAAAAGATCTTAATCTTGTTTATCAAATCTCCTTCATTTTGCATACTCTGGTCTTGTTCAGATTTGTTTTCTCCATTTGAGTTGCTCCTAACAGAACCTTTATTTACAGCTGAACTTGGAATAATATAAAGAGGCAGTTGAGGATCAATTAAAGAATTGTTTATAACAACAGTAAAACCACCTCTTTTAGCCCTAGCTGTAGCCAAGACAGTCTGATAACCTTCCTCGTTCTCCTGCACTACTGAAAAACTAGCATTTAATGGCCAGACATAAGCAGAGACTTTAGTTTTAGTCTCAGATACTGTAAGAGCTTGATTATAAATAAGATAACTCCTTGATTGCTGTACTTTTTGCTCATTTTTTGACTTTAAAGGAATATCGCAACGAATCATCTTACCTTTAGTCTCATCTAACTTAAGCCTGTCTGTATATAGATCATAACCAGCAACATCGCATTTGTAACCATATTCTGAATTCTTATACAAAGGATTCACTTCAGATATATCAACTGGAAATTCATATTCATCGGACTGAATATCCAATGTATAAATAGCAGGCTCAACATAAAAGAAGAAAGCTCCATCCCAGCTTGTCATATAAGGATTTAAAAAACCAGGTCGTTCAGGAACTAATGTTGTATCCAAACCTGAAACTGAGTAAAGATAAACATTTACCCCAGATATCGGCATTAATGTTTTAGCGTCAAAAACATAACCTTCTGGATCCCAAAAGATATCAGCACAATCAGTTGCCATTTGCTTGAAATCAATCTGTTCCAGTTGTGGAGTTCTGTTTGATCCATCGCCAATATTGCTCACCCTTTGCTCATAAATGCCAAAAAAAGCATGCGCAGTACCATTCGGCGTATAACTTCTTATTATTAAATCAAGATTGCCATCTTTAGTCTGAATAGGGTTGCTCAATCCTTTTTTAAGTTCAAAATAATGATTGATTCCAGTTTCATTACCAGAACTAACTAAAAAACCTAAATTAGCCAACTCGTTTTTGGCTTTTTCATTTTCAACACCTTGTTCATTTCTACCAGTTGAACAAACAAAACTGTCATTTTCAAACACACAACCGACTATATAAATATCCTGATCAAGAGGAAACTTAGACGGCGGAGTGTTTTTGACTCTGACAGCATGATCTATTAACCCACTAGGAAAAGTATCGCTGTCTGGCACTGGCATACTGCAGTTTACGCCTTCAGGTCTGTTTTCAGGGCAACTATTCTGCGCAAACTCAACAGGTCTTAAACAGATTGATCCATACGCGATAGATCTTGTCGGATTGTCTGATGAAGTGTTGGTATCAGTTATCTGTTGAGCAAAAACAAAAGAAAGACTAAAAACAACCGCAGAAATAGACAGAATTAAAAATCCAAACAACTTTCTCATAAAAATAATAATAAACCAAAAAAAACAAACTGTCAAGAGTTTATGTTGGCTTTTAATATTGCCAGTTTTTAAAATAAGGCAATTGATTGATCCATTAACTAAAAACTGCTGAACTTCTTAGTTTTTAAAAGTTGAAATCTACAATTAAACAATTTAA
This sequence comes from Patescibacteria group bacterium, assembly GCA_026004415.1. Taxonomy (GTDB): domain Bacteria; phylum Patescibacteriota; class Microgenomatia; order UBA1406; family GWC2-37-13; genus BPJC01. The sequence goes on along the minus strand of BPJC01000011.1, from coordinate 5,504 downwards.
AGACAACAACTAAAATAAATAACCTTAACCGAGGGCTAAAAGATCCTACAGACTTAACAGATCAGATTAAATATAAAACTGAGATTAACTAAAATTCTTTATCTCATCTCTTATAAGTTTTCCAAGTTCCTGCGTTGAAACAGGATCAACCGAGTTTATATCACAGGTGCCAAAACCCTTACTCAAAACATTAGTGATAGCTTTTTCTATTAGTTTCGCTTCTTTTTTAAGATTAAAACTAATATCTAAAAGCAGAGCTGCAGATAAAATAGCTCCGATTGGGTTGGCAATATGCTTACCAACTGCCTGAGGATATGAACCATGAATTGGTTCATAAAGAGCTGTTTTTTGACCTATAGAAGCAGAAGGAAGCATACCAATAGAACCTGTAATCACAGAGGCTTCATCTGTTAAGATATCTCCAAACATATTCTCTGTCAAAATTACATCAAACTGACTAGGGTTTCTTATTATCTGCATTGCGGCATTATCTACATACATCATTTCTAAACTTACATCAGGATAATCTTTGTGCAATGCTTGAATTGTTTTTCTCCAGAGCTTTGAAGTCTCTAATACATTTGCTTTATCAACTAAAGTAACTTTATTTTTTCTTTTTACTGCAAGCTCAAAAGCTACTCTACCAACTCTTATTATCTCCTCAACAGAATAACTGCAAGTATCATAAGCACTGTTTTCAGTTGAGCCTTTCTCTCCAAAATAAATGCCTCCAATAAGCTCTCTAACAACGACGAAATCAGTGTTTGCTATAATCTTTTTTTTCAGTGGCGACTGATCAATCAAAGCAGAATAAACCTTAACCGGTCTTAAGTTTGCATACAAACCCAAAACTTTTCTCATCTCAAGCAAACCTTGTTCTGGCCTTACCTTTAAGTTAGGATTATTATCATAAATTGGGTCTCCTATTGCTCCAAAAAGGATTGCAGAACTGTTTTGAATTAAATTAACAGTCTCCTCTGGCAAAGGCTTTCCTGTTTTCACTATTGCCTGATGACCGATTAAACCATACTGAAAATCAAATTCATGATTAAACCTTTTGGCGATAATCTTTAAAACCTTGACAGCTTCCTCTACCACTTCAGGACCAATACCATCACCAGGCAGTACAGCTATTGTTTTTTTCATAGGTACTTTCTAGGATCAACTATATAACCTGCAACAGCTGAAGCTGTAACTGTAGCTGGAGACGCCAGGAAAATCTTTGCTTCTTTGGATCCCATTCTACCAATATAATTACGATTTGAAGAGGAGATCATCTGAGCTCCTCTGCCAACAACACCCATATGCTTGCCAAAACAAGGACCGCAGTTTGATGACTCTATATTAGCTCCTGCCTCTGCAAAAATCTGTAGATAACCCTCTTTTAACAGTCTGTTGTAAACCTTTCTTGAAGCAGGAATAACAACAAAGTTAACCTCAGGGTGAACTTTTTTTCCTTTTAAGATCTTTGCAGACTCAACAAAGTCTTCATATCTGCCATTAGTGCAAGCACCTAAAAAAGCATCTGTAATCTTTAAAGAATCAACTGGAACAAAATCTAATGATTTGCTTTTCTGCGACTCTTTCATATACTTTTTAATATTTGAAATAAAAGTGACATTGCCAGGCTTATGAGGAAAAGCAACACAAGGCTCTAGAGTTGACAGATCAACATCTATAACTTTTTCGTAACAGCAGTCTTTATCTGGTGAATAGGTTTTATAAGCAAACTTTGCTCTGTCTTTAACATAAGTATCGGTTACCTCATCTGCTTCAAAAATTCCTGTTCTAGCACCCATCTCAACAGCCATATTTGAAATCGTTATTCTTTGTTCTAAAGTTATATTTTTTAAAGCAGGACCACCGAACTCAATAACTCGTTTAGAAGCTCCATCAACGCCTAATTGTCCGATTAAGTAAAGTATCAAATCTTTCCCATAAACGCCTTTTTTAAACTTACCATAAAGATTAAAGCGAATGGTATTTGGAACCTGAAAATCATAAAGATAACCTGTTGCCAGAGCATAAGTTGCATCTGTTGTGCCTACTCCAAAGGCTAAAGCATTCAAAGCTCCATTGGTGCAGGTATGAGAATCTGTTCCTAAAACTATTTCTCCCGGAGCTATATAACCGTCTTCAATTAAAACAACATGTTCAATCCCATCGCCTTCTTTATAACAATACACCCCTTGCTCTTTGGCAAAATTTTCCATTAAATCAATACCTTCTGAGACTGCAACCGAAGATGATGGAACTGTGTGATCAGGTATAAAAAAGATTCTTCTATTATCAAACACTTTTGGTTTTTGTTTATATTTCTTAAAAATATCTGAAAAGTTTGAGTGAAAATCTTTAATAGCAGGAGGAGCAATAACCTCATTAAAAAACAGAATGTCAACCGGCAAATCAACTTTTTCTCCAGCATAAACCGGTTTGCCAAGATGATCAGAGATTATTTTTTCAACTATAGTCTGCGGTTTTTTGCTAACTATTTTTGCAGAAACCCAATCAACTCTTTGGTTTTCCTTATTTAGTATAGAGATCAAATGTTGTCTAATTCTGCCAACAGTACCACCAAACATAAAGGTTTTGACATCTTCATCGGAGTTTTTAATTTTTATCTTCTTATCTGCATAATGAATTACTTTATTTTCTAGATCAATTGTAATTGATTTATTTGACTTCCAGCTTATTTTGTCCTCAATAATCAGCGCAGGCAAACCATTGTTGAGACAGTTTCTATAAAAAATATCAGGATAAGAATAAGCAATGACAGCCTTAACATTATTTGACATTAATGCATAAACAGCCTGTTCCCGCGATGAACCACAACCAAAGTTTTTACCAGCCACAATAATATTGTCATCAGTCTGCTGACAACGATTAACAAAATCTTTATCATAGTTTGAAAAAGCATATTTGCCAAAAAACTCCCGATCTGTAGATTCCTGAAGAGTCCAGGCAGGAATAATATCATCTGTGTTTACATCATCAGGGAAAATTGAGGTTATAACTCCAGATATTTTAGTGTTCATAGTTTTGATTGTTAATTTGTAACATTAACTGTCTTAAGTTTCTATCATCAACCTCCTTTATTCTATCTGCCAATTTTAAGAACTCGTTGTAAATAAAATCTAAAGTAGTATCATCAACCCTGTAATTAAGGCTCTGCAATCTAAATTTTAAAGCAGATCTTCCAGATCTTGCTGTTAAAATAATTTGAGATCTGTCCAACCCTATATCTTTAGGATCAATAATCTCATAGTTCTCTCGTCTCTTTAAAACACCATCCTGGTGAATTCCAGATGAGTGAGCAAAAGCATTCCTACCAACTATAGCTTTGTTTTTTTGAATCGGCATATTCATTAGTTTTGAAACAATTTGACTTGTCTGATAAATCTTTTTAGTATCAATATCTGTATAGAACTTTAGTTTTTTGGTTTTAATTATCATAACGATCTCTTCCATAGCCGCATTTCCAGCTCTTTCTCCAATGCCATTGATAGTAGTCTCAATCTGACTAGCTCCGTTTAAAACCCCGGATAAAGTATTGGCCGTAGCCAAACCCAAATCATTGTGACAATGAACCGAGATTATTGCTTTGTGTATATTATCCACATTATCAATTAAAAACTTGATTTTTGATCCAAACTCCTCTGGCAGACAGTAACCAGTTGTATCAGGAATATTTACAACTGTGGCGCCAGCTTTAATAACTGACTGAACCATTTTGGCCAAAAACTCATTATCTGCTCTACCAGCATCTTCAGCATAAAACTCCACATCTTCAACAAACTGTTTTGCATACTTTACTGCCCAAACAGCTTGTAGTAATATCTGTTGCCTATTAGATCTAAACTTATATTTAATATGAATATCTGAAGCTCCAATGCCTGTATGAATTCTTTTTCTTTTAGCAAACCTCAAAGCGTCAACAGCGCAATCAATATCTGGTTTTAAAGCTCTGGTTAAAGCGCAAACAACTGGCTTTTTAACTTGTTTAGATATAGAAACAACAGATTCAAAATCACCAGGTGAAGATATAGGAAAACCTGCCTCAATAACATCAACACCTAAACGCTCTAAGTGTTCGGCAATAATCAATTTTTCTTTGGTATTTAACTGGCAACCAGGAACCTGTTCGCCATCTCTTAATGTTGTGTCAAAAACAAAAATCTTTTTCATAATAAAAAAACCCGCCTTTCAGGCGGGAGAAACTAAATATTTAGCTCACAGACTTCTCACCGCCTGAAACCAGCGCTAAGAAGAAGAGCTAAACTTTGATTATCTATTTGCAAAACCATAATTTGTAAATAATATTAAACCATAAACAAATCTAAAGTCAAGATTATCTGAACCAGTAAAATATATTTTAGCCTATTTAAAATTAAAGTCTCAATCTTGATTAGAATTAAAATAAGACTCTATAACATTGAATAAAAAAGATTGTTTATCAAGGGTCTGATAACTAGTTTTGTCTACCCATTTATAATTGATATGCTCATCGCTTAATTTTAAATCTCCATCAAGATAAGAACAGACAAAAAATGGCATGTAAATTCCTAATAAAATACTGCGTTTTTCATAGCAAAGATTATTTTAACAGATTTCTTAAACCAACAGCCAATCCAGACGCCAACAAACCTAACATCATATAAAAAACAGACAGATTAACACTGCCTGATTTTGGCAGTTGAGTTACTGTAGAAGACTCCTCAACACCTCCTTTTGTTATATTTCCAGTGTCTGATCCAGTGTTCGTCTGATTATTATCTGAACTTCCAGAATCTCCTGTTATTGTGATCTCAGCAGTTTGATTAGAACTACAAACTATTGTTTCTTCTGTATTACTGTCAAAAATAGAGCTAGACTCAAGGATATTGGGATCGCAGATAAACTCAAGCGTTACAGTGCCGGGCTCCTCAGCTGTAAAAGTAATCTTTGCAAACTGACCAGAGCCAGATTTAGTCTGTTGAATATCTACAAAACTTCCTGTTATATAAATACCTTGATCAATAATATCATAGGAGAACTCATCAAAAAAATTCAGATTAGATATGGAGTTTACAGATAATTTAACATTATCATAATCTATTAAAGCCTCAGCGCCAACAACTTCAGTGTTTTCAGTATCAATCTTAACTATTACAGAAAAACTTTCTCCTACACCAACAGTTAAATTCTGCTGTTCAAATGAAAAATAACCAGCATAGATCTTAGAAACCAATAAAACAGTGTAGAAAAAACCTATGACTAAAACTATTACAAATCTTTTCATTAATATTTAAATTTATTCAATAATTTCTCGCTCCTCTCTACTGGCAATTACCTGAATACCAACATGAGACTGACCTGCAAAAAACAGACCTTGACCAACGCTTGCAGAAAGCAGATAATGTCTCTCGCCACCTGTTAGATAAAATGTTTTTGAGATCTGATCTATTGAAGCAGTTGATTGTTTCAAAATGATCTGCATACTTGAGTTAGTTATAATAGCCTTTCCC
>BPJC01000010.1 GCA_026004415.1 Patescibacteria group bacterium | reverse complement strand
CAAATAAAACTAAAACTTGAAAAATTATTCAGTTAGTAAAATATCATGGAACCTAAGGATTATGAACTCATTAAAAAAAGAGATTTTAATTATGAAATCACTTCAAATCAATCTTGTGTTGATGAACGGTCATATTCAAATCAATATTTACTATTCGAAACTACAATAAATAATGGTAATGATATAAATCAAGATTTAGCCAATAATTTAATAGAAATTCTAAATGAAGAAAAAACAAAAGAAAATAAAGAATTTATAAAATTTATCATAAGTTTTAATAATCTTAAAAATGGAAAGATAGATTTTACTCAATTCTACAATTTAAATAAGCTATATTTAGAAAAACTTATTGAAACAAATACATCACTTAAGACAGCATATAAAGATTTACAAGAAGAAAGTCAAAAACAATCATTTTTTAAAAAATTAGTTGATAGAAATGAGATGCGAATAGCTGTTACTACTATATCAAATCTTATAAACTCATCAAAAACTGAAGTAGACCAATTAGTAGATAAAAAATGGGAAGTTGAAATGATTAAAAATGAAATTATTGAAGTTATAAATCTTTTTATAAATGAAATTAATGATAAAAATAATACTTTTTCAAGAACAGATTTTTCAACTTTAAAGCGTAGTATATTGAATGGTTTAGTAACTTCAACTAACGTAGAAGTGGATATAGATGAAAATTTAGATCTTGATAAATTATTACATAACATCGAATACAAATTATTATCAAAAGACAACCAACTTAGCCCAAAACACAAAACTTTTTATACTAAAAAAATTCAAATTTTGAAACAAATCTTCGAAACAATAGGTGATGAAAACAAAGGTGGATTTAAACAAGGTCAAAATGAACTGCAGAATTATAATACTTTAGTATCCTCATTAAAGGAAATTCAAAACAATTTAACTTCAGAAGTCGATAATATCAACAATGAAATTATGAAAATAAAGACAGATCTAAATGACTCTATTAATAATTTCAAACTTATAATGACAACTGCAGTAAATACTTTAAGATTAAAAATAGATCAAAGAAGACACTACTCATTAAGAAATGATACAGCAAAATTAGAAGGTCAAAACCAAACAGAAGATCAAGCTGAAAATCAATTTATAAGTTTGGCGATGCTTGAACTGGATAGATTCTTGGGATCCGAAAATATAACAGTACGCCAAAAATCAAAAAGAGAAATTTTTAAAAATTCGACTGAAAAAATAGATAGATTATGGGAAATGGCGATAGGAGGATTTCAAGTAGACCAAATATTTGAGAACATAGGAAGCACTAATCTTTCTATGCGTTTGAAACAATTAAAACATAATCAGCCGGAAATATTTTTACAATTACAAAATAAAGTCTTAGCAAGAATCTTGACCATTAAAGTGACTCAAGATTTAGAGATTTTACAACAACCTGGCCTCCTTAATCTTTTAAAAAAATTCTCAAAACGACTTGCAACACGAGAAGAAATAATTTTTATTTTATCTAGAATAAGTGATGAAAACATAGGTAATGAATCATTAAGTGCGATACAAAAAACTAGAGAAGCACTAGAAAAAATAAATTATCCAAAAAAGATAGATGTAAATTGGGTTAATACAGGATTAAAAATAGCTGGTGTCGCAGTAGCCTTAACATATTTTTCTTTAAAGCATTTCGGATTCTCTATATAGAAGAAGTAACTAAAAATAATCTTGCTTACTTGCTTCATATATTAAGTTACATTAATTGCTATTACCTCAACTTCAAGCAATGCCTTTTTAGGAAGTTTTTCAACAAATACCGTTGTTCTGGCAGGCTTGTGCTTAATATAGTTTTCATATATTTTATTAAATGTTTCAAAATCACCTGAATTAGTAAGATAAACCGTTACCTTAACAATTTGATTTATACCTGAACCGGAAACTTGCAAAATCTTTTTTATATTTTCGAATATCTGTCTAACTTGTTTGTTAAAACCATCAACTAATTTATTAGTCTTTGGATCAATCCCTATCTGTCCTGAACAAAAAACTAAATTTTGGGCAATAACTGCCTGACTATATGGACCTACAGGCATTGGCGCTTTTGTTGTGTTTACTGTTTTCATAGATTAATTTAACTGTTAATATTTGCTATTATATCTTCCATTACTGCTCCATAATTTGCGCTAGTAACATGCTTGCTGTATCTATACAACCAACCTCGTTTTACCTTTGGTTCAAATTCAGGCAGTTTTGCAAGTCTTTTTTTTATTTCTCTATCTGAAACCTTAAGCTCTAAAACTCCTTTATTGGCGTCAATAAAGATCTTGTCACCATCTCTTATAACTGCTATCGGACCTCTACTGGCGGCTTCAGGTGAAATATGACCAACACATAATCCTCTAGTTCCGCCAGAAAATCTGCCGTCTGTAATAAGAGCGGCCTTAATACCTTGACCTTTTAAAGCAGATGTCGGCGACAACATCTCTTGCATTCCGGGACCTCCTTTAGGGCCTTCATAACGAATAACAACTACATCACCGTCTTTTATTCTGCGTTTTAAAATAGCTTTAAGAGCAGATTCTTGGCTGTTAAAACAAACAGCTCTGCCTTCAAAAACCATCATATTAGGATCAACTCCAGCAGTTTTAACAACGGAGCCGTCTGGAGCTATATTTCCATATAGAATCCTTAACCCTCCTTCTTGGGAAAAAACATTCTTGCCAACTCTGATAACATCTCCATCTGGATCAGGAGCTGTCTTGATATAATCTATTAATTTTCCTGCTACTGTGGTTTTTTTAGCATCAAACGGAGCCTCTGTGTAATTTAATATAGCTTTCAATATTGCCATTATACCTCCGACCCGATCAACATCTTCAACATGAATATCTGGCCTTGATGGTGATACTTTGCAAACATTAGGAGTTTTTTTAGATAACTGTTGGATACTTTTTAAGTCATACTTAATACCAGCTTCATAAGCCAAAGCTAATGTGTGCAGTACTGTATTTGTTGACCCTCCCATTGCCATATCTAAAATAAAGGCATTATCAATGGCTTGTTTATCAATTATTTGACTTGGAGTAATCTTATGTTCAATTAAATAACCAATTCTGTCCGCAACCCGATCAAACAACTTAAACCGTCTTGGGTTTAATCTCCAATTAAAGTTTTTTTTATCAATCCATTCTGCGGCTGGAATTGTCCCATTACCTGGCAAAGCTAACCCTATTGCTTCAGCTAAACAGTTCATTGAGTTGGCTGTAAACATTCCTGCGCAACTGCCGCAGGTTCTGCAGGCTGACTCTGTAAGTTTTAACAACTCTGACTTTTTCATCTTTCCAGCCGAAAACTTTCCTACCCCTTCAAATACTGTAATTAGATCAGTATTATCAGATCCGGCAAGCATAGGACCTCCTGATACATAGATTGATGGAATATCAATTCTAACCATTGCATTAAGCATAGCAGGTACAATCTTATCGCAGTTTCCGATACCAATCCAAGCTGATGGCGGGTGAGCTCCTATAATAGTTTCTATTTGATCTGTAATTAACTCCCGCGACGGCAATGAGTACTTCATGCCAAAATGACCCATTGCAATACCATCATCTACAGCTCCTCCTATATTGCAGTACCAAACATTAAATCCTTTTTTCTGCAAAGACTTTACTAAATATTCTCCAAAAACATTAAGATGAGAATGACCAGGTATGTGTGTTGTATATGAATTAATTACCGTTATAAAAGGCTTGTTAACATCTGAAACTTTTTTTATAACTCCTGCGGCAATCATCAAAGAAATATTCGGCAACATATGATAACTTTTTCTAAAAATATCAGGTCCTTTATCTCTGACTGTCTGAATTCCTTCATTAATAAAGTTCTTTGTTTTTTTCATTATTATTCGATCTTAAACTAATAAATAAAAATTATCATCTCCCGGATGAACCTCTTTAAAACTAAACCCAGCTTTTTTTAGCTTATTATAAATTTGGTCAGCATCTTTTTTTGTGGCAAACTCCAAACCAACCAATGCAGGACCTTTTTCTTTGTTGTTTTTTTTCAAATACTCAAACAAAACAATATCATCGTTCTCTCCTAGTACCTCATTCAAAAATCTTCTTAACTGTCCCGGCTTTTGATAAAACTCAATAATAAAATATTTTTTTCTGCCTTGATAAATAAGAGCTCTTTCCATAATCTCAGGGTATCTCAGCAGATCATTATTGCCTCCACTAATAATACAAACAATAGTTTTGTTCTGGATGTTATTGTATTTTATGTATTTGTAGGCACCCGTTAAAGCTAATGCTCCTGCCGGCTCAGTAATTATTCCTTCATTTTGATATAAATCTAAAACTTTTTCAGCCACTGCTCCTTCATCTACTACTACTACCTCATCTACTGACTGCTTTATGATGTTAAAACACAACTGACCAGGTTTTTTGACTGCTGTGCCGTCTACAAATTTATCTAAGGTTTTAAGCTCAACTAATTTGTTCTTTTTTAAAGATTGATACATACTATCTGCGCCTTTAGGCTCAACTCCTATAATCTTGATCCTGCTATCTATTTGTTTTATTACAGAGGCAATACCGCTTATTAGCCCTCCACCTCCGATCGGAGCAAAGATATAATCTATATTGGCAGATAAGTCTTCAATTAACTCTAGACCTATTGTCCCCTGACCAGCTATTATCTCTTCATCATCAAAAGGATGAACAAACTTTAGCTTATTTTTCTGACAAAAGTTTAATGCTTCTGTTTGAGTTTCATCATAACTGTCGCCTACAAGTTTTATTTCTACAAACTCCTTGCCAAAATAAGCTACTCTGTCAACCTTCTGCTTTGGAGTGCTGACAGGCATAAAAATAAAACCTTTTACTTTATTCTTAAAACAGGCATAGGCAAAACCCTGAGCATGATTTCCAGCTGAAGAACAAACAAAACCTTTTTTAAAACCTTTTTGAATTAAAAAAGATATTTTTGTAAAAGCACCTCTTATTTTATACGAACGAACAATTTGCAAATCTTCTCTCTTCAGATAAACTTTGTTGGAAAGCTCATCAGAGATTCTTGACACATATTCAAGAGGAGATTTGATGGCAACGCCATTCAATAAAACTTTGGCTTTTTGTATTAAATTAATATTTATCATTTTTATATTAAAACTTAAATAAATTATTTGTTTTTTAATTTTCTACTTACTTTGACAATCTGTTTTTTTTCGTTTTTTGCTATAGCTCTAACTTCTTGATTCTCAGGTCTCAACTGCCTAACTACAGCTCCAGCCTGCCACATTTCAGAGTTATGAATTTGAGACAACTCTTGATTTAATCTCTCTCTATAGTCTGACTTGCTATTTTCTTCAATGACTCTTTTTGCCTCTTGGCCAGACTTAACTCTTTTGTACAACTGTTCAAAAACAGGTTCTACTGCTTTTCTAAACTTATCTTTCCAGTCTAAAGCTCCTCTTTGTGCTGTAGTGGAACAATTTGCGATCATCCAATCTACTCCTTTTTGAGCCATTAAAGGAATTAAACTCTCTGTTAATTCCTCAACAGTCTCATTAAAAGCTTCAGATGGAGAATGTCCATACTTCCTTAAAAGGTTATACTGTGCTTCCATCACTCCTGCCAAAGCGCCCAACAAAACTCCTCTTTCTCCTGTTAAATCACTATAAACTTCTTTTTCAAATGTAGTTTCAAACAAATATCCTGCTCCAATACCTATACCCATTGCCAAAGTTCTTTCTAAAGCCTTTCCTGTATAATCTTGAAAAACAGCATAACTAGCGTTTATACCTTTACCTTTAAGAAAATGCTCACGAACAGATCTTCCAGCTCCTTTAGGCGCTACTAAGATGACATCAATATCATTTGGAGGCACAATACCGGTATGGTCTTTATAGACAACTCCAAAACCATGTGAAAAATAAAGTGCTTTGCCTGAAGTCAAGTATTTTTTTATTCTTGGCCAAACTTCAATCTGACCGGCATCAGACAATAAATAAGCAATGATGCTACCTCTATCAACAGCTTCTTCTATATCAAAAAGATCCTTTCCCTCCTGCCAACCATCTTCAACAGCTTTTTGCCATGAAAAACCAGACCTTCTTTGTCCTACAATAACATTAAAACCATTATCTTTAAGATTCAATGCTTGCGCAGGACCTTGAACTCCATAACCAATTACAGCAATAACCTCATCTCTTAAAATCTCCCTTGCTTTATCTAAACTAAACTCTTCACGGGTAACTACATTTTCCTCAATGCCGCCAAAATTTATTTTTGCCATAGGATTAAAATTAAACTTATAACCTAATTTTTTTTAAATAATTATTTAATCTCTCAATACCCTCTATAATACTTTCTCTTTCTCTACAAAATGCTATTCGAAAAAAACCCTCCCCACCTAATCCAAAAGCAGAACCAGGTACTATAGCAACACCTGCTTCTTCAATCAATCTAAGAGCAAACTTAAAATCATCATCTACTCCTTTAATCTTAAAAAATAAATAATAAGCTCCATCAGGATGAGCAAACTCAATTTTTGGGTTATCCTTTAACAATGAAATACACAACTTCCTTTTTTCTTCATACTCTTCTTTTAGTCTTTGAACGATTCTGTCGCTATTTTCTAGCGCTGCTATAGCCGCATACTGACTAACAGCTGTAGGACAAGTGATTAGAGCATCATGAACTTTAAAAATATTTTTTATAATGCTTTCGTCTGCAACAATGTAACCAATCCTCCAACCAGTCATTGAAAAAGATTTCGAAAAACCAAAAATAGATATGGTTCGTTCAAAAGCATTAGATAAAGAAGCAAAACTAATATGCTGTTTTTTACCATACACAAACTTTTCATAAATTTCATCAGTTATAACTAACAAATTATATTTCTGTGCAATTTCTAAAATACCCTCAAGTTCTTCACGACTGTAAACCTTGCCCGTAGGATTAGAAGGATTACAGATAAGTATTGCCTTAGTATTGACTGTAATTATTGATTCTAACTTATCTAAACTAAAACTCCAACCTCCATTTTTAATCTGCATAGGCAAAAAAACAGGTCTGCCACCCTTGCGTGAAATTCTAATCTGAGTTAAATGCGAAGCATAATCTGGCGTTATAACAACTATCTCATCGTTTCGCCTAAACAAAGCCAAAAAAATTGCCATTAAACCTTCGGCGGCACCATGAGTCACTATAATATTATTTTTGTTTATATTAGGCAGATTATTTTCATGTTTTAACTTTTTCACCAACAACTCACGAAGTTGATCTATACCATAACCTGATGTGTATTTATCAACCAATCCTTTATCTATAGCATACTTTGCCGCTTCTCTAATAGCTTTGTCAGTAGCTGACGCTGGTGTTCCTTGTGCCAAAGAAACTACATCTTTAAACTCTTTGCTATAATACTCAATCTTTTTGATAGCAGAAACATCTAACATCTCAATATAATCTGGACAGTTTAAGCTAAAATCAACAGTTTTTTTATCATTCTTAGGTTTTAAAAGGCCGATCCTGCCAGATCTTACTATTTCTTTTATGCCGTACGGACGGACTGAATTTAAAAATGAGTTAATATCATCTTCAGTACCTTGTTTTTCAATATAAACCGCTGACTCTGTTGTATAAACAATCTCTGCCTTATGAAGATAAATCAGATCATCCAGATCCCTGATAGCATAAGGACTTGCTGAATTAACCTTTACTATTACTAATTCTTTAAAGATTAACTCCTGATCATAGGCTGATGTTACCTTTACAACTTCAATAATCTTGTATAAATTTTTCTCAACTTTTTCAACATTTGCATTATCACAATAAGCTGTTATAGTAAATCTAGAAAGGTTTTTGTCAATCTCTGCCACAGTTAAAGACTGAATATTTATTTTTCTTTTCAAAAATACATCTGCTATTCTGTATAAAACTCCAGGCTTGTTTTCAGACAAAACTAAAAAGGTTATCACTATTTTTTTATCTGAGAAACTTCTAATATTATTTCATCTAAACTAGCACCTGCTGGAACCATTGGAAACACATTATCTTCTTTCTCTACTATAACCTCCAATAAATATGGACCCTCAAACTCCAACATTTTTTGAATTGCTGATTTAAGATTAGTTTTTTTAGAGATTCTCTGTGCTTGAATACCATAGGCTTGAGCAATTTTGACAAAATCAGGATTTTTCATCTCTGTGAAAGCATATCTTTTATCAAAAAACAACTCTTGCCATTGTCTTACCATACCTAAAAAAGAATTATTCAAAACTACAGTCTTCAAACCAATGTTATACTCAACCGCTGTGCCAAGCTCTTGAAAAGTCATCTGAAAACCTCCATCACCGACAATTGCAACAACCTGTTCATCTTCTCTTGCCAACTTCACACCTAATCCAGCTGGCAAACCAAAACCCATCGTGCCTAACCCACCAGAAGATACCCAACTATTGAACCTGTCAAATTCATAATACCTTGCTGTAATCATTTGATGTTGACCAACATCTGAAACGATATTAGCTTTACCATTAGTAAGATCAGAGATCATAGACACAACCTCAGCCATCAAAATTTTTTCTGAACTATTGTTTAACTGACGAGACAAAACTTTTTGTTTCTCCAACTCAAATCCTTTTTTAAATTCTTCAAACCATTTATCTCTTTTATTAGAGCTTTTTATCAACTTATTAATTTCCTGCAAAGCCTTTTTTACATCAGCTACAATTGGAATCTCTGCTTTTACATTCTTATTCAACTCAGCCGGATCAATATCAATATGAATAACTTTAGCCTTTGGAGCATATTTCTCCAAGTTTCCTGTAACCCTATCATCAAAACGCATACCTAAAGCAATTAGCACATCGGCTTTATTAGTTAAAATATTAGGAGCATAATTACCATGCATACCTAAAAAACCAACATAATTAGGATGTTTTTTTGACAATGCAGACAAACCATGCAAAGTACAAGCAAAAGGAAGATTCGCCTTTTCAACAAATTCTTTTAACTCAGACTCTGCTTGAGCTATGATCACACCATGCCCAACCAAAACCAATGGCCGTTTACTTTTTTCGATTAAATCAACAGCAGATCTAATCTGATTCATATTAGGAAAATAATTTGGTCTATAGCTTTTTAAATCATTTTTATCGAATCTAGAAAACTCATTTTCTGACACAGAATTAAGCTGAGCATCTTTGCTGATATCGACAACAACAGGTCCTGGTCTACCTGATTCAGCAATATAAAATGCTTTTTCAACAATATAAGGAATCTCTCTAGAATCAGTAATTTGGTAATTCCATTTGGTTATAGGAGCAGTTATACCAATAACATCAGTTTCCTGAAAAGCATCACTGCCAATAAAAGAAGAAGCTACCTGACCAGTAAAGCAAACTAATGGAACAGAATCCATCATAGCATCAGCAATGCCAGTAACTAAATTTGTTGCTCCAGGTCCTGAAGTTACAACACAAACTCCTGCTCTACCTTTCATTCTTGCCCAACCCTCTGCCATATGCACAGCTCCTTGTTCATGTCTGGCCAAAACATGTTTAATCTTGCTCTGATATTTATATAAAGCATCATGCAAAGGCATTACAGCTCCTCCTGGATAACCGAAAACCAAATCAACACCTAAATATGCAAGTTTTTGCAAAAGCAGTTCTGCTCCTGTGATTTGTTTCATTTGCATATTTATTTTTTTAGATTTATAAATGTTCTCAAAGACTCTGTCTCGTCATCAAAACCCTGTACAACCTTAAAATAAAGATCTTGCAACAATTTGGTTATCTTACCTATTTTTCCATTGCCAACAGTCCTACCATCTATCTCTTTTATCCATGAAATCTGAACTCCTGTTCCTGAAAAAAACGCTTCATCACAAACATACAACTCAGATCTATCTATCTTTCTTTCAACAACATTGATTCCAGATCTTTTAGCCAAATACATAACTGTTTCTCTAGTAATACCCTCCAATATCTCATCTGAAACAGGACTAGTGATTAAGGTATTGTTTCTTACAATAAATAAGTTTTCAGCAGAACCTTCTGCTATATGTCCATCTTCAGTCAAAAATATTGCTTCATCACAACCATTATCAACAGCTTCTTTACTGGCTAAAGCAGAGTTAACATAAGCTCCAGAAATCTTTGCCCTAGATGGAATAGCATTATCTGATAAACGACGAAATGAAGACACCTTAACCTTAAGACCTTTATTTACAGACAGATATTCCTCCAGTGGCAACATATACAAGGTAAAGTCAAAATCAGAATCTAATGCAAAATTAGGAGATAAACCTAAAGAATCAGCGTAAGCAAACGGTCGTAAATAAAAATTGCTCTTTGGAGCGTTTTTTTTAATTAAAGAAACTGTAATATCAACTAACTGCTTATGCGAATAAGGGAACTTGACACCCAAAATCTTTAATGAATTTAAAAATCTTTTGTAATGATCTGAAAGCCTAAACACAAAAACGCCAGACAGGTCTTTTCTATAATAACCTCTTATACCTCCAAATACTCCCATACCATACTGAAGTGCTTTAGTTGCTACAGAAACCTTAGCAGACTCAAAACTCACTATTTTGCCATTAAAAAAACAATATGGGTAAAATTTATACTTCATTTTAAATAAACTTAACTTATAAAATAAAAAAACCCCGCCTTTGGCGGGGTCAAAAAAGTTTTAGCTATTAAAGCTATCCTCCCCGCCTCACGGGAAAATAAGGATAACAATAATAACTAAAACAATAGACTTTGAAAACATATCTGACAATTTTAGACTAGTTAATGCCAAAT
The DNA here is from genome assembly GCA_026004415.1 of Patescibacteria group bacterium. Taxonomy (GTDB): domain Bacteria; phylum Patescibacteriota; class Microgenomatia; order UBA1406; family GWC2-37-13; genus BPJC01. The sequence goes on along the minus strand of BPJC01000010.1, from coordinate 1,703 downwards.
GTCAAGACTCTGTAAAGGATAAGTATATAGATAACACTTACATTAACTTATAATTCTTATTATAATACTCAATTATCATTTGTTTTGTTTGCATTTTAAGGAATAATATAAACATTTTAGATATAAATGACTAACCACTATGTTAATCTCTCATTTTTTCAAAATATTCTCTAAACTCTCACACCAGCTATGAATACTAACTGTTTAAATTTCTCCATTTATAAAAGACAATAGTAGAAGATAAATAGTTTATTGTCATATCATTCTTCAAATCCTTTTACTCCAAATTTTTTTGATTTTTTCTCGAGTTTTTTAAAGGCAGAAAGACGTTCCAAATGATAATTTTGATAATCAACAAATTTAAAAGCAAGCTTGCCAAACGTTGGGTAAACTTTTATTATTTGATCTGCTATTTCTTGTGCTACTTTTCTATAATTTGGGTGGCCTTGAGGCGCACTTCTTAATTCACAAAGATGAACTGCTTCCCTTAAATTCATTTTAAGATAAAACCTGTTGTAGGCAGCATGAATAACTGAATATTGCGCCTCAATTGGCATTTTACTTTTCATTTTTGCATAAAGCTCAACTGCTTGCTCTGCGGCTTTTTTATAGTCCTTTTCAAAACCTGTCAGTTTAAGTTCTTCAGGAATCCAGAAACCAAGCTCGTTAGTAAATGCTTGGCGGTAACGCGTTAAAAGCCTGTGTCTCATAAGATCTTTATATACTCCCCAGTCTGCAGTTATCTCGAAAGAAAAATATATTTCTTCTAAAGCTCTACCAGGTTTATGATGTCTATTTTCCCTAAATGAAAGATAAGCTTTAAGAATTTTTTCTCTTTTTTTTCTATCCATTGACTTAGCCTTTTTTAATACTTGCCTAAAAGAAAGAGTAGTTCTTTCAAATAAGATTGTAGCTATAATTGTTTCTTCTCCATTTTTGTCCCAAGAAATTAGTTTTACTTGTTTTCTCTTAACTAAATTAACATCTTTACCTAAATTCTCAGTTGTTTTAGAAATGATTCTTTTTAGCTCTTCTTCAGTTCTATTTATAAACTTTCTATACCTTTCTCCCTTTTCGTTTGTAGCTCTTTTAATAAAAGCTGGAATAACCTTTCTGAGTTCTCTATTCATCTTTTGCGCTATTACCCTCACCTCTTCTAATGGATCATTCAAAAGATTAGTAATAAGATACTCAAAAGCCCTGCCATTTCCATAGACTCCCATATTAGTAAGAGCTGAAAGTGGTAAAAGTCCACGTACTAAGTCACATGCTTTTGCTCTTATTGAAAAGTTGTAAGCGATAGAGTTATCTACAGGAAAAACTTTTTTAAGTACTGGTTGAATTTTATGGACAATTTTTGAGTAAGTATCAAAAAGTTGATTAGTTGTTGTTAAGAATTCTTTTCTAAAAGAAGATTTCAAGATTTTCTCATCTTTGTAAAATGGATATTCTCCATCTATTTTTTTATCAAAATAAACATATCTTGTAGATTTTTCTACTGGAGAAAGTCCTATCCTATGCTCTTCTATACTCTTGCTCGCAAGCATACTGATATTCTCTATAGCAAGGTGAGCTCCTCCTAACTCTGCAACTGAATCATCGCCATAACCAACTAAGATTCGTTCGTAAAAATCTTCTGCCTTAGTAATATTAAGTGTTTGTTTTAAGTTTTTTTAAATTAAATATAAAAACTCTTACATTAT
>BPJC01000009.1 GCA_026004415.1 Patescibacteria group bacterium | reverse complement strand
GGCTATTGATAAAATTAAAAGTTTTATAAAAACTGAAAATGAAAAAATATTTTAAAAATCAGGTTGTTATTGTTGTTTTATCAGTTTTAGCGATTTTTGCAGTTGTGTTGGTTTTTTTTCTATCAAGAAGACCAGCTGACCCAACTAGTCAGGATCAGCCTGCAACAAATGCAGATAATCAGTATCAACTGCCACCAGACACAGATGTAGTTATTGAAAAACTAGCCAATAACAGTATTAACTTATTAGTCTCTAATATTCCTGAGAGCACAGACTCAATTGAGTATGAGATTACCTATAATACTAAAGATGGTGTTACTCAAGGAGTTATAGGAACAATTACAGATGTTGTAGCCGATAATCTGAAAAAAGAGATCTTTTTGGGCACATGCTCTTCTGGCAGTTGTGTGACTCATACTGTTAAAGACAAGATCAGTGTTTTGTTAAGGTTTACTGGAGGCTATGGTTCTGGAGTTTTGGAAAAGGAGTTTGATTACAATTCTCTTTAAATTTTTAATAGTTCAAGGTATAATATCAACATATTTTATAAATTGATTAATCTAAAGGAGGTGAAACAGAGATTATGGCAAATATCAAATCAGCCAAAAAAAGAATAAGGCAGACAATTACAAAAACATACCAGAACAATTATTATAGAATCCAGTTTAAAAAAGCCAAAAAAGCAATTAAAAAAGCAGTAGTTGCTAAAACAGATAAAAAAACAATAGCAGAACTTTTAACTAAGTTTTATTCCATAGTTGATAAATGCGCTAAAAAAAATATTTTTCATAAAAATAAAGCAAGCAGATTAAAAAGCAGAATCTCCAAAATGGTGTTAAAATCTTAAATATAGATGAGAAAAAAATATAATATAAACCTGCTTGAAAAACAGAACACTGATTTATATCAGGTTATTATTACATTTGTACTAGGATTCTTTAAGCATATTTTAGTGATTACCCAGATTGTTATCTTGGCTGTGTTTTTGTATAGAATGAAGATAGATGTTGAGATAAAAGATAGTTTGTCAATGTATTATGGTAATAAAGTTGTAGTAGAGAGTTCTCAGGATATAGTCAGGGATTATCTGAGAAAAGTAGAACTTATGACTAATATAGATGCCAAATTAAAGCAGGAAGAGAATGAAGCAGCTGCTTTAGAGTATTTATTGTCTATCTTTCCTCAAAATTTTTTTCTTTATGAGTTGTCTTTTGCAAACGACAGCTACTCAATTAGAGGAGTTTCGTATGATTATACAACAATAATGAAGTTTTATAACAGATTAAACTCTGATTCATTTTTTGAAGAAATAGATTTAGACTCTGTTCAGAGATCTGAGTTGGGGTTTGATTTTATCTTTAAATTATCAAATTTTTCACAAAAAGACAATGAAGGACCTGAGTCTTGAGTTAATTGCCAAAAAGCTAAAAGAGTCGTTTAAAAAAGAGCAAAACCAAAACTATGCTTATTTGTCAGCGTTTTTTATAGTTTTCTCATTTTTTGTTTTGTTTATTATAAGACCTACCTTAACAATAGCCTTTGAACTGCGGGATAAAAGGGACTCTTTGCTTAAAGAGGCAGCAAGGCTTAATTTAATTATTAATAATATTACTAATATTAACATTCAGTCTGAAAAGTACAGAGATGACTTTGATTTGCTGGACCAGGCTGTGCCAGATAAGATGAATGTTTTTTCTGTGTTTAATCAGATTAATGAAGTCTTTAAAAAGCATAATATTAAGATAGTTTCAGCCGAGGCTAGCAATATTGTTTTGGTTGGTTCTGACAATGAAAATTCAAAAGAAACTACTGAAGATAGCAGCTTAAGGGAGATTACCTTTGTTTATCAGCTTACAGGCAGTTTTGCCAATTTTCTGCAGGCTATTGAAGAGCTTAGAACGCAGAGAAGAATCAAGGATATTGCCAACTTTACAATCACAAAGGAGTATGAAGAGGATAGTTTGTATCTGCCGTTGTTGGGTCAGGCTACAGACTCAGCTGAGTTGGCTCAGGATACTGTTAGTATAACAGTTGGAGTAAAAAGTTTTTTTAGATAGTATGAATAAAAAAGAGGTTCTAATTATTGCTGTAACAGTTTTTATTACTGTTGTTTTCTGGTTAATCTATGATTTAAAGTTTAATAGAAAAAGCCAGAGTTATGAGGTAAAAACAACTATCTCTGAGAATACTAATATTAAGCTTGATGAATCTGTCTTTGATAAATTGAAAAAGTTAAGTATAAAAGATGAGTAATATTTATACCAAACTGTTTTTAAAGCAGACAAACAGTAATGAGGTTCGCAATCTTTTTATTATAGCTGGTTTAGTCTGGCTGATATTTTTTTCTGCAATTTATTTTGTTGATAAACAGCCGTCTATTGATGATACTTTAAAAGTAGAGTTTGTTACTGTAACTAACCTGACTTCATCGCAAGCAGTTGTTGTCTATAAAACTACAGAAAAGACAAGCAGTTATGTTTTGTATGGTCCTGATGTTTCAGTTTTAGACTCAAAAGCTGATGACTTAATTTACAAATTAACAGACTCAGAGTCCTATTATCATTATGTTGAGTTGATCGGCTTAAAGCCCAAAACCAAGTACTATTATATTATTAGTGTAGGTGATAGGTATACAGGAAAAGCTGAAAATATTCCTTTTGAGTTTGAAACTCCTGAGAGTTATCTACCGGATAAAATAGCTCCTTTGGTATTAAAACTAATGAATAATAAAGAGCCTGTCTCTGGTATGCCTGTTTTGTTAGAGATAAAGGGTTTTTATAGTTTATCTGGTATTACAAAAGATGATGGATCTTTGATTATTCCTATGGGTTTGTTGTTTGATGAAAAGACTTTAACCAGAAAAATTCCAACAGGTCAGGAGAGTTTTGTTTTAAAACTGCTTGAAGGTCAGGGCAGAGTTTTGGCTGAAGGTCGTTTGTCTGGTATTTTAAGTTTTAGCGGAGCTTTATATATAACCGAAACTTATGAGTTTCCTGATGTTGTCTCAAAGGAAAAGCCATTGATTATTCAGCAGGAAAAGCGGTCTGGTTCTGCCAGATCCAGTTTTTTTTTAACTTATCCTAAGGATAATACTGTGATCTCAGAGTTAAATCCGTTAATCAGAGGCACTGGATTTCCTGGAAACGATGTTCTTGTCCAGATCAAAGGCAAAAAGAATATCGTATATAAGTTGAAGGTTGATTCTCAGGGTGATTGGTGGGTTGATCTGCGTGATCCTCTTGATGTAGGCAGTTACAGTTTGTCAGTTGTGTCATATGATGACTCTGGCAATAGATATGAGGCAAACAGGACTTTTACCATAACTAAACAAGGAGAGTCTGTTTTGGCCGAGGCTACAGAGTCTGCTGATACTGCAACTCCTACTCCTACCCCCAGCCAGACTCCTACAGAGATTATACAGCCAACAGCAACCCCAGCTTTAACTCCAACACCAACAGAGATTTCAGCAGAGCCTAGTCCTAAGCCCCCTGTGTCTGGTTTTAATCTTAATTTAGTTTTATTTGCTTTAAGTTTTTCTTTAATTTTTTCTGGCTTGCTTTACTTTTTTAAAAACAACTAAGGTTTTAAGTTTGTTTTAAACAGGTTATAGTTTATTTAATATAATTGTGTTGGTTAACTTTATTTAGATATTGTATTTATGCTGATTTTAATTTAATATTATGATATGGAGTATAGTACTTTTAGCATAATTTCAGCAGTAGTTGGGTTTGGGGTTTTGGTTTTTTTAATTTTGGAAATATATTTGTTTATAAACGAAAAAAAGAGAAGAAGTATCAAACTGCCTAGTTTTCAGCAGGAAAAACTAGCAAAAGAACAATTAGCAAAAGGTCAGGTTATAGTTGATAAATCAACAGCAATCAAAAAAAACAATTTAGTTGTTGCTTCTTTGATCTTTGTTTTCTTAATTAGTTTTACAACAATTGCCTTTTTAGTTACGCGCAATGCAGCAAGATCATCTGCTGAAAGCAGTGTAAAGATTCAAAAGGTTGAGTCAAAAGGCATAATGTTGTTTAATGACAACTGGCAGCTGCTTACAGATCAGGATGCTGAGCAATTAGTTGCAGGTGAAACAATTTACATTGGTATAGAAAAAACAAGAGATGAGAATGTTACTAAAGCCAGAATTAGAGTTAACTCTGACCAATGGTCGTCAGAGAATGAGACAACAGAGTATAATAAGGATTTTAATGTTTTTTATATAACTTATACTATAAAAGATTCAGATATTGGTTTGGATATTCAGGCAGAGCTGTACTCACAAGTTGCTGGCTGGCTTACAGAGTAGCTTATGAATAATCAAGCTAACAAATTAAAGTTAAAGCTTAATTTAAGTAAAGCTAAAATTAATAGTGTTATTGTTGTAGTTGCTGGTTTAGCCTTTTTTGGATTGGTTGTTTTTCTTGCTATAACTTATCTTAATGCCAATGATGAAGGTGTTGATCAGTTAAGGCTTGAGGTTCAGGCTGAACAAAAAACATACCGCAAAAGTGTTTTTCTTGCCAACAACTCTGTTGCCCAACAGCCGACTCCTAACTTTGCTCCAACACCAACTCCAGTTCCAACAGATTTGGTTGAGCCAACTCCTACTGAAGGAATTTTGGCCTCAGATGAGCAGGAGCAAACACCTGTAAATGAACAGGAAACAATCCCAACTGATATTGTTGTTGCTACGCCATCTGTTGAGGTCCCAACTCCAACTGAAGAGGTGCTTTTGGCAGATGCTGGTCAGGTTACACCTACTCCGGTAGCAGAACTGCCTGAGGCTGGGTTTATAAATAATTATTTGTTACTGCTGATAATCAGCGCTTTTATTATCTTTATTGCCTTATTTATTTAAATGTTGATTGATTAGTTCTATTATCTGGGCAAATTTAATTGGATTTAAACTGGCTGAGCTTATTAAGAATCCATTGATCAGGCTTTTTATCTTAAGATAATCTAGCGCGTTTGCCAAGTTAACAGATCCTCCGTATAAAAAAGGTTTGTTTGAAATGCTTAAGTTTTGTTTTATTTTTAGCAGGCTGTCTGGATCTAAGTTTTTTCCTGTGCCGATGGCAGATCTTGGTTCAAAGGCAATAATATCTGATGCTGTAATAAGTGCATCTGAACTTTTTTCAAAACAGTAAATAGTTGTCAGATTGTTTAGCCTGCACTGCTTAAGTTTTTTTTCCAAAACAGCAGTTGTTTCATTAAAGTATCTGCGTCTTTCTGAGTGACCAATGATAGCATATTCAGCTAGGCTTTTTATAAGTTCTGCAGGAACTTCTCCTGTATAAGCTCCTTTAGGATATGATGAGACATCTTGAGCTGATACTGAAAGGTTTAATTTATTGTTTTTGATAAACTCAGAGGTAATATGCAGGTTTGTTGCTGATGGAGCTAAGATTATTTTAAGATTGTCAGAGGTTGTTTTATAGTATTTTTTGAATGTGTTAAGCCAATCAGATGTCTCTGGCAAAGTTAATCTGGCTTTCCAGTTGGCTATAATATAAAACTCTTTCATATTTTGTTTTTATATTATATCATCTTAAGTTATGGACAAATTAAACCAAATTTTAAAAGAACTTAATCCTCAGCAAAAACAAGCAGTAGAGCATTTTAATGGCCCTGCTGTTGTTTTGGCAGGAGCTGGCTCCGGAAAGACCAGGGTGTTAATTACACGGGTTTTTAACTTGGTTTATAAACACAAAATAGATCCGTCAGCTATTATGCTGGTTACATTTACCAATAAGGCTGCCAAAGAAATGACTGAAAGGCTTGGTGATGTTAAGGTTGGTTTTGTTGGTACATTTCATTCTTTTTGCGTCAGAGTCCTGAGGATCTGGGGGTCAAAAATTGGGTTAAACAAAAACTTTGTGATTTATGATGACGATGATCAGGTAGCATTAATGAAAAAAATTTTAAAATCACTAAATTTAGGCAAAACCTTTTCTCCAAGATATTATCTGTCTATAATTTCTATGGCTAAAAACAACAACTTTGAGCTTGAGGATTATATTTATCAAAACTACAGCTCTTTTATTGCAGATAAAATTTATCAGGTATGTCAAGCCTATGAAAAAGAAAAACAGGCCAACTCTGCGGTTGACTTTGATGATCTTTTGTTGTTGGCAGTTAAGCTGTTAAGTACCAATAGGCAGGTGCTGGAAAGTCTTCAGAAAAGATTCTCGTATGTATTGATAGATGAGTTTCAGGATACAAATACTGTTCAGTACGAGTTGGCAAGATTGATCTGTTTTAGCCATAATAACTTGTTTGTTGTTGGTGATTTTTCACAAAGCATTTACTCTTGGAGAGGTGCTCAGATACAGAACTTGAAAAAAATTCAAAAAGATTTCCCCAATACTAAAGAGTATAGACTGGAAATTAATTATAGGTCAACCCAGCAGATATTAAATTATGCCTATGAAGTAATAAGTCAAAACACCACTCATCCTGTTTTGCATCTTAAGACAGAGTTTAAAGGAGATTATGATGTTGAGATTAAAGGTTTTGCAGATGAAGAGCAGGAATCAATCTTTGTAGCAGAAACAATACTTCAGCTAAATGATCTAAATAGATTTAAAGATTTTGCTATTTTGTTTCGTACTAATGCGCAGTCTCGTTATCTTGAGGAGACTTTGATTCGCTATAACCTACCTTATAGATTAACAGGAGGTGTTAGGTTTTATGAGAGAAAAGAAATAAAAGATATTTTGTCATATTTGCGTCTTGTTGTTAATCCTAAAGATTCGGTTTCTTTAGATAGAGCTCTAAAAATAGGAAAAAGAAGATACAATAAATTCGAGAAACTTCTTAAAGAAGAGCAGGATCTAACTGAACTGCCAACGCCAGATATAATTGCCAAGATTCTTCAGGCTACTGATTACTTGGATCTATATAATGATAAAGTTGAAGAAGATCTGTCCAGGTTAGAAAACATTAAAGAATTAAGGTCAATTGCTTATGAGTTTCCCAACCTTAATGAGTTTTTAGAACATATTGCTTTGGTTGAGTCTGAGTACTTTGAAGGTGAAAAGAAAACAACCAATGGTGTTCAGTTAATGACACTGCATCAGGCTAAAGGATTAGAGTTTTCTGTTGTGTTTATAGTAGGAGTTGAAGACGGTCTACTGCCGCATAGTAGAAGTTTAGATGATCAACAGGCTTTAGAAGAAGAGCGCAGACTTTTTTATGTAGGTATTACCAGAGCTATGGAAAGACTTTTTATAACCTATGCTCAAACTAGAAAGATCTATGGACGACGCAACTTTTCTGTTGTCTCAAGATTTCTGCTGTAAATATATTACATTTTTTGTAAAATTGTAAGCCAAAAATAGTTGTATTCGTTTTCTGGAAGAGTCAAATCTTTGAATAAAATATTTTTTTTGGCATTCTTGTACGGGTATATAATCGCAATTAGATTATTCGACTCAGATAAGTAAATATTATTATTAGTTTTATAAATATTAAAGTTGTTTTTTAAAATATTTTTTATAAGTTGTTCTGGTTTTTGTTTGTTTTTATCTAACCAAGGATTATAAATTAGGAATTCATAAGTTTTGTATTTATTTTTAAAACAGCTTCCTTCTTCAAGTTTGATAATTTCTTTTTTAGCATTTAGTAAATTATTAATTTTTGATTTGTTTGTGATAATCTTATGCGTTAGGGGACATAGAAATTCTCTTTCTTTCCAATAAGATTCAGATGATATTTTGTTAGTTAATAAGTTGTTGATTAGTTTTTTGAATTTATATTCTGCAACAAAAGGAATATATTTTGGTATATTAAAAAAAATGAATCCCAAAACTAAAGTAATTATAGCGATAGTTATTTTTATATTTTCATCATTTATTTTATTCTTTGACATTTTTGGTCATTCTGGCGAATGGGAAAGCTATGATATAAGAACTCATATTTTTTCATTATCTTTATTTTATCAAAGTATTAAAAGAGGAGAGTTTTTTGTTAGATGGGTTGAAGGATTTAATAATTATGGTTATCCTTTAGGTCAGATAGCTCATCAGGTTCCAGCTTATGTGGGAGGAATTTTGAATTTTATAACACAAGATCCAGTTATTTCATATAAAATTTTATTTTTTTTAGCTGATTTCGCTACAGTTTTTACTTTGTTTTTGTTTTTAAACAATTTTTTTCCTTTTAATATTAGCATTTTATCTGTATTGTTTTATCAGTTTTCAGCATATAGAATATTTAATATCTATGTTCGTTCTGCTTTGCCTGAATTTTTATCTTATTTTTTCTTTTTTTTAGTTTGTCTATATATTCTTAAGATTTATAAATATGGCTTAAGTAAAAAATATTTAGTAGTTACCTCTTTAAGTTTTTCTTTATTATTTTTGACGCATCCTTTTAGCATTGTTTTATATCAATTAGTTTTTGTCTATATTTTTTTATATTTAGCATTAAATCTAAAACTTAAAGAAAAATTATTGTTTGGTCTTGCGGTTGTTATACCTTTTGTGTTGGGTTTATTGTTATCATCTTATTACCTGTTGCCTTTAAAATTAGAAAAGAAATATTTTTATTCTGGAACTACTCCTGCATCTATAGAAAAAGCTCATTTTAGATCTGTAGATAAAATATTATTTGTGGAGCATTGGAGTTATTCTGCTCCTGAAGGATCTTCTGTAAGAGAAGATTTTGTTCAAATTGGATTTTGGGAGAGTCTAGTTTTCTTATCTTTTATTTTATTTACTCTTTACTCTATTTTTGTAAAGTCTAAAAAAAGAATTAGACATTTATTGTTAGTTTTTTTTGGTTTTTTAACATTGTTTTTTATAAGTCCTCAATCTATGTATCTATATAACTCAATTCCTGTTTTAGCCGAAATTCAACATCCTTGGAGATTGATAGGAATTTTTGAATTATTTGTTTGTTTTATGTTTGCCACTCTCCTTTTTGAAATTCGTATGCAAAAATATAGAGTTTTTAATATTATCAAGGCCTTAACTTTGATAATTTTTATATCAAGTTTTTTGTTTTATAGATCAAGTCAGTTATATGTCAAAAATGTTGTAGATAATGATAAATCTTTTTATGAATTTACAGAAGAAAACCTTCATAGTATAAATATGTCTCCTGTTTGGTCTGGAAAAGGAGAGGATTATCCTAAAGTTAATAATAAGTTGGCAGTAATTGAAGGTTCTGCTAATATTCTTTTTTCTGATGTAAAAAAATTTAATAATCATATATATAAGGTAAAAGTTATTTCAGATAAAGCTAGATTTGTAGATCACACTTTCTATTTTCCTGGTTGGATCGTGTATGCTAATGAATCTCCTATTAATATAGAATTTCAGGATCCTAATTATAGAGGATTAATTACATTTATTCTTAAAAAAGGTAATTATGATATTCAGGTTGTTTATCAAGAAACAAAGGTTAGAAGTATGGCTAATTATATTTCTTTAGTGAGTTTATTGTTTTTGTTAGGTATTTCTTTTTTCCCATCAAAACTCTATAGAAGGTACTTTAAGTTTATTTATAATAGATCTTTTTAAAACCTATCCAGTTCTCTGTTTGGCAGATTGTTTGGAAGGAGTCTGTATCTAAAGAATTGAGCAGGTTTTCGTAATCTTGTTTTGAAATAACAAAACTAGAACTATTTTTATAGTTTTTGACAAACTCTTGGGTAGAATAATATGTTTGTATAGGCTTATTCAGATAAAAAACAAATGAGGGTGATCCTGAGTAAAGAAAACTGCTTTCTGTTTGAAGTTTCGCGGCCTCTAAAACATTTTTTATGGTTCTTTGTTCTTCATCTGCTAAAAAAGATAGTTTATCAATATTTTTTTGATTAAGGCATTTGGCAAGTATAATTTTTTCATCAATATTAATTTGAGGTTTTACAACATAAGTGTTGGTTGAGAATTTAAAGATAGAGTAACCAATTATTAGAAATATTGCTATTTTCCTAATATAAGATTTTAGGTTTGATAGTAAAAATATCGGGTAGATTGAGATAATAGGTATTATGTAGATCAAATACCAATCTAGCTTTGTTTTAACAATTGTATATATAAACAAAAGTAGTAAGGGAGAGAGCAACACAATATATAAAATAAATCTATCTGATTTTAATATCAAAACTCTGTTTTTATACAGATCCAAAACCAAATTTTTTATTAAGATCATAAGACCTAATATAATTGCCAAAATCAACCAACTTAAATCTATGCCCAAAACTTTAAAATAGAACCATTTATCTCCAAAATGTAGCTCTATAGGCAGGATTAGTCTTTTATAAATCTGTGCAAAAAAATGAGACTTAATAAAGTAATCTCCATACTCTGCATAAGCGTAAAAATACCACAAACTCCCTAGCAAAATTTGAAAGAGTAAAAGACCTGTTTTGGCTAGGAGTTTTTTCTTGTCTTTAAAGTCTTTTAGGATCAAAACTGGCTCAATGATTAAAGGGAAAAACCCAATTACAGATTTTGACCAGACGCCTAAAAGCAGGAATAAAGTTTTAATAAGATTGTTTTTATAATAAAGAAAATAGCCCAGAATGGATGTGCTTACTAAAATATCTGTGTTTAATGTTGTTGCTTTGTCTAAAAACAAAGGAGTTGAAGCTGTAATCAAGACTGGAGTTATAAAAACAATTTTATTTTCATTTTTTGTTAAATGTGATAATACTAATTTTGTAAGTTTATACAAAAGTACTAAGACTACAATGCCAAAGACTGCAAACAAACTTCTGGCTATTGTCTCATTTTCTCCAAAACCAAAAAACACACCTGCTATCATCAGATATGACAATGGAGGTTTGTCAAGCCAAGGATTTTTGTTAAAGGTAGTATTTATGGATTTGTTAATTAGTACTTCTCTTGCTATTTGAGCATATAAGCTTTCGTCCCAATCATAAAACGGCTGGTTTGAAAATTTAATTAATCTTATTATTACTCCTAAAATTATTATAAAAAATATTAAGATTACTGCGTAGCTGCCATGTTCTTTAATCTTCATAATTATTAGTTATTATAAACTTTTGTTTAAGATAAGTTTAAATTAAATATTTGCTTAAAAACATCAAACCCTTTTAATTAGGTTCAATTATTATAGATCCAACTAAAATCTGGTTTTGTTTTTTTTGCTCGAGGATATAATATTGTAATCTTATATTAAATTCGCAAAAGTCTAGTTGATATGTCTGACAAGTTAAGGGTTTAAGCTATTGCTTTTTTTGCATTATTAGGAGCTGTGTTTTTATTGCCGAGGTTGGTTAATTTGAATTTAATTCCAGAAATATTAGCCCGGATGCTGCTGATACTCTGCAGTCATACTTAGTTTTTAGATACGGCCAGGATCAATATTTTAAGCTGTTTAACTGGAACGGGTCTTTTGTTTTAAATTCTTTGATCATTGGCGCATCTTGGGAGTTTTTCGGTCAAGATTTTTTTGGTCTTAGGCTTCCAGCTGTTATTTTTTCTGTTGCAGGCTTGTTTTTGTTATTTTATCTGTTGCATAAGATAACTAATAATTTAGTTGTTAGTACTTCGTTTTCTATGCTTACTGCAACTAATCTTTGGTTTTTGAACTTTTCAAGAAGCGGTTGGGAAAATATATTTGTCTGCGTGTCTTATCTTCTTAATTTTATTGGATTTTATCACTTTTTTATTGAAAAGAGACATAGATTAGGGTTTGTTGAGGTGTTTGTTGCTGCAGTTTCTGCGTTTTTCTTTTATCATCCCGGGAAAATGTTTTTATTAGCTAACTTAATAATATTTTCTTTGGCTTTAGCTTCATCTGATTCAAAAGAAAAACTTAAGTTAGTTAGGTATACTGTTGCTTTGTTTTTGGTTGTTTTGTTGTTAAGTTTGGTGTTATTGGCTGCTTATGCTTATTTTCCGGCTGCTTATTCTAGAATACATTCAGTAAGTGTTTTTCTCCATTTGAAGTCTGTATCTGAATTTTCAAGACATATTCTGAGAAATGTTTTTGGGATGTTGACTTTTTTGGGACCTTTTTTTAAAGGTACTGTTTGGGAAAGATATATTCCTGACTCGTTTTTTTTGATTCATTTTTTTGTTATTCCTTTCTATTGGTTAGGTTTAGTTATAAGTATAAAAAAATACTGGTATTATTTTGTTTTTTACTTAATTGTATTTTTGCCTGTTAATATGTTATCTGTTTCTACTCCTGATGCGGTTAGGATTGTTCATAATTTGCCAGCTGTGTTTTTGTTTGCAGGCATTGGCTGATTTGGGGTTTTACAATTTTATATAAATATAAATTTTAAAAAAGCGTATGTTTTTTTGCAGGTTTGTTTGTTGATAATAAGTTTCTTATATCATTTTGTCCAATATTTGTTTTATTTAAACTGGGTAACTTCGGAAAACTTTTTACAACACCGCCAGCCTGCAATCTCAAAGGAAGAGTTCGATCTTTTGAAAGAATCATTATTAGCACAAGTTCAAAAAATAAAAGATGGAGTTTTAATGTGGCTCAATGGAAAGCTGTTCTAACAATTATTTCGCCTCAAGTTTGCCAATTAGATTAGATTTGTTATTCTAATAGAGATTGAATTAGTGTTGTAAAAACAATTTATAAGTGATAAACTATTACACTGTA
>BPJC01000008.1 GCA_026004415.1 Patescibacteria group bacterium | reverse complement strand
CAAATTATGTCAAAGTTAAAGCAGTTTTTATAATATTTTAAAATGTATAATAAAGAATTAGTAGATCCTAATGCAGTATCAGAGATTGAATTATTACATCAACCTACTCAAAGGGAAAATCCATCAGATTATCTTGAAAGAGTTCTTGGACAAAATGTTTCTCTTAGAGATCTACAGGAAAATAGCCAAGGTTTGGAAGAAATGAAAAGTTTTTTTACTAATGCGATAACAAAGAACTCATTGCAAATGCTTGAACATTTAGACCAAGTTTATAAAGGATCATTCAACCCAAGTGATTTTGTAAATACATATTCTGATAATTTAGAAAATATAATAATGCAAAACCCTTACTTAAGAAATCGATATGAAAAACTCTCAGAGGATGACGATAAAATAACATATAAATTGAACTTAATTTTAAACCCATTATTTAGATCAGCAATTAAAGAAATTAAAAGAGAGATCACATCAGCTGAGAACCTAAACCATGTCGTAGAGGTAAACGAATTAAGAAATATAGTTTCCTCCATTGAACACAAAATAAACTTAGAAAAAGCTAAACAAGAATATCTAAAACAACTAAGATATGAATATATAAAAAAATTAAATATAAACGAAGCTAAAGCCAACACATTGAAAGCAATAATTAATAAATTTAATCAAACAAACACACCAAAAATTAAAGTTCAAGGAAGCGACCCTAACAAAATTTTAGGAACATTTATAGAAGCATTAAGACAAAATTTATCCCAACAACAAATCACTCAAGAAACTTATGATTATTATTTTGAACTTACGACTTATATAACAAGTATTAATGCTCCCAAAATTAAAAATGAAAATGATTTTAATAAAGAATTAAATAGAATCTACAGAAAACTTAAAGAAGGAGAGAGTAATCTACAAGAAAAAAAATTAGAATTATCACAAAAAGAAAATACAGTAAAAACATTAGAAGAAACAATCAATAATTCTTTACTTTATGCAGCTTTAAAGACAGAACGAGGAATTTTAATTAACCAATTTGCAGACAACAGGAGTCGAGAATCAGATAATTATATTGATAATCTCACAGCAAGAATTATATTAAGTTTAAGTTTAGAAAATGAGATAAATTCTGATGAAAATAAGCTAAGTAAAAGAAATGCATTTATTAAAAGATATAAATCTTTGACTAATCTCTGGAAAAAAATAATAGCTGGCCAAAAGATTGAAAATATTGTGCAAGATCAACAATTAAAACAAGAAGTTTCTTACTTGTTCAAACAAAATCCAACACTATATAAAAAAGTTGAAGCAAATATATTATCCGCGATTTTACAATGGAAACTATCATTTGATTTGGAAATTTCACAATATGGTTTAATCTACAAACTTATTAAGGGAATACCTAACAACTTAGCAACAAGAGATGAGATACTTACTGTAATTAACAGGATTGGAGACCCACAGTTAATTAAAAAGGTCGAAGAATTTATAAGATCTAACCAAAATTTGCTCAAACAACTAGGTTATAACAAGATTGAAACCACAGCTACTGCCTCAAAAACTATTGGAAGAATCTCAAAGGGTCTCTTTTATGGAGGAGTTACATTAGCAGTAATAGCAAGCGGGTTTGCATTAGGAAAATATATTTTTAATATGTTTTATTAGTTTTAAAATATTTTTTTCATTTTTATAAAATAAATACTTCTGCAATTTTTACTAAAAAAACTGAATTTAAAGATTTTTATAACATGAATGGTTCAAAAAACACTGCGTAAAAGTTTCAAAAACATACCTGAAAAAACCTTTATCTATTAAATCTGAAACTATCTAAACAAGAATGATATAACCTGAAAAAATCTATATCATGTTTATAAGATAAACTTTCTCTTATAATAATGCAATTAAATCAACTTCTAACAAAGCGTTTTTTGGCAATTGCTTAACTATGACTGTTGTTCTAGCAGGCTTATGCTGAAAATATTTTTCATAAATCTGATTTACTGTTTCAAAGTCATTGCTGTCTGTTAAGTATATAGTCGTTCGTATTGTTTTATCCAGACCAGATCCAACTGCCTCTAATACTACCTTAAGGTTTTCAAATATCTGCTTTGCCTGTTTCTGAAAACCAGACTCCAACTGATTGGTTTTAGGGTTAATCCCTATCTGTCCTGAACAAAAAACTAAATTTTGGGCAATAACTGCCTGACTATATGGACCTACAGGCATTGGCGCTTTTGTTGTGTTTACTGTTTTCATAGATTAATTTAACTGTTAATATTTGCTATTATATCCTCCATTACTGCTCCATAATTTGCGCTAGTAACATGCTTGCTGTATCTATACAACCAGCCTCGTTTTACCTTTGGTTCAAATTCAGGCAGTTTTGCAAGTCTTTTTTTTATTTCTCTATCTGAAACCTTAAGCTCTAAAACTCCTTTATTGGCGTCAATAAAGATCTTGTCACCATCTCTTATAACTGCTATCGGACCTCTACTGGCGGCTTCAGGTGAAATATGACCAACACATAATCCTCTAGTTCCGCCAGAAAATCTGCCGTCTGTAATAAGAGCGGCCTTAATACCTTGACCTTTTAAAGCAGATGTCGGCGACAACATCTCTTGCATTCCGGGACCTCCTTTAGGGCCTTCATACCGAATAACAACTACATCACCGTCTTTTATTCTGCGTTTTAAAATAGCTTTAAGAGCAGATTCTTGGCTGTTAAAACAAACAGCTCTGCCTTCAAAAACCATCATATTAGGATCAACTCCAGCAGTTTTAACAACGGAGCCGTCTGGAGCTATATTTCCATATAGAATCCTTAACCCTCCTTCTTGGGAAAAAACATTCTTGCCAACTCTGATAACATCTCCATCTGGATCAGGAGCTGTCTTGATATAATCTATTAATTTTCCTGCTACTGTGGTTTTTTTAGCATCAAACGGAGCCTCTGTGTAATTTAATATAGCTTTCAATATTGCCATTATACCTCCGACCCGATCAACATCTTCAACATGAATATCTGGCCTTGATGGTGATACTTTGCAAACATTAGGAGTTTTTTTAGATAACTGTTGGATACTTTTTAAGTCATACTTAATACCAGCTTCATAAGCCAAAGCTAATGTGTGCAGTACTGTATTTGTTGACCCTCCCATTGCCATATCTAAAATAAAGGCATTATCAATGGCTTGTTTATCAATTATTTGACTTGGAGTAATCTTATGTTCAATTAAATAACCAATTCTGTCCGCAACCCGATCAAACAACTTAAACCGTCTTGGGTTTAATCTCCACTTAAAGTTTTTTTTATCAATCCATTCTGCGGCTGGAATTGTCCCATTACCTGGCAAAGCTAACCCTATTGCTTCAGCTAAACAGTTCATTGAGTTGGCTGTAAACATTCCTGCGCAACTGCCGCAGGTTCTGCAGGCTGACTCTGTAAGTTTTAACAACTCTGACTTTTTCATCTTTCCAGCCGAAAACTTTCCTACCCCTTCAAATACTGTAATTAGATCAGTATTATCAGATCCGGCAAGCATAGGACCTCCTGATACATAGATTGATGGAATATCAATTCTAACCATTGCATTAAGCATAGCAGGTACAATCTTATCGCAGTTTCCGATACCAATCCAAGCTGATGGCGGGTGAGCTCCTATAATAGTTTCGATTTGATCTGTAATTAACTCCCGCGACGGCAATGAGTACTTCATGCCAAAATGACCCATTGCAATACCATCATCTACAGCTCCTCCTATATTGCAGTACCAAACATTAAATCCTTTTTTCTGCAAAGACTTTACTAAATATTCTCCAAAAACATTAAGATGAGAATGACCAGGTATGTGTGTTGTATATGAATTAATTACCGTTATAAAAGGCTTGTTAACATCTGAAACTTTTTTTATAACTCCTGCGGCAATCATCAAAGAAATATTCGGCAACATATGATAACTTTTTCTAAAAATATCAGGTCCTTTATCTCTGACTGTCTGAATTCCTTCATTAATAAAGTTGCTTTGGTTTTTTCATTATTATTCGATCTTAAACTAATAAATAAAAATTATCATCTCCCGGATGAACCTCTTTAAAACTAAACCCAGCTTTTTTTAGCTTATTATAAATTTGGTCAGCATCTTTTTTTGTGGCAAACTCCAAACCAACCAATGCAGGACCTTTTTCTTTGTTGTTTTTTTTCAAATACTCAAACAAAACAATATCATCGTTCTCTCCTAGTACCTCATTCAAAAATCTTCTTAACTGTCCCGGCTTTTGATAAAACTCAATAATAAAATATTTTTTTCTGCCTTGATAAATAAGAGCTCTTTCCATAATCTCAGGGTATCTCAGCAGATCATTATTGCCTCCACTAATAATACAAACAATAGTTTTGTTCTGGATGTTATTGTATTTTATGTATTTGTAGGCACCCGTTAAAGCTAATGCTCCTGCCGGCTCAGTAATTATTCCTTCATTTTGATATAAATCTAAAACTTTTTCAGCCACTGCTCCTTCATCTACTACTACTACCTCATCTACTGACTGCTTTATGATGTTAAAACACAACTGACCAGGTTTTTTGACTGCTGTGCCGTCTACAAATTTATCTAAGGTTTTAAGCTCAACTAATTTGTTCTTTTTTAAAGATTGATACATACTATCTGCGCCTTTAGGCTCAACTCCTATAATCTTGATCCTGCTATCTATTTGTTTTATTACAGAGGCAATACCGCTTATTAGCCCTCCACCTCCGATCGGAGCAAAGATATAATCTATATTGGCAGATAAGTCTTCAATTAACTCTAGACCTATTGTCCCCTGACCAGCTATTATCTCTTCATCATCAAAAGGATGAACAAACTTTAGCTTATTTTTCTGACAAAAGTTTAATGCTTCTGTTTGAGTTTCATCATAACTGTCGCCTACAAGTTTTATTTCTACAAACTCCTTGCCAAAATAAGCTACTCTGTCAACCTTCTGCTTTGGAGTGCTGACAGGCATAAAAATAAAACCTTTTACTTTATTCTTAAAACAGGCATAGGCAAAACCCTGAGCATGATTTCCAGCTGAAGAACAAACAAAACCTTTTTTAAAACCTTTTTGAATTAAAAAAGATATTTTTGTAAAAGCACCTCTTATTTTATACGAACGAACAATTTGCAAATCTTCTCTCTTCAGATAAACTTTGTTGGAAAGCTCATCAGAGATTCTTGACACATATTCAAGAGGAGATTTGATGGCAACGCCATTCAATAAAACTTTGGCTTTTTGTATTAAATTAATATTTATCATTTTTATATTAAAACTTAAATAAATTATTTGTTTTTTAATTTTCTACTTACTTTGACAATCTGTTTTTTTTCGTTTTTTGCTATAGCTCTAACTTCTTGATTCTCAGGTCTCAACTGCCTAACTACAGCTCCAGCCTGCCACATTTCAGAGTTATGAATTTGAGACAACTCTTGATTTAATCTCTCTCTATAGTCTGACTTGCTATTTTCTTCAATGACTCTTTTTGCCTCTTGGCCAGACTTAACTCTTTTGTACAACTGTTCAAAAACAGGTTCTACTGCTTTTCTAAACTTATCTTTCCAGTCTAAAGCTCCTCTTTGTGCTGTAGTGGAACAATTTGCGATCATCCAATCTACTCCTTTTTGAGCCATTAAAGGAATTAAACTCTCTGTTAATTCCTCAACAGTCTCATTAAAAGCTTCAGATGGAGAATGTCCATACTTCCTTAAAAGGTTATACTGTGCTTCCATCACTCCTGCCAAAGCGCCCAACAAAACTCCTCTTTCTCCTGTTAAATCACTATAAACTTCTTTTTCAAATGTAGTTTCAAACAAATATCCTGCTCCAATACCTATACCCATTGCCAAAGTTCTTTCTAAAGCCTTTCCTGTATAATCTTGAAAAACAGCATAACTAGCGTTTATACCTTTACCTTTAAGAAAATGCTCACGAACAGATCTTCCAGCTCCTTTAGGCGCTACTAAGATGACATCAATATCATTTGGAGGCACAATACCGGTATGGTCTTTATAGACAACTCCAAAACCATGTGAAAAATAAAGTGCTTTGCCTGAAGTCAAGTATTTTTTTATTCTTGGCCAAACTTCAATCTGACCGGCATCAGACAATAAATAAGCAATGATGCTACCTCTATCAACAGCTTCTTCTATATCAAAAAGATCCTTTCCCTCCTGCCAACCATCTTCAACAGCTTTTTGCCATGAAAAACCAGACCTTCTTTGTCCTACAATAACATTAAAACCATTATCTTTAAGATTCAATGCTTGCGCAGGACCTTGAACTCCATAACCAATTACAGCAATAACCTCATCTCTTAAAATCTCCCTTGCTTTATCTAAACTAAACTCTTCACGGGTAACTACATTTTCCTCAATGCCGCCAAAATTTATTTTTGCCATAGGATTAAAATTAAACTTATAACCTAATTTTTTTTAAATAATTATTTAATCTCTCAATACCCTCTATAATACTTTCTCTTTCTCTACAAAATGCTATTCGAAAAAAACCCTCCCCACCTAATCCAAAAGCAGAACCAGGTACTATAGCAACACCTGCTTCTTCAATCAATCTAAGAGCAAACTTAAAATCATCATCTACTCCTTTAATCTTAAAAAATAAATAATAAGCTCCATCAGGATGAGCAAACTCAATTTTTGGGTTATCCTTTAACAATGAAATACACAACTTCCTTTTTTCTTCATACTCTTCTTTTAGTCTTTGAACGATTCTGTCGCTATTTTCTAGCGCTGCTATAGCCGCATACTGACTAACAGCTGTAGGACAAGTGATTAGAGCATCATGAACTTTAAAAATATTTTTTATAATGCTTTCGTCTGCAACAATGTAACCAATCCTCCAACCAGTCATTGAAAAAGATTTCGAAAAACCAAAAATAGATATGGTTCGTTCAAAAGCATTAGATAAAGAAGCAAAACTAATATGCTGTTTTTTACCATACACAAACTTTTCATAAATTTCATCAGTTATAACTAACAAATTATATTTCTGTGCAATTTCTAAAATACCCTCAAGTTCTTCACGACTGTAAACCTTGCCCGTAGGATTAGAAGGATTACAGATAAGTATTGCCTTAGTATTGACTGTAATTATTGATTCTAACTTATCTAAACTAAAACTCCAACCTCCATTTTTAATCTGCATAGGCAAAAAAACAGGTCTGCCACCCTTGCGTGAAATTCTAATCTGAGTTAAATGCGAAGCATAATCTGGCGTTATAACAACTATCTCATCGTTTCGCCTAAACAAAGCCAAAAAAATTGCCATTAAACCTTCGGCGGCACCATGAGTCACTATAATATTATTTTTGTTTATATTAGGCAGATTATTTTCATGTTTTAACTTTTTCACCAACAACTCACGAAGTTGATCTATACCATAACCTGATGTGTATTTATCAACCAATCCTTTATCTATAGCATACTTTGCCGCTTCTCTAATAGCTTTGTCAGTAGCTGACGCTGGTGTTCCTTGTGCCAAAGAAACTACATCTTTAAACTCTTTGCTATAATACTCAATCTTTTTGATAGCAGAAACATCTAACATCTCAATATAATCTGGACAGTTTAAGCTAAAATCAACAGTTTTTTTATCATTCTTAGGTTTTAAAAGGCCGATCCTGCCAGATCTTACTATTTCTTTTATGCCGTACGGACGGACTGAATTTAAAAATGAGTTAATATCATCTTCAGTACCTTGTTTTTCAATATAAACCGCTGACTCTGTTGTATAAACAATCTCTGCCTTATGAAGATAAATCAGATCATCCAGATCCCTGATAGCATAAGGACTTGCTGAATTAACCTTTACTATTACTAATTCTTTAAAGATTAACTCCTGATCATAGGCTGATGTTACCTTTACAACTTCAATAATCTTGTATAAATTTTTCTCAACTTTTTCAACATTTGCATTATCACAATAAGCTGTTATAGTAAATCTAGAAAGGTTTTTGTCAATCTCTGCCACAGTTAAAGACTGAATATTTATTTTTCTTTTCAAAAATACATCTGCTATTCTGTATAAAACTCCAGGCTTGTTTTCAGACAAAACTAAAAAGGTTATCACTATTTTTTTATCTGAGAAACTTCTAATATTATTTCATCTAAACTAGCACCTGCTGGAACCATTGGAAACACATTATCTTCTTTCTCTACTATAACCTCCAATAAATATGGACCCTCAAACTCCAACATTTTTTGAATTGCTGATTTAAGATTAGTTTTTTTAGAGATTCTCTGTGCTTGAATACCATAGGCTTGAGCAATTTTGACAAAATCAGGATTTTTCATCTCTGTGAAAGCATATCTTTTATCAAAAAACAACTCTTGCCATTGTCTTACCATACCTAAAAAAGAATTATTCAAAACTACAGTCTTCAAACCAATGTTATACTCAACCGCTGTGCCAAGCTCTTGAAAAGTCATCTGAAAACCTCCATCACCGACAATTGCAACAACCTGTTCATCTTCTCTTGCCAACTTCACACCTAATCCAGCTGGCAAACCAAAACCCATCGTGCCTAACCCACCAGAAGATACCCAACTATTGAACCTGTCAAATTCATAATACCTTGCTGTAATCATTTGATGTTGACCAACATCTGAAACGATATTAGCTTTACCATTAGTAAGATCAGAGATCATAGACACAACCTCAGCCATCAAAATTTTTTCTGAACTATTGTTTAACTGACGAGACAAAACTTTTTGTTTCTCCAACTCAAATCCTTTTTTAAATTCTTCAAACCATTTATCTCTTTTATTAGAGCTTTTTATCAACTTATTAATTTCCTGCAAAGCCTTTTTTACATCAGCTACAATTGGAATCTCTGCTTTTACATTCTTATTCAACTCAGCCGGATCAATATCAATATGAATAACTTTAGCCTTTGGAGCATATTTCTCCAAGTTTCCTGTAACCCTATCATCAAAACGCATACCTAAAGCAATTAGCACATCGGCTTTATTAGTTAAAATATTAGGAGCATAATTACCATGCATACCTAAAAAACCAACATAATTAGGATGTTTTTTTGACAATGCAGACAAACCATGCAAAGTACAAGCAAAAGGAAGATTCGCCTTTTCAACAAATTCTTTTAACTCAGACTCTGCTTGAGCTATGATCACACCATGCCCAACCAAAACCAATGGCCGTTTACTTTTTTCGATTAAATCAACAGCAGATCTAATCTGATTCATATTAGGAAAATAATTTGGTCTATAGCTTTTTAAATCATTTTTATCGAATCTAGAAAACTCATTTTCTGACACAGAATTAAGCTGAGCATCTTTGCTGATATCGACAACAACAGGTCCTGGTCTACCTGATTCAGCAATATAAAATGCTTTTTCAACAATATAAGGAATCTCTCTAGAATCAGTAATTTGGTAATTCCATTTGGTTATAGGAGCAGTTATACCAATAACATCAGTTTCCTGAAAAGCATCACTGCCAATAAAAGAAGAAGCTACCTGACCAGTAAAGCAAACTAATGGAACAGAATCCATCATAGCATCAGCAATGCCAGTAACTAAATTTGTTGCTCCAGGTCCTGAAGTTACAACACAAACTCCTGCTCTACCTTTCATTCTTGCCCAACCCTCTGCCATATGCACAGCTCCTTGTTCATGTCTGGCCAAAACATGTTTAATCTTGCTCTGATATTTATATAAAGCATCATGCAAAGGCATTACAGCTCCTCCTGGATAACCGAAAACCAAATCAACACCTAAATATGCAAGTTTTTGCAAAAGCAGTTCTGCTCCTGTGATTTGTTTCATTTGCATATTTATTTTTTTAGATTTATAAATGTTCTCAAAGACTCTGTCTCGTCATCAAAACCCTGTACAACCTTAAAATAAAGATCTTGCAACAATTTGGTTATCTTACCTATTTTTCCATTGCCAACAGTCCTACCATCTATCTCTTTTATCCATGAAATCTGAACTCCTGTTCCTGAAAAAAACGCTTCATCACAAACATACAACTCAGATCTATCTATCTTTCTTTCAACAACATTGATTCCAGATCTTTTAGCCAAATACATAACTGTTTCTCTAGTAATACCCTCCAATATCTCATCTGAAACAGGACTAGTGATTAAGGTATTGTTTCTTACAATAAATAAGTTTTCAGCAGAACCTTCTGCTATATGTCCATCTTCAGTCAAAAATATTGCTTCATCACAACCATTATCAAGAGCTTCTTTACTGGCTAAAGCAGAGTTAACATAAGCTCCAGAAATCTTTGCCCTAGATGGAATAGCATTATCTGATAAACGACGAAATGAAGACACCTTAACCTTAAGACCTTTATTTACAGACAGATATTCCTCCAGTGGCAACATATACAAGGTAAAGTCAAAATCAGAATCTAATGCAAAATTAGGAGATAAACCTAAAGAATCAGCGTAAGCAAACGGTCGTAAATAAAAATTGCTCTTTGGAGCGTTTTTTTTAATTAAAGAAACTGTAATATCAACTAACTGCTTATGCGAATAAGGGAACTTGACACCCAAAATCTTTAATGAATTTAAAAATCTTTTATAATGATCTGAAAGCCTAAACACAAAAACGCCAGACAGGTCTTTTCTATAATAACCTCTTATACCTCCAAATACTCCCATACCATACTGAAGTGCTTTAGTTGCTACAGAAACCTTAGCAGACTCAAAACTCACTATTTTGCCATTAAAAAAACAATATGGGTAAAATTTATACTTCATTTTAAATAAACTTAACTTATAAAATAAAAAAACCCCGCCTTTGGCGGGGTCAAAAAAGTTTTAGCTATTAAAGCTATCCTCCCCGCCTCACGGGAAAATAAGGATAACAATAATAACTAAAACAATAGACTTTGAAAACATATCTGACAATTTTAGACTAGTTAATGCCAAATGTCAAGACTCGATTCTGCATAAAAAAAATAAATTAAGGAATATAGTCAAGATCCAAAAGCAAAATTGAATACTAATCACAAAAAAAGAAGATTTCTCATCTTAAATCCTAAGTTAGACGAAATAGAAATCTTCTACAAAAATAACAAAATTAAAGGAATAAAAATTGTGTTTATAAGAATTGGGAAAAAAGACTCTTCAAAAGCTATGAATAAAACCCTCAAGCAAACTTTAAATAAATAATCTAATTAATAAAATCGAGTATATAGTTTTTAAATTTTAGAAGGAAAATCTTTTGCAAAAAGAGATAAAAATTGTAATATTAGTTAAAAATACCTTTTTTTATATTATTTATATGATTCTCAACCTCTCTTAAATTATTCTCTTGTATTGCCTTTAACCTTTTAGGAGCTAAATCAAACTGTTGTAGAAGATTTAAGACATCGGTTTTATACTCATCTTTAACAACACTCAAATAACCCTCAATAAATCTGGCTAAAAAATAATTTGCCATAGCATAAGACACAGCATCATCACTTAATTTTCCCATAAAAACACAAAGCTCTTCTTTAGTTGGTTTTTTTTTAAGAAATTCCTTAAGTTGCCTAAACTTAGCTGGAGTCATAGAAACATCGGATAAACTTGGCATTATATTGATCCAATTCTCAAAAAAAATATCTATCATATCTTCTTTTTTAACAGGAGTAAACTCAATAGTCAAAAGTATTGCTAACAAATCGTTTAAATCTTTATAAAGTTTTTTATGATTATTCATATTGCATATTAATTGAAACTAATGTTTTAGTTTATTCTAATTCTAATCTGTTGATTCAAAATCTTTAGATTTATCATTAGACATCACTAATCCCGATATTATTTTCTTTAAATTTTCAGCAACACCCTGAGCAATTTGACCTGGATTCTTGTTACCCATTGCATCTTTATCAGGTAAAAGAGAAAATATAGAACCCCCTATCCAAGCTACAATTGGCGCACCCAAACTAATAATACCTGCTAAACTCATTCTAGCTAAACCACCCCACCATTTGTCAACCCAAAGACCTTCAAATTTTTTCCTTAAATTGCTAAATAAAGTACCAACTCCGGGATAATCTGTTCCCACCCATTTTGCCAAGCCTGCTATAGCGTCATCTCCATGATTTCTTACAACTTTAGCAGCCTCTTTTGCTACAGCACTAACAACTGCTGGTGCCTCTTTATCATTTACTAAATCTTCCTGTCCTGCTTTAAATCCCACGCCAATTGCAGGTCCAACAGCAGGACCAACTTCTCCATGATCAGTTGATTTAATACCTTCTAAAAACTCATGACTTGCCCCTTTTGTTAAACTACCTAAAACACCCTTCCCAACATCCTTAACCTTATTTTTTGCATCTTCTGCTACTTGAGAAACACGTTCTATTCCTACTTTCATAGCTTCTCGGATCAACAACAAAGCTTTATCAACTTTATCTAAAGCAGACTCTCCTGTTAAGATAGATTCGCTCTCATTTCCTATATCATTACCCCCATCTACTCTTTTTTCATCTTGAGATGCTTGGCTTTCTTCTACCATATCTAAAAATTCTAAAATAATTATTAGTCAATTTCAACTACTGTATGAGATACAGTATACAACAATACTCTATCCAACTGTAATCCTAATTTTGATACTCAATCGGTATTGATCAATAAATAATGTGTCTGTTTAAAATTATAAAAACTCTTATATTA
>BPJC01000007.1 GCA_026004415.1 Patescibacteria group bacterium | reverse complement strand
CTGTTAATTTTTCAACTGCAATGAAACGAACTGTTGAGTTTTTTGATAAGTATTTAAAGAGCTGAATTATAGATCAGGGTTTAGAAGATCTTTAAAGCCTTTGTTTCTTTTTAGGAGTTGAAACATAAGTTGAAAACAGCAGTAAAAAGATTAGTCTTTTTTTCAATTAATTGAATTAATACCATTGTCCAGTGTATAATTGTTTTTGTTTATGTTGGTTGAAATAATTATAAATATACTGTCAATTCTTACTATTTTAGCCCAGATATTTTTTGTTTTTATAATTCTAGCTTATTTTGTTAGTAAAAGCTGGCTTGAAATAGTAAAAAAATATAGATTATTTTTAAGTTTTATTATCAGTTTAACAGCTACTGCTGGCAGTTTGTTTTTGTCAGAAATTGCGCATTTTACTCCTTGCAAACTTTGTTGGTATCAGAGGATTTTTATGTATCCTTTGCCTATTCTTATATTGATGGCTTTTAAAAAGAATAATAAAAACTATATTTATGATAATCTGCTTGTTTTTAGTTTAATCGGAGCCTTTATTGCTGGTTTTCATTATTATTTGCAGATAAATCCTACTGAGATTTTAAGCTGTAGTTCTGTTGGTTACTCTGTTTCTTGTAGTGAAAGTTTTTTTATGAGGTATGGTTATATCACTATACCGATGATGTCTTTAACTGCTTTTTTAAACATTCTTATTTTAAGTTGTAAAAAGATATTTCAATAATGTCGGTTTGGCAGGTTTTAGTTTTTTCAATAGTTGAAGGCTTAACTGAGTTTTTGCCTGTATCATCTACAGCTCATCTTATTTTAACCGCAAGGTTTTTAGGTGTTGCGCAAAGCGAGTTTGTTAAGTTGTTTGAGGTGGTTATCCAGTTTGGAGCTATTTTAGCAGTTGTTCTGCTTTATAGTAAAATGGTTTTAAAAAACAAGAAACTATTTTTTTTGATTATGGCAAGTTTGATACCAACTGTTGTTGTTGGCTTTCTGCTTTACTCAGTTATAAAAAATGTGTTTTTTGAAAGTTTAAGTTTGATTGCTTTAAGTTTGTTTGTCGGAGGTGTGTTATTTTTATTGGTTGAGTATCTGGTTGCGGTAAATTATATAAAACTATCACTTACAAAAGATAGTTTGAGTTGGTCTTCAGCAGTGATTATAGGTTTGGCTCAGTCGTTGGCTGTGGTGCCTGGCGTCTCAAGAGCTGGAGCAGTTATTTTATGTATGCTTATGTTAGGTTATAAGAGAAAGACAGCGGTTGAGTATTCTTTTTTATTATCTGTGCCGACAATAGCTTTAGCAAGCGGTTATGATCTATACAAAACCGCAAGTTATATAAAGTTTGCCAGAGCTGAGATTTTTTTGATTTTGCTGGGAGTAGTGTTGTCTTTTGTTTCAGCCTATTTTGTTATAAAGTTGTTTCTGGACTTTGTTAAAAAACATTCACTCACTGTCTTTGGTTTTTATAGAATAGCTTTGGCAGTTTTACTATGGTTGTTTTTTTCTTAAACTGCAGTTGATTTTTAAAGTTTTAATTGTTATGCTTGAAATATAAATGAAAAAATATATTCAAATAATTCCATTATTTGTAGGTATACTGGCTATATCTGCTTTTTTAGTCTTTAAAGATAAACCTAATCCTGAGTTTGAGAGTTATGCTTTATCGGTAAATGAGCCAATTATTATAGATCATACCTCTGTTGAGTTGTTTGATAGAATTCCTGATGAATATATTCAGGCCGCAAGTCAGCTGAAGATGTTGTTTATGGATAGATCTGTAGGTAGTAATATAAATGATGGTCTAAATTGTTTAAGATATCCTTCAAGTGATCGCAATACGCCTAATCATTGTAAAAGGTATAATCATCCAGATGCTCGTTTTTCAGTAGATCCATCTGAATTAAGTTGGAGCAGGGGATACGATAGATCAAATTTTGATTTTGACTTTTTTTATGATACTTGGGAAAAAATGACTGAGAACTTCATTAGGGCTATGGACTCTGGTCAGTATCCTGGTCAGTATGATGTTTACTCATTTCAGTTCAGTTACTTGAATGTAACTGATAATGACACAATAGCTGATCCTAACAATGGATTTTTTGCGAATCGTCCTGGAGATTTCAATGATGTGTATGATCTTGAAAGAAGAATTGCTCAACATCCAGACAAGGTATTTGTCTTTTGGACAACATCGTTATCAAGAGGTATTGGTAATGCTGTATCGCGAGACTTTAATAATCAAATGCGACAGTATGCTATAGCTAACAATAAGGTTTTGTTAGATGTTGCAGATATAGAGTCTCATGATCCTTCTGGTAATCCTTGTTATGATAACAGAGATGGTATTTATTACTCAAATGGCAATATAAGCGAAAATTATCCAGATGACGGAGTCAATTATCCTGCTATCTGTCAACATTATACATCTGAGGTTGATGGAGGCCATTTAGGTAGTCCTTCTGCTGGAAAAATTAGAATTGCCAAAGCAATCTGGGTTATGATGGCAAGGTTGGCAGGTTGGAATCCTGATGGATTGCCAGCTCCGACTCCAACAAATATAGTAACTCCTACAAATACGCCTATAATTACTATACTGCCGACTAATACTCCAGTGCCTACATTTACGCCAACACCAACCGCTGTTGTAACATTTACACCAACTCCAACATCTGCTCAAGGAGGCGGCAATGACATTTATGTCTCTGATATTGATAATTTAAGCGACAATATTAACTCAAGCTACTGGAGAGCTAGAGCAAGAGTTTATGTTGCCTCAGATGGTCAAGTTGTCTCAGGTGCAAATGTGTACGGCACAATTACATATAATAATCAAACCTATACAGCAAACTGTACTGTGCCAACTAACAACTCTGGTTTTTGCAATGTAACTATTATTGTTCCTACTTCAGCAAGTTCTGCTTTGTTTAGAGTAACAGGAGTATCGCAAAGCGGCTTTAGCTATAATCCGTCTTTGAATGTTGATCCAGATGGTGATTCTAATGGTACAGAGATTACTTTAACTCCTTAAAGTTTTGTTTTTTTAGATAAACCTGTTGAGTATTGCAGAGCCATTTTTTTTCTTTGGTAGATTTCTTTTGGCAGTTTGAGTTGTTTGGCTATTTGTCTAATCAGATATTTGTTTTCTCCTGTGTTAGGGTTTATTTTGTATTCTGGTGATAATTTGAAACTAAACTCTACAAACTCTGAATCTAAATAGGGGTTTATGAGTTTTATCTCAAACAGTTTTGCGATTAAATTATCTCTTGTTTGATCTATTTTAAGTAAATTTAGGTCTTGCTTTATTTGTTTGTTAAGCAGTTTCAAACTGAGATTCTGATACCTATGATAGCCAGCAAAAAGTACATCTGGTCCTTGCCCAGTAAAAACTTGATCAATCTTTAATTGTTTGGCTTTATAACAGAGAAAGTAAAAGCCAACTGCGATCGGTAAATGCACAGCTAGAGGGTTGATCTTTGATTCAGTTAAAAGTTTTTTTAATTTAGGAGTTTCTTTAGCTATATCCTTATTGGTTACATTTATAAACTCTATTTTTTTGTCAAGATGGTCGGCCAATATTTTGATAAAAGGAAGGTCCTTTGATTTATCTGTAATTAAGGTTATGAGTTTGGCTTTGTTATTGAGCTTGCAGACTAGTTTTGCAATTATTGAAGAATCTACTCCTGCCGACACGAAAACTGCTTGAGTTTTATTGGTTTTTATTTGTTTTTTGATTATATTTTTTAATAAATTTAGAGCTTGTATTGTTGTTTTTTGCATTTGTCAGCTTAAGTTTAAAAACATATAATCTGTATTGTGCTCTAATCTAAAACCAAACTTTCTGTAGTAATTTCTAACGCCAACGCCGGATATTACAGATATCTTTTGACAGTTGTGTTTTTTGGCAATTTTGATTGCTTGCAAAATTAGTTTTGTTCCAAGACCTCTATGTTGTGTTTTTCCTTTTTCGTTGAATGAAACTGCTTTGCCGTATATGTGCAGTTCCCTGATTAGTGCTGATTCGCTTATTGGTTTTATAAAAAAACTGTTCTTATTGATCTGGTGTTCTGGTATTCTTAATCTTAAAAATCCTAATACTCTGTTGTTACTGTCACAATCCTCGATAAAGTACTCAAGGCCATTGGCTGATTTATATTTGATTGTCTTTAGTTTTATAGGAGGTTTTATTTTGTGGTTTCTTATCTCTCTGCATCTAATACAAGGGCAGTGGATATTTTGTTTTTTTAGTTCTTGGTGAAGATTTTGTCTGTAATTGGCAGGAAAAGTGGCAACTGCAATATCATTTTTAGTCAAATCTCTAACTAATCTTTGGATTCTTAACCATTCTGGCACAATGTTTTTTTTGAATTCAAGCACTATTTTGGTTAACTCTTGCTCTGTTATGGGTTTATAAAGTTTGTTTTGATACCAGTTTAGCAGTTGGCTGTTATAAACAACTTGAGTTGGATAAAATTTTATAGAGTCTGGTTTTAGTCTTTCATCTGTAAAGACCTCTTTTAGCATTGCAATATCTTTTTCTACAGTTGATCCAGGCAGGCCTGGCATTAGATGGTAGGTTACTTTAAATCCTGCTTCTTTTAGAAGGTAAGTTGCTTTGTAAAGATCGTTTACTGTATGACCTCGTTTTATAAGTCTAAGAATGTTTTCATCTGTTGTTTGAACTCCTAGTTCTACTCTGGTAACGCCCAATTTTCTTAAAAAAATTATCTCCTGTTCGTTTATAAAGTCTGGTCTTGTTTCTATTGTTATGCCAACAATTCTTGATTTGGCAGTTTCATTGATTTGCTTGGCTGAGTTTAGATCTTTGGCTTTTTTGTAAAATTTTTTAAAACTGCCTGTTTTGATAAGTTGTTCATAGTCGCAGTTGCATGCGTCAAAAATTCTTTTGACAAACTCCTTTCTATAATCTAAAGGATAAAAAGAAAATGTACCTCCTTGTATTATTACATCAACCTTGTTTATATTATGGCCTGATAAGTAAAACTGCAGTAGTCTGCCAAAGGTTTGTTCAAAAGGATCATAGTTGTGTCTAATTGCTCTTCTTACTGCGGCTTCATCCGGAAAGTAACTTTTAGGCGCATTTTCTGCTATTGGACAGTATACGCAGTTGTAAGGGCAACTATCTTCAGGTTTTGTAAATACAGACAACGGTACAATTCCAGACAATGACCTTATCTTAACAACTCTGAGCAGATCTAGCAGTTTTTCTGAGATCTGTTTTTTAGACAAGAACCTAAGGTAGGTAAAATAGATCATCCATAGTTTTGGTTGCCTTTTATAACCTATTTGTTCAATTATTCTGTTTATTTTTTTGCGTAGTTTTTCTCTACTGGTTATACTGTCTTGGTTTTTGATAATTTGTTCTGTCAATTTAATTAGCTGTTCTTTCTCTTCAACTGGGTAGTTTGGTGGATAATACATACTTTGTTATTTTAACTTAATATTTTCAGGATATTAACTCTGTGTTGATGTTTATACAATCCTAAAGATCTTTATTTGTTTAGCAAATAAAAAATCAGCGTTAAGATCAGGCTTATGATAATTGATGTTGTTATTGGTATATATATTTTCAGATTAGGTTTGTCAATTATTATATCTCCAGGCAGAGGAAAGATCTTAAAATGCTCAAGCAAGGATAAAATAAATCCTATAATAACAAGCAATAGACCAATTGATATTAAAACCTTTCCCATATTTGTTTGTAATAATTAAGAATTAAACCAATTTTATTTGTATAATATATAAAATTTGGTTAAAATAGCAAGTATGACGAATTCATATCTACTTAAAGGTTTTAAAGATTATAGCTTTGAGGATGCCGAAATTAGGGAGAAGATGATAGATCTGATAAAATCTGTATATGCGTCTTTTGGTTTTTCTCCTTTGCAGACTCCTGTGATTGAAAAAAAATCTGTGTTGACAGGTAAGTATGGAGAGTCTGCTGAAAATCTTATGTATTTATTTAAAGACAATGGCGGTAGAGATGTTGGTTTAAGGTATGATCTGACAATTCCAAGCATGAGGTTTTTGGCTGATAATCTAAATAAAACAGTTTTTTTGCCATACAAAAGGTATCAGATTCAGGAGGTTTTCAGAGCAGAGAAACCTCAAAGGGGCAGATTAAGACAGTTTATTCAGGCTGACATTGATATTTATGGCAGTTCCTCTGTTGTTTCAACAGCTGAGATTATTTTGGTTATTGACACAGTTTTGCAAAAACTAAAGATCCCTGATTATGTTTTCAAGATTAACTCTAGAAAATTGGTTTCTGATTACTTAAAAGATTTAGGTTTTGATAGCAGTGAAAAAATAAATAATGTCTTAAGAATTATTGATAAACTTGATAAAAAGTCTGAGTCTGAGGTTGTTGAGGAGTTAGCTACAGTTGTCGGAGGTTTAGCTGATAAGATAATCTCTGGGTTTAAAAATTTAGAGATGACAGAAAGGTTGTCTGAGATAATCAATCTTGCTGTAAGTCTTGGTGTTGACAAATCTAGACTTGAGTTTTCTTCCTTTTTAGTAAGAGGATTAGATTACTATACAGATGAAGTTTTTGAAGTTGTTTTAAAAGACTCTTCATTGGGTTCTGTTGCTGGAGGTGGAAGGTATGATAATCTTTTTTCTCAGTTTTCCAATCAATCTATTCAGGCTGTTGGAGGCAGTCTTGGTTTTGAAAGATTGTTTGAGTTAGTTAGAGAAAACAATGTCTTTTTAAGATCTAAAAAAATCTTTATTCCCTTGTTTTCAAAGGAAATGTTTGCTAAAGGCTTATCTCAAGTAGTTGGCTCTTTGACTCAAAGGGGTTATATTGTCTTTGTTTATCCAGATGTTGTTGAGATTGGAAAGCAGTTGAGATATGCAAACAGAAACAACTTTGATTATACTATTTTCTATGGAGAGCAAGAGGCTGAACAGAATATTGTTGAGATTAAAAATATGACAACAGGTCAACAAAGTTCAGTTAAATTATCTGATTTGTTGGATTATAAGTTTTAAATTAGTATGTCAACTAATAGTTTTTATAGGGATCATGCAAAAAGATTACTTGATATTGTAAGCTCAATAATTCTTATTATTATTTTTGCACCTATCTCTTTAATAATTGCAATTGCGATAAAACTTGATTCTAAAGGTCCTGTGTTTGCTGATATTCCAAAAAGGGTGGGTAAAGATGGCAAGATGTTTAAGATGTATAAGTTCAGGTCAATGATTGAGAATGCCCATCACTTAATTAGAACCGATCCTCGTTTTAGAAAACTTTATGAAGAGTATAAAAATGGCAGTTATAAACTTAAAGACGATCCGCGAGTTACTAGAGTAGGTAAATTTATACGAAAGTTTTCATTAGATGAGATTCCTCAGTTAATAAATGTATTAAAAGGAGAGATGAGTTTGGTAGGACCTCGTGCTTATCATTTAGATGAACTGCAAGAACAGCAGAAAAAATACCCTCATACTAAAAATTATGTAAAAGATGTCTTAAAAGTAAAACCTGGCATTACGGGGTTATGGCAGGTTTCTGGCAGATCTGAGGTGAATTTTGATGAGCGTATAAAACTTGATGCTTATTATGCCAACAATGTTAATCTTTGGCAGGATCTAAAGATAATTTTAAAAACTCCATGGGTTATGATAACTGGCAAAGGAGCTGTATAGTGTATAATAAAAAAATTATTACTATTTTTAAGAAAGTTGTATGTCTTTAATAAAACCTTTTAAAAAGAACAGTAAAGTTAGGATCATTATAACTTTATTAGCAATCTTGTTTTTATTAGCTGGTTTAGGATATTGGTTTTTATACAGGCCAGTTATGGAGGTATATGCTCAGGCACAGATTTTGAAGGTAAAGGCTAACCAGCTTAAAGAAACTCTTAAACAGAACGATATTGCTTTAGCGCATTCAGATTTGACTTCTTTTAAAAAAGATTATCAGCAGTTTATAGATAAATCAAAACAGTTGTTCTGGCTTGCCAAGGTGCCTTTTGTAGGCAGTTATGTTGTTGATTTTGAAAACGCGGTTTATGCTGGAGAAGATTTTATTTTGGCTGGTGAAAAGGTTATAGAGGCTATTGAGCCGCACGCTGATCTGTTAGGTTTAAAAAAAGGTGATGCTAGTTTTATTGAAAAACCAGTAGAGGAGAGAATAAAGACTGCAGTTTATACGCTGGAAAAGATTAAGCCGGATATAAATGAGATCTCCAAGATTCTTGATCGAGCAAACAAGAGATTGGAGGAGGTTGACCCAAACCATTACCCTGAAAAAATAGGCAATTATCAGATTAGAGAGATGTTATTGGTTGGCAAACAACAGGTTTTGGGATTGACTGAGTTGTTTGTTTCTGCCAAACCATTGCTTGAGAATCTGCCTGAAATATTAGGCAGTGATAAAGAAAAAACTTATCTTGTTTTATTTCAAAACGATAAAGAGTTAAGGGCTACAGGAGGCTTCTGGACTGCTTATGCTGTTTTCAAGATAGATAAAGGCAATATTAAACTAGAAAAATCTTCTGATATTTATGATCTTGACAATAGTATCTCTAAAAGACCAAGTTTGCCTGACAAAATTAAACAGTACCATTTAAATGTAAATCAGTTTTATATTAGAGACTCTAACTTATCTCCTGATTTTGTGGAGTCAATTAAGTTATTTAATAGTTTATACAACAACTCAAGCCAAAAAGTTGAGTATGATGGAATAATTGCTATAGATACTCATGTTTTAGTTGATCTGCTTGAGATATTTGGTGATACTCAGGTTCAAGGAGTTGTTTTCTCTAGCAGAAC
Source organism: Patescibacteria group bacterium (assembly GCA_026004415.1). GTDB lineage: Bacteria > Patescibacteriota > Microgenomatia > UBA1406 > GWC2-37-13 > BPJC01. Next base: position 9,497 of record BPJC01000007.1, on the reverse strand, counting down.
AGAGCCTAAATGTGATTGCCCCCAAGCTATTTACAGACTGTTTGATATTATTGACAGACCAACACCTTATCTTCGTGAAAATAGAAAAGGAATTTTGGGCGACTTAACTTATGCATTGTTTAGAAAGGCAATAGGTTTTTCCCCCTCGCGATACTGGGGAAGGTTGGTTAATACAATGATTGAAAATATGCAGGATAAGCATTTAATTTTGTATTTTGTAGATTCTAATTTGCAGAAAGCTGTTGAGAGCCTAAACTACGCTGGCAGAATAAGAGATTATAAAGGAGATTATCTTCATATTAATAATGTCAACTTTGCGGGAGCAAAATCTAATATGTTTGTGTCACAAGAAGTTGCAAGCAGTACCAGGTTTGAAGACGGTAAGGTTTTAAGAACAGTGAAGATTGTTTATAAAAACCCTTATCCCCATTCGGATTGTAATTTAGAAAGAGGAGGACTTTGTCTTAATGCTACTTTGCGAAACTGGTTGAGAGTTTATGTGCCAGAAGGCAGTAAACTTATAGAGTTTAAAGGTTCTAAAACTAAGGTACAGACCTATGATGAACTTAATAAAACTGTTTTTGAAGGGTTTTTGACAGTTACACCTCAAGGCAAGGCTGAGGTTGAGATAACTTATCAATTGCCTGACAATCTGGTTTCAGAGAAAGATTATTCGCTTCTAATTCAAAAGCAACCTGGTACAGACAATGACAAGTTTGCAGTAACTGTTGGAAATAAAGAGTTGTTTAACCAAGTTCTTAAAACAGACACTGAGATTAAACTTCAATGACCAAGATTAATAAAACGCTTGCTATTGTTTTAAAAAAACAACAACTTAAGGATCGTGATATTTTGGTTTTTGTTTTCAGCAGAGATTTTGGGAAACTGGCGCTTATTGCCAAAAACATTGCCAAGATTACTAGCAAAAGATTGTCTCATATTGATACAGGTAATATCTTGCGTATCTATTTTTATGAGTCCAATAATGGATTTTATCTGTCTGATACTGATTTGATCTCTGGTTTGTTTGAGTTGAAACAAGACAAATACAGGATTCAGGAATTATACACAGTTTTGGATTTTATAGATAAGCATACAGTGGCAAATCAGCCAGAAATAAAGGTTTTTAATATGTTGTTGGATTATTTTAAACAAATACTTCAGCAAACAGCAAAGTTTGAAAGTTTCAAAGCTGATGTTTTAAAAGAGCTCGGTTTTAGTTAAGATTTAGATAAGTCAGGTTATAAACTATATTTTTAAGGTATAATTTGTTTATGGAAAAAATTATTGCTTTGGCAAAAAGACGAGGTTTTGTTTATCCAAGTTCAGCAATTTACGGCGGTTTGGCCAATAGTTATGACTACGGACCTTTGGGAGCTGAGCTTTTAAAAAACTTAAGAGATGTTTGGTGGCAGTATTTTGTTCATAGAAGAGAAGATATAGTTGGTTTGGATACTCAGATTCTGCAAAGGCCAGAGGTTTGGGTTGCCTCTGGACATGTTTCTGCTTTTGTAGATCCTGTTGTGGAGGATAAAGTAACTCACAAAAGATATAGAGCAGATCATCTTATTGAAGATTGGTTTGAGAAAAACAAGCAGGAAAAGATCAATGCTGGCAATCTTAGTTTGGAGCAAATGGCTGAACTAATCAAAAAACACAACATAAAGAGCCCAGATGGCAATGAGGTTACAGATCCCAAAAGATTTAATCTTTTATTTGAAACAAGCATTGGCGTTGTTGAGGGAAGTAAAAGCATTGTTTATCTGCGGGGTGAAACAGCTCAAGGAATATTTATAAATTTCAAAAATGTATTAGATAGCACAAGAGTAAAACTCCCTTTTGGTATAGCCCAGATAGGTAAGGCCTTTAGAAATGAGGTGACCACAGGCCAGTTTGTATTTAGAACTTTAGAGTTTGAGCAGATGGAGATAGAGTATTTTTTTAACCCAGATAATGATTGGAGACAGTATTACGATGAACTTAAAGATTATTATTACAAGTTTTTAACAAAAATAATTCAGTTGTCTGAAAAAAAACTTCGTTGGCGGCTTCATTCAGATGAAGAAAGATCTCACTACAGCAAAATGACAGAAGATTTGGAGTTTCAGTTTTCATTCGGTTTTAAAGAACTGTTGGGTTATGCCTATAGAACAGATTATGATCTGTCTGCTCATTTAAAACATAGTAATGTAGATCTGAGTTATACAGATCCTGAAACGAACAAAAAGTTTATACCCCATGTTATTGAGCCTTCAATTGGTTTAAACAGGCTGTTTTTGGCTGTATTGGAAAATGCTTATTTACAAGATTCAGAAAATGATAGAGTTGTTTTAAGACTTCCTTTTGTTATTGCTCCGTATAAACTTGCGGTGTTTCCGTTGTTGGCAAACAAACCGGATTTGTTGGCAAAAGCAAGACAGATTTATCAAGTTGTTTCTCAAAAATATCATTGTTACTGGGATGATAGAGGCAATATTGGCAAAAGATATAGATATCAAGATGAGATCGGCACTCCTTACTGTGTTACAGTAGATTTTCAGAGTTTGCAGGATAATACAGTTACAGTAAGAGATAGAGATAGTATGAAACAGATAAGGTTGTCAGCAGACAAAATTATAAGTTTTATAGAAACAGAAAATGAAAACAGTTCTAAATAATAAAAATTTAATCTATATCGTTTCTGCTTTTATTGCAGTTGTTGTTTTAGTGTCAGTGTTTATAATGACTAGATCTGATAATAAAAACTCTGTTGAAGACCAGCCAAAGGTTGATAAATTAGACCAGTTTCAATTGCCAGCAGACACCAGCGCCAATGTGGAGAAGTTGTCAGGCAATAGGATCAATCTGATAATTTTAAACATTCCAGACAACACTGAAACCATAGAGTATGAGATTACCTATATAACTAAAGACGATGTGACTCAAGGAGTTATTGGAACAATTTCTAATATTGACTCAAATGAGATAAAAAAAGAAATATTTTTAGGCACTTGTTCTTCGGGAAGCTGTGTGCCTCATACTGTAAAAGATAAGATTAGTGTTTTCTTAAAATTCACTGGCAGTTATGGCTCAGGTAGTTTAGAAAAGGAGTTTGATTATAATTCTCTTTAAATTTTTAGGTTTGCAAGGTATAATATCAGAGTAATAGGTTATTAGTTTTAAAGTTTTAAAAAGGGGGTGAAACTTAATTTATGGCAAATACTAAATCAGCCAAAAAGCGTATAAGACAAACAATAACTAAAACATACCAAAACAACTATTATAGAATTCAGTTTAAAAAAGCAAAAAAAGCAATTCAAAAAGCATTAGCTGGCGGTTCAGATAAAAAGGTCTTGTCTGATCTTTTGTCAAAATTCTATTCAATTGTTGACAAATGTGCCAAAAAGAATGTTTTTCATAAAAATAAAGCAAGTAGATTAAAAAGCAGAATCTCCAAAATGGTGTTAAAATCATAATATAAATGAAAAAAAAATATAATATAAATCTGCTTGAAAAACAGAGTACTGATATATATCAGGCTGTATTTGTGTTTACATTAGGCTTCTTTAAACATATTTTAGTGATTACACAGATAATTATTTTAGCTGTGTTTTTGTATAGAATGAAGATAGATATAGAAATCTCTGATAGTTTGTCTATGTACTACAGCAACAAGGAGATTGTGGAAAGCAGTCAGGATATGGTAAAGGATTATCAGGCGAAGTCAAAGTTAATATCAGATATTGGAGACAAACTCACTGCTGAGTCTTTGGAGTCAGAGGCATTAAAGTATTTACTATCTGTGTTTCCGCAAAATTTTTTGCTTTATGAACTTTCATACTCAGGTAGTAGTTATTCTTTAAGAGGATTATCTTTTGATTATGCAACTATTATGAAATTTTATAATAGACTAAAATCAGACGGATTTTTTGAAGAAGTAGGTTTAGATTCAATACAAAGATCTGAGTATGGATTTAATTTTGTGTTTAAATTAACAAATTTTAAGACAAAAACCAATGAAGGATCTGAGTCTTGAGATTATCTCAAAAAAATTAAAGGATTTGTTTAAAAAAGAACAGAACCAAAACTATGCTTATTTATCTGCTTTTTTTATAGTTTTTTCATTTTTCATAGTTTTTATTATCAGGCCTACATTAAAGACTGCCTTTGAGCTTCGCGATAAAAGAGATTCTTTGTTAAAAGAAGCAGATCGATTAAGATCGATTATAAACAATATAACCCAGATTAATATTCAGGCAGAGAAATACAGAGATGATTTTGATTTGTTAGATGAGGCTGTTCCTGACAAGATGAATATCTTTTCAGTTTTTAATCAAATCAATGCTGTTTTTTCCAGTAATAATCTTAAGATCATTTCTGCTGAGGCTGGAAACATAGTTTTGGTTGGTTCTGATGATAAAACAAAACAAGAATCCGGGTCTGATCTAAAAGAGATTAGTTTTGAGTACCAACTGACAGGAAGTTTTTCTAACTTTCTAAAAGCTATTGAAGAACTTAGACAGCAGAGAAGAATAAAAGATATCTCAAGTTTGAGCGTTACTAAAGATTATGAGGAGGATAGTCTTTATCAACAGCTTTTAGAGGATAGCACAGACTCTGCCAGCTTAAATCAGGATACTGTGAATATAATAGTTACTGTAAAAAGTTTTTTTAGATAATATGAATAAAAAAGAGGTTCTGATCATAGCCATAACAATTTTTGTAACTGTTATCTTTTGGTTAATTTACGACATTAAATATAATCGCAAAAAAGAGAGTTACGAAGTAAAGTCTTCTATTTTAGAAAATACTAATATTAAGTTTGACGAGACTGTATTGGATAAATTAAAAAAATTAAAGCCGGATAATGAGTAACATTTACACCAAGTTGTTTTTGCAACAATCAAACAAAAACGAGATACGCAATTTGTTTATACTAGCCGGTTTTGTCTGGTTGATATTTTTTATGGCAATTTTTTTAGTTGAAAAAAAGCCTTCTATTAATGACCAGGCTAAGATTGAGTTTTTAACAATTACTAATTTAACCTCGTCTCAAGCTGTTGTGGTTTATAAAACTACAGAGAAAACTAAAAGTTATGTTCAGTATGGTCAAGATATATCTGTTTTGAACTCAATAGCAGAGGATAAAATGCTTAAGTTAAATGATTCAGAGTCCTACTATCATTATGTTGAGTTGATTGGATTAAAACCTAAGACAAAGTATTATTTTATAATAAAGGTTGGAGACAGGTTTGTTGGTAAAAGCGAAGATGTGCCATTTGAGTTAACTACACCAGAAAACTATTTGCCAGATAAAACTTCGCCGTTGGTTTTGAGGTTGGTTGAAAATAAAGATCCCTCTGCAAATATGCCGGTTTTACTTGAAATAAAAGGGTTTTACAGCTTGTCTGGGATTACTAAAGATGATGGTACTTTAGTAATTCCATTGGGTTTAATGTTTGACGAGAATAATCTGGCAAGAAAAGTGCCTACTGGAAAAGAAAGTTTTGTTTTAAAACTATTGTCTGACAAAGGCAAGGTTTTGGCTGAAGGCAGTCTGTCTAGCCTTTTAAGTTTTAGCGGCGAATTAGATATTTCTCAAAATTACAGGTTTCCAGAGGTTTTGAGTGAGAAAAAACCTTTGATTATTCAACAGGAGAGACAAAACAATGGTTCAAACTATAGATTTTATCTTACATATCCTAAAGATAATACAGTCATTTCAGAGTTAAATCCTTTAATTAGAGGACTAGGTTTTCCGGGCAATGATGTCTTAGTTCAGATTCAGGGCAAAAAAAACATAGTTTATAAATTAAAGGTAGATGAACAAGGAGATTGGTGGGTAGATCTTAGAGAGCCTTTAGATATAGGCAGTTACACTCTTTTGGTAACTGCCTACGATGATCAGGGAAAAAAGTACACAGCCGAAAGAAGTTTTACGATTACCAAGCAAGGAGAGTCTGTTTTAGCAGAAGCTACAGAGTCAGCAGATACAGTCTCACCTACGCCTACAGTAACACCTACAGTTGGGACACAACCTGCTTCGTCTCCCACACCGACTGTGATAGCTGGTCAACCAACAGCTGAGCCTACTGCAAAGGCTCCTGTTTCTGGCTTTAATCTCAATTTAGTTTTGTTTGCAGTAAGTTTTTCTTTAATCTTTTCAGGGTTGCTTTATTTTTTCAAGAATAGTTAAGTTTTAAATAGCTTAACTAGATTTAAACCATTTTAAAAAACTATTATTTTGATATTGTAATCGCGTAGATTTTAATTTAAGATTAAGAATATGGAGTATAGTGTTTTTAGTATAATTGCCGCAGTAGTTGGTTTTGGAGTTTTAATCTTTTTAATTTGGGAAATATACGCTTTTATAAAAGAAAGCAGGAGCAAAAATATTAAACTTCCCAGTTTTCAGCAAGAGAAACTAGCCAAAGAGCAGTTGGCCAAAGGTCAGGTTATTGTACAAAAGCAGTCGGTTGTAAAAAAGAATAATTTGGTTGCGGCTTCATTGATCTTTGTTTTTTTAATTAGTTTGACTACAATTGCCTTTTTAGTTACTAAAAATGCTGGAAGATCTTCTGCAGAAAGTAATATTCAGATCAAAAAGGTAGAGTCAAAAGGCATAATGTTGTTCGATAAGAACTGGAATCTTTTATCTGATCAAGAGGCTGAACAATTAACTGCTGGCAGTTCAATTTTTATAGGTATTGAAAAAACTCAGGATGCAAACATTACTAAAGCTAGAATTAAGGTAAACTCTGATCAGTGGTCTGCTGATAATGAGACTACAGAGTATAATAAAGATTATAATGTTTTTTATATTCCATACATTATAAAAGAGACTGATGTTGGTTTGGATATTCAGGCTGAGCTGTATTCACAAGTTGCCGGCTGGCTGACAGAATAAAATATATGCAAAACCTTAACCCAAAATTAAAATTAAACCTGCCCATAAGCAAAAGTCGGATAAATACTATAATTGTAGTAATTGCTGGACTGTTGTTTTTTGGCGTGGTTGTGTTTGTTGCAATTACTTATCTTAGGGCCAATGATGAAGGTGTTGGTCAGTTAAGATTAGAGGTTCAGGCAGAGTCAAAAACATATCGCAAAAGTATTTTTTTAGCAAATAATTCTTTGCCGCAAAATGAGCCGACTCCTACATTTACTCCAACTCCAACACCAGAGGCTACTCCAACGCTAGAGGTTGACCAAGGGGGTGTTGATGAGTCTATTCCTACTCCAACTGAAGATCCTCTTTTAGCTCAGGTTCCAACTGAGACAGAGCCTACACCATCTGACATAGTTGTAGCGACTCCATCTGTTGAAGTGCCGACTCCAACCGAGGAAGTGCTGTTAGCAGACTCAGGATCTACGCCAACGCCAGTGTCTGAACTGCCTGATGCTGGTTTTGTAAATAACTATATTATATTATTGATAATAAGTTCTTTTATAATCTTTATTGCTTTATTTATCTAAAGCCTTATCAATTAAATCTATAGCTGAAAGAAACTTGATAGGATCTTTGCTGGCAGAGCTAATTAAGAAACCATCTACTAAACCTTTGATTTTAAAATAACCTTCAATGTTTTCTAAACTTATAGAACCTCCATACAAAAAAGGTTTCTTAATCTGATTATGCGTTTTTTTTATTTGGTGAAGTTTTTCTGGTTCAAGATTGTTTCCGGTTCCAATGGCTGATTTGGGTTCAAAGGCTATAAGGTCAGCTTCTGAAATAAGTTCGTCTTCTAAATTTTCAATGCAATAAATTGTTCTGATATTATTTAATCTGCATTGTTTAAGTTTGTCTGAAAGAATGGGAGTTGTTTCGTTAAATAACCTGCGGCGTTCTGAGTGGCCTATAATTGAGTAATTAACAAAGTCTTTTATGATCTCAGCTGGAGATTCTCCTGTATAAGCTCCTTTGGCAAATCTTGATACATCTTGAGAACTTATTTCTATATCCAAGCTGTTTTGTTTACAATACTTTGAAACATAAAATAATGCTGTTGCTGTAGGAGCCAATATTATCTTAATTTTATTTTTAGGCTGTTTAAACTGTTTTTTAAAATCATTCAACCAAGACGCTGTTTCTGACAGGTTTAGTTTGGCTTTCCAATTGGCTATAATATAAAACTCTTTCATATTTTACTTTTATATTATATCATCTTATCTTATGGACAAATTAACGCAGATTTTAAAAGAACTTAATCCTCAACAAAGGCAAGCAGTCGAACACTTTAAGGGACCGGCTGTTGTTTTAGCTGGCGCAGGATCTGGAAAAACCAGGGTTTTGATCACAAGAGTTTTTAATTTAGTTTACAAGCATAAAATTGATCCAAATCAGATTATGTTGGTTACTTTTACTAATAAAGCCGCAAAAGAAATGACTGAAAGACTTGGAGATGTTAAGGTTGGTTTTGTAGGAACTTTTCATTCATTTTGCGTAAGGGTTTTGAGAATCTGGGGACAAAAGATTGGTTTGTCTAAAAACTTTGTTATTTACGATGATGATGATCAGTTATCTTTGGTTAGAAAAGTTATAAAGTCTTTGGATCTTGGCAAAACATTTACGCCTCGTTATTATCTTTCTATAATATCTATGGCAAAGAATCATAACATTGAACTTGAGGATTATATTTACCAAAATTACAGCTCTTTTATTGCTGACAGAATCTATGAGGTGTGCCGAGAGTATGAGAAAGAAAAAAAAAGCTAATTCAGCTGTTGATTTTGATGATCTTTTACAGCTTACAGTAAAACTTTTATCCCAAGAGAGACAGGTGTTGGAAAATCTGCAAAACAGATTTAAGTTTGTCTTAATAGATGAGTTTCAGGATACAAATACTGTTCAGTACGAGTTGGCTCGACTGATCTGTTTTGAACATCAAAATCTTTTTGTGGTAGGAGATTTTTCTCAAAGTATTTATTCCTGGAGAGGAGCAAAAATAGACAATTTAAGAAGAATTCAGAAAGATTTTCCAGACACTAAAGAGTACAAGTTAGAGATTAATTACAGATCAACACAGCAGATTCTTAACTATGCTTATGAGGTTATCAGCCAAAATACTACTCATCCAGTTTTGCATCTTAAGACAAGTTTCAAAGGAGAACATGATGTTGAGATTAAAGGTTTTGCAGATGAAGAGCAGGAATCAATCTTTGTAGCAGAAACAATACTTCAGCTAAATGATCTAAATAGATTTAAAGATTTTGCTATTTTGTTTCGTACTAATGCCCAGTCTCGTTATCTTGAGGAGACTTTGATTCGCTATAACCTACCTTATAGATTAACAGGAGGTGTTAGGTTTTATGAGAGAAAAGAAATAAAAGATATTTTGTCATATTTGCGTCTTGTTGTTAATCCTAAAGATTCGGTTTCTTTAGATAGAGCTTTAAAAATAGGAAAAAGAAGATACAATAAATTCGAGAAACTTCTTAAAGAAGAGCAGGATCTAACTGAACTGCCAACGCCAGATATAATTGCCAAGATTCTTCAGGCTACTGATTACTTGGATCTA
>BPJC01000006.1 GCA_026004415.1 Patescibacteria group bacterium | reverse complement strand
GCAAAGTTAGCTGTCAGTTGTGGTTACTTATGCCTTTGGTTATCCAGAGTATCCGTCGTTAATAAGAGGAGGTCATAATACTTTTGAGATTTTAGTCTCAGATAAGAAAAAAAAACACTAGCAAAGATAAGATTGATTTTTTAGTCTGTCTTAATAAAGACACTTATTTACTGCATAAAGACAGGTTGTCAGAGTCTGCCTTTGTTGTTTATGATGGATCTGAAATTGAAGTTCAGCAGGATAACTTAAAACTTATAGATTTACCTTTTAATCAGATTATAAAAGAGCAAAATGCAAAAGAGTTTATGAAAAATGTTTTAGGTTTATCGGCCAGCGCTTGTTTATTGGGCGTTGATCAGCAAGATGTTGAGGCGTTGATCAGGTCTGCTTTTGCGGATAAAGGTGAAGAAATAATAAATCTTAACCTTAAGTTTGTTGATTTAGCTTTTAAACATATAAAAGAAAATTATTCAGATCTTGTAACTGATACTTTAAAAAAGCAAAATGCCAAATCATTGGCTGTTTTAACAGGAAATGAGGCTTTTTCTTTAGGTTGTGTGTTATCAGATTGCAGGTTCTACAGCGCATATCCAATGACTCCTTCATCTTCAGTTTTGGCTGTTTTGGCAAAATGGCAGATTAAAGCCAATATGGTTGTAAGACATTCTGAAGATGAGATTGCGGTTGTCAACAATGCTTTAGGCGCAAGTTTTGCAGGTGTTAGATCTGCTGTGGGAACATCTGGAGGAGGGTTTGCCTTAATGGTTGAGTCTCTTTCGTTTTCTGGCGTAGCAGAGATTCCTATAGTTGTTTTCTTGTCTCAGAGAGCTGGACCTGCAACAGGTATGCCTACCTGGACTGAACAAGGCGATTTAATGTTTGCAGTTCATGCAGGTCATGGAGAGTTCCCTAAAATAGTTTTGTCAGCAGGAGATCCGTATGAAATGTTTGAAATTACTGTAAAAGCCTTTAATTTAGCAGATAAGTATCAGACTCCTGTTATTATTTTATCTGATAAGTTTTTGTCTGAGTCATTGTATAGTTTAGAGTCTGAAAAAATACTAAGTTTGATTGACTCAAGCGAGATTGACAGAGGCAAGATAGTTGCTCAAACGCAGTCTGAAAATTATTTAAGATACAAAGACTCTGACGATGGAATTTCGGAGATGTTAATTCCTGGCCAAAAAGGTGTTTTTTATCAAGCTAACTCATACGAACATTTAGAAGACAGTCATACTACAGAGGATTCACAACCCAGAGTTCAACAGGTTAATAAAAGAGCCAGAAAAATAACTACTTATTTAAACCAAGATTTTAGTCTGCCTAAAATTTTTGGCAATTTGCAAATAGCAAACTGGTTTTTATCTCTTATGGAGCAAATAAAGGACCTATTCAAGAAGCCAGAAGAATTTTGGCTGAAAACGATATGGATACTGGTTATGTTCATTTTACGCATCTGTATCCTTTAAATGCACAGCGTTTGAAGGCAGAGGTTTTTGACAAAATTAACGCACCTATTGTTTTAGTTGAGAACAGTTCAGAGGTCAGTTGGCTGAGTTGATCAGAGAACAGACCGGGTTTTCAATTGACAAAAAGATTCTAAAGTACGATGGCAGACCTTTTTATCCTAATGAAATTATTAATAAGTTAGCAGAGATCTTATGAGTAACTTATCAGCTTTTAATGGTTATCAACCAACCTGGTGTCCTGGTTGCGGAGACTGGAGTATTGGCATTGCTATAAAGACAGCTTTAGCTCAGATGGGCTTTACGCCTTCTGATTAATAGTTGTTTTTGGCATTGGTTGTTCAGGCAATATGAATGATTTTCTTAATGCTTATGCAGTTCATGGACTTCATGGCAGAGGTATTGCCAATGCTATTGGAGCCAAAATTGCCAACCACAAGCTTCCGGTTTTGGTAATTGCAGGTGATGGCGATACTTACGGAGAAGGCGGAAACCACTTTTTGCATGCTTGCAGAGGTAATCATGATATTACAGTTATTATTCATGACAACAGCGTTTATGGTTTAACCACAGGTCAGGTATCACCTACGGCCCATCAGGGAGCAAAGTCCAAATCAACACCTTATGGGTTGCCAGAACAACCTATTAGACCATTGCATATAGCCTTGACTCAAGGAGCTTCATTTGTTGCTCAGGCCTTTGCCGGCAAGGTTCCACAGATGGTTGATCTTATAAAACAAGCAATAGCTCACAGAGGGTTTTCAGTAGTAAACATACTGCAACCTTGTGTTACCTTTAATAAACTGCAGACTTACCAGTACTATCTGCAGAGAACCTTTGATCTTGATCAAAACTATGATAAAGCTGATCTTAAACAAGTATTGTCTTTTGTGCAAAAAGCCTATGAAGAAGAAAAATTTCCTTTAGGAGTTTTATATCAGGTTAATAAGCCTGTTTACACAGATTTTCTTGAGATCTTGAAAAACGAAACATTAATTGACAAAGCCAAAGACACAAAACTTATAACTAAAGAGTTGCTTAAAGAATTTTTATAAACAGATTATTATTAAAAAAATTTGTTGTTATAATAAATCAATTAGTTTTTTATTTGCTTGAAATGGAATCAGAGTTGAATTTCTCTTTACTAAAAAAATTGATCTCTGCCTTTGGGGTCACCGGAGACACTGATGAGGTGAGAGGTTTGATAGAGTCTGAGATAAAAACATATACAACTTATACTATAGATAATTATGGTGTGCTTTTGGCAGGAGAATTAAACAATCCTAGAATTGTAGTTTCAGCTCATATAGATGAAGTTGGTTTTCAGATAGTAAAAAAGACTGACTCTGAAGGTTACTCTATAGCTCCTATTGGTTCTGTTTCAAGCTGTAGTTTCGCAGGCATGCCTGTTGTGGTTAAAACAAGCAAAGGAGAAAAAACCTCTGCTGTTGTTTATTCAGGAGCCAATATCAGATCAGCATTGTCTTCAGATGATTTTAGCAATCTCATTTTATATCCTTTAGACAAAAATATTGTTTTAACAACAGGCAGTTTAGGCACCTTTGAAAAATATTATTCAGAATCAGCTGAGTATTTAACCGCGACAGCAATAGATAATAGAGTTTCTGTTTTTGTAATGCTGAAACTTTTAGAGTTAGGGTTTGATCTTGAAAAAAATAAGATAATGTTTGCTTTTATTACAGATGAAGAAATGGAAGATCATAGCGCTGATTCTATCTCGGCAAGGTTTAAACCAGAGTATGCTTTAGTTTTAGATTACTGCCCTATTGTAAAACAACAAGCTAGTTCAGAGCTCTGGTCTGACAGTTTAGCCAATGATCTGCCTCAGGTATTATACCGCGGAGGCAAGTATCTGCTACACTGTCAATTAAGACAGTTTTTCGACCAGTTGGAAGGTGAGGTTAAGTTTTCCAAATCAGTGCTGAATGAGCAAACTATAACTAAACTGGAACCATCTAACTTTGAGGGCAATGGATTTACAAAAGCAGTAAATATCTGTTTGCCTGCATTAGGTTATCACAACTATGTTTATACAGTTAAAAAAACAGCAGTTGCCAGGTTTTTGAATTTTATTCAAGTTGTTTTAGAAAAATTGATTAGGTAAAATTAACCATAAACTATGGTAAACAATCAGTTGGTAAAAGTAAATTTTGGTTTTTATTTCTTTTCACCTGCTAAAGCGGGGTAGTTTTAAGATTAAATAAAGTTTTATACCCCGCAATATAGGCGGGGTTTTTTAGTTATATGGCAAAAAAACAGGTTTTATCAATAGGAGAGGTTGTTTTAGATGAGACAGTTGTTTTAAAAGATAGTTTAGTCGTTGGTGGAAAATCCGATTCGCAGGAGGTTTCTTACTCTGTTGGGGGACCAAGCGCTTGTGCAAGTATTTTTTTTGCCAAAATGGGTTATTGTTCTGTTTTTGCCACATCTTTGGCAAAAGACAAAGAGGGCTACTGGATCAAAGAAAATTTAGAAAGGTTTAAGGTAAAACTTGTGATTACTTATCAATCTAAGACTCAAAAAAATATTGTTTTAGTTCAGTTGCAGTCTGGCATTCGGACTATTGTTAAAGACTCTGTAAAAAGCAAGTTGGTTGAGTTGACCACTGACATTTACAAACAACCTCAGCTTATTTATTTAGATCGACATCAAGTTGGTGTTTTTGACCAGCTTCTTACTTACAAAAATGATGAAGCTCTGATAATCTTTGATCCTTCTGTTGAGGTTTCACTAAAAAATCTATTGATCTTGAAACAATTGGATTACCCTATAGTTCCTTGGGAGTTTGTTGTCTGCTGGAGTAAAGATAGGCTTGAGGTTGGCTCTAGCAAATTGCGCAGATTTTTAAAAAAAGATTACATTATAACAGTTGCAGAGTTTGGAGCCTTATTAGTAAAAGAGAATAGTGTCAAGGTTTTCCCTGCCTATGATATAAAACCAGTAGATGTATTAGGCGCAGGTGATATTTTCAGAGCGGCTTTTGGTTATGCGCTGTTGGAAAGAAAGACGCTTGATCAGGCTATAGATTTTGCCAATAAAGTTTCTGCTTTGCAGTGTCTTAAAAAGGGCAATAGTTCTGCGATTCCAAACAAATCTGAGATCGAAGGTTTTAGAGCTAATTTGAAGCAGTTGGATTTAAAAACAATTTTTATAAGTTTAAATCAATATAATTATGAAAAACAAAAAACTTAGGATAATTGCAGGTCCTTGTTCTATAGATAAAGATAACCTCAAAGAAGTTTATGAGATAGCAAGTTTGAGGTTAGATGGCAAACCAGTAATTTGGGGAACCAGAGTTGTAGGGTTGAAATCTAGGACTTTGCTTGAAAAAACTGGCGAAGGAATGGGTATGGATTTTGAAGCCTTTTCTAAAAATCTTAAAAAGGCAGTTGAAGAAAAATCTTTATCTAATCTAGTTTATCCTGAATCATTGAAACTAGCTGAAGCTATTTTAAAAAAAACTCATCTGATTATTGCCACAGAGATTATGGATCCGCTTTTGCAGTTAAGCTGTATGGATAAAAAGATTTACAAATCTAGAGTTCTAATCTGGAATCCAGCTGTAAATCAATTAGGTTGGCCAGTGTTTATAACCAGCAGATTTGCTAAAAAAAATAATTGGTGGTTAGGCCTTAAAAACCCAAAATGGGTTGGTGAAAATCTTGATACTGCAAATGATGATAAGTATACAGGAATTACGACAATGGAAAAAACCTGGGAAGGTTTGGCAAGTTATGCTGATTACAAAAGCAAAACAATCTTAATTCACAGAGGTGTGGATGTGCCTGAAAAAGGCAAGTATAGGAATGCTCCTGTTCATAATATTGCCAAAAGAGTTAAGCAAAGAACCGGTTGTTTGCTATTTTTTGATCCAAGCCATTCTTATGGTCCACAGATGAAGCAAGAGATTCTGCCTGCAACAATAAATGCAATGCAGATGAGTTATGACAATGAGTTCTTGTACGACGGCATTTTGATTGAAGCAGGAAGTTCTAAAACAGACACACAACAGCATATATCTTTAACAGAACTTAAAGAGTTGGTAAAGTCTTTATCTAAGTTCAGAGATTTAAGCATAGATTAAAAGATCAAATTAAGATTAATGCAGAAAAAAACCCCGCTTTTTTAAGCGGGGTTTTTGTTAAACTTTATTGTATTATTATTCAGCTGGATTTTTGAAAACATAGTCTACAAACTGCCAGAAACCTTCATCGCCTTTTTGATTATAAACACACTCAGCGCCTTCTGCCAATTTTTGAGCATCAGGGTGAATGCCTCTTAATGGAAAGTGTCTGTAAACCCAAGCAACATCTTCATGTTCAGAGACAAATTTACTGGCTTCAGGGTGAAATCTTTGACAGAAAGGACATTCTAAATCAGAGTATTCAACTAAAACATATCTGGCAGTTTTTGAGCCTTTCCAATGATCTTTTTCAGGATCTGGTTTGCTTACCTTTAAAGCATTGTCTCCAGAGTCGGATTTTCCGCTTTTGAGATCATTTAATATTGTCTCCAGATTACTTGCGGAGACAGCTCCTGGAAAAGCTATGCTTTTGCCTGTTTGCATATCATAAATTACGCCTCCAGGCGTTCCTTGAATGCCTGCTTGCGCTCCTTCTTGAAAATCTTCATCAACCCTTTTTTCTGTTTCTCCTTTATCTAAACATTGTTCAAATTTGGCTCTATCAACCTTAAGCTCATCCAAAACACTGCCGACATTATATTTGCCTATCTTAAAGCTATTTGCAGATTCCTCTTGGTTGTTGTTTGATTTATAAGATAAATTTATTGGATTGGAACCTGACATCAATAGCCCAACTAGCACTCCTATAATAATTAGCAATAAAGCAATAAATATAAGAACTGCCTTTTGAGGAAATCCATAAAATTTATTTTCATTTGGTTGGTTGTGTTTGGCCATATTTTAAATTAAACTTTTAAATATTTACAAGATAACATACTTTAGTTAAAAACACAATAATATTTTTAATTATCTTCAACAATTTTTACCTTTTTTCTGTTTAGTTTTTCATCGTATTGATACAGTTCGTTTTCAGGTTCATCTTGAATTTTATGATGGGTGCCATTGCAAAAAGGGAAGTCTGCAGATAATCCGCATTGGCAGATCCAGACTTCTTTGTCATTCACAGTTATTGGTTTTGGTTGTTTTTTATTAAAGATCTTTACTCTAGACATAGTTATAAAAGATTAACTTTTAACCAATTTAATTTTTTTCTATATATAATTTAGACAATAAAACTTTAAAGTCAAGTTTGTTTATGGAGTTCAGCGACCTAAATTTAAAGAGACTGCTAGCTGAGTTTCCGGTATTGTCTAAAACAGGTTATTTAAAAGCAGAAGAAAGATTGCAGAAACTTAAACAGCTGGCAGTTGAGTTAAATCTTATACCAAAAAATACTGAAGTCTTTCATATTGCTGGAACCTCTGGCAAAGGTAGCACAACAATGATTTTATCAAAACTGCTTCAGGTTGTTGAACCGCGGGTTGGAATTTTTTTGTCTCCTTTTATAGTTAATGTAGAAGAAAGTTTTCAGATAAACAACAAACCAGTATCTAGCAAAGATTTGTCTTCTGCCATAGATTTTTTGATTTCAAATATAAATACTTGCCGAACTCAATTTTTACCAAGTTTTTTTGAGGCAAAGGTTTTGCTTGCTCTACATTTGTTTCAGAAAGCCAACTGTACCGCTGTTTGCTTGGAGGTCGGTCTTGGAGGCAGACTTGATGGAACTAATATAATTGATCAAAAGACCTGTATTATAAACAGATTAGGTTATGATCATACAGAGGTTTTAGGCAATACATTAGAGCAGATTGCTTTTGAAAAGGCAGGTATTATTAAAAACAAAAATTTGGTTATAGCCTTAAAGACAACAGAATTAAGTTTTGCGGTTATAAAAAAAGTAGCTGACAAACACTCTGCAGAACTAATTGTTGTTGATCCCAAGTTAGTAAAACCGCAGATTTTAGGCATCAACAGAGTTCAGTTTGAGTATACAACTTTAGACCAAAAAAAATTGAAACTTGAACTATCGCAGTCTGGAGAGTATCAGGCTGTAAACGCCTATCTGGCTTTAAAGGCCTTTGAGTATTATTTAGCCAAAAAGGATTTAAAAATTATTGATTTTAAAGACAAGATCAGATCACAGTTAAGCAGTATCAAGATGATAGGAAGATTTAATATCTTAAAATTTAAAGCTAAGACAGTTATTCTTGACTCTGCACACAATGTCCAGAAACTAAGCTATTTTATACAGTCTTTGCAAAAATTATATCCAAGACAAAGATTCTGTTTTATTTTATCTGTTAAAGACTCCAAAGACAGTTTAAGCATTATTAAGCTATTAAAGCCAGTAGCTAAAAAACTGTATTATTTTACTTATGAGCAAGAAGGTGGTATCAAAAGCCACAGCTATGATCAGATCAAACAGTTTGCCAATAAATTTAATATGCCAATAAATTACATAGATCAATCTAAAGTTGAGGATCTTATTGATGCCTCTCAAGACCAAATCTTTGTGATAACAGGATCAATGTATGGTTTATCTGAGATCTTAAAAAATAACAAAGGTATATACCGATCATTGATACAGGAACTAATTTAAAGATCACCTCTTTTTGTTTAAAAACAATCTTGTACTATAAACTTGTACTATAAAACATCTATTAAAACAAAAAAACTGTTTTAGCTAAATTTTAATTAAATCTTGCTTTTTTTGATAAGATAACTATATATTAAAGAAGCCCATTCTAAAAAAAGAACTGAAAAAGCTGTGATTAGAAATATTTTATTAGTTCTTTGCAAGCTAAACTCTGCCAAAAGTATATGCAAAAATATCAGAAAAACAATTACATAAGTTGTCCTATGCAGGTAGATCCACCATTTTTTTAGTTTAGACACAGACCAGTCATTTGAGGTAATAAATAGTAAAAACATCAACTGAAAAGCAATAAAACCAACTATTTCAAAAGTAGGCAAAATGCTGGGCAAGCCAAAACTTAAAACTCTAAATCCTCTTAAGAACATATAATGAATCAGCACAGTAAAAAAAACTAAAATTCCTATCTGTCTGCGAAATAGCATTAAAATTGTTTGCGTCTGATAAAGCACAGACTCTTTTATCTGAAATCTGCGAATAATCCCGGGAAGCAAAGTTATAGAATAAAAAATCACTGCAAGTCTGCCATAGACAACTCCAATATTATAAAGCAAAGGACCCTTTTGAGTTGCAAACCAGTTCCAGCCCATCAATAAAAGCAAAAGATTAAGAAAATAAGCAAGAAAAAATAAAAAAACAATTAGTTTTTTATTTTTAGTCAGAAACTTAATCAATCTAGACATACACTTTATTATATAAAATCAAAGTTAACATTATCTAATGTAGTTTACAAACAGGATTTCATATCCTATAATATTTAGATGTTATCTGAAGAGAAAATCCTTTCATATACAGAAAGATTTAAAAATTACAGAACTTGTTTAGCATCGTTACTGCTTGCATTATCGTTGTACTTTGGCAGTGACTCTGCGGCTTTGGGACAGGATCAGGTGGATCAAAACCCTCCAACTGCAACTGTTGCTTTGCCTTTTTCGGATCTGGATTATTCAAATTTAAGATTGATATTAAATCAAGCTAAGTTTGACCCAGAGTTGGAGCAAAAAATTATGGCGCAGTTAAAAAAAATCGTAGTTAAACTTATCAAAAATGGAAAAAATGGAAGTATTGAAGAAATTGAGGACCACGATCTTGCCGAACAACTTGGAGTCAGAAGTTTAATGCTTATTGGTCCTTTAAATATTAATAATAATCAATTTAACTTTGATCCTAAAATCGTGGCGCAATCTTATTGTGAAAATGTTTTGGTTTCATCAGAGCCTGAGATTGTTATAACACCTGCAATGATTAATAACTGTCTATACTTGGTTGTTAACTTAAATGATGATGTTTCACAAAAAATTATTATACCTATAATGCAGGTAGATGTGACTGAGGGGTCTTACAATGCTGATAGTAGTTGGCCGGATTCATATAGGGTATTGTTGTCTAGCGCATTGGCAATGCAGGAAGAAATCTACTTAAATCCTGATCGGTTTAGAGCCAATTATGATCCAAGCGTTTTGTCAGAGTTTGTAGGCAGAGTTGTTTCTATTATTGTGGGAGGTATCGCAGTATACTTTATTATTTTAAATAGAGAAATTATAGCAACAATTGCAAGAGGAATTAGAAAAAATGTTTCGATACAATGATAGTTGTTGGAGGAATGATTTTTTTATTTGAAAAATTTTTTATAAATCTATTTAATAATTTAAATCTCAATAAACTATAGCTATGAACACAGAACAAAATCGAATAGAAGATTTGTTAGATTTTTTTAAAAGAGATCGACTTAAATTTAATGTAGGTCAACCGATTGGAGGTGAATTAAACTTTGCAGATCCTGGAGCCCATTATGCAGAGATATATTCAATGATGGCTGATGAAATAATGAGAATAATAGAATCTAAAGAAGAGAGAAATGCATTTTATTTGGTTGTTTGTGGCCCACCGAGAACAGGAACATCTACAACTGCGGCTCAATTAGGGCATAAATTAAAAGACAAATCATTAGTTGTTGTTAATTTAGACGAATTGTCTTCATTTGAAAACTCTGCACGAAATCAGATAGATTCAAATCAAGTTATTAATAATCTTAAAGAAAAATTAAAACAAAAAAAAAGAGAAATAACTGAACAAAATAATAAAGATTCAGACCCCTTAGTTATTATAGCTGTTACCAGGATTCCTGCTGTTTATGACAGTATTTTTACAGGTGTAGATGGTTCTATTGCAAGTTATGATAATAACGATACGAGTTGTTTTATCTTTATAAAAGCGCCTTCAATTATAATTCCAGATCTTGATTCTGCTAAATCATACATATGCCAGCTCTGTGGTTTAAATTCTGAAGCTTTATCAGATAAAAATTCAGTTATCCTTGGGAATATAATAGAACTATGTGGATACAATATATATTTAATAATGCTTCTAATTATTTATTTACTGTCTAATAATCGAAAAGATCAAATTGAGTTTTTATCTAATTTAGTAAATACAGGAGAATTTACACAACATGATTTTGAAGAAAAATTTCCTAATTTTATATTATTTTTTAAAAACTGTTTTCGAACAGTTTTTGAAACAGCTTTAAAACTAGCTGGTAAAGATAGGGTAGTTCAATACTTTAAACAAAAAAATCTAGGAGATCCTTATTTAGATAGTATTATTCCATTAAAATATAGAAATAGTAAAGCTTTTGAAAATTTTGCTTTGTCTTTGTTTGAATCTTAAGTTATGATTTAATTAGATACTATGATTGAATCTATTTTTGTAAAAATTAGATCTGCGTTGGCAAAGTGGAATCAATCCCCTTCAAGACAAGGAAATTCAGAGCAAAGACTTAACTTTAGTGACTATTTAGATTATAGAAGACTACCTTCATCTTCTACTAACCCTTTAACTAAAGATCAAGCTCCATCTTCATTGATAGAAGCACTAAATTCAGCATTAGACGAAATATTTGCTAAATTAGTATTAGTATCTAATAATTCAAACAACATTACCATAGTTGTTTATGGACCTCCAAGATCAGGCACATCTACATTTGCCAGATTTCTGGCAATTGGTTTAAGAGAGAAAATTGAAGGTTTAGGCAAAAATTGGGCCGTAAAGTTGGTAGATGAGATAGTTGCTCAAGAACCAGAAGACCTTCTTAGTTTTAATAATGAACATGATGTTGAAAATGCAAGAAGGATTGAAGTTGTAGTGATGAGACATCCAGAAGAAATTTTAAGATCGTTTTCGTCAAACAACTCGCCTGATGGTAAAAACAGTTTAAAGGTATTCGTGAAAGCGCCTGCTATTTGGGCTGATTTGAATTCGGCAAAAGAATATCTTTTAAGATTTACGAAAGCCGGTTTTAATGAGGAACAAAGAGAAGATCTTGATTATCAAATAGACAAATTTGTTAATCTTTGCGGTGGGCATTATTATTTAATTTTAAAAATATCGTGTGCACTCTCTTATCAATCAGAAAACTTCGATTTAGATTCTTATTCTTTAGCTAATTTACTAGAATTTATAGAAAGGTTTAAAAGTGAGTTTCAAAATGCCTTTAGTCAGATTGCAAATATGGTTCCTAAAGAGATTTTGGAACAATATTTTAACGGTCGGCTTATAGATAGGGGAACTTTTTATAGGGAGTATTTAGACTCTTTAATCCCTCCGATTTATAGAAATAATCCAGATTTCGAAAGATTTTTAATGAGTCTATATCCAGAGGATGTCTAAAAGATTGTATTAACTGATAAATAATGGAAAATATATTAAAATTAAATAAATTTTAAAAGCATTAACCAGTTTATGAAGGGTAAGGTCTATATACTTATACCGGCTTATAATGAGTCTAAAGTTATAAGCAAAGTAATATCGGACATCAAGAAGCAAGGTTTTGAAAATATTATTGTAATCGATGATGGTTCAAGTGATAATACTTACGAAGTTGCGCAAAAATCAGGTGCAAAAGTATTGAGACATTTTATAAATCGAGGCAAGGGAGCGGCGGTTAAAACAGGTCTTCAGGCTTGTAAAATACTTAATGCTGATTATGTAATAACAATGGACGGCGATGGACAACATGAAAGTAAAGATCTCAATCTAATCTTTAATGAACTAAAATCAGGTTGTGATGTTGTGTTAGGATCAAGGTTTTTAAGGCAAAATGAAATGCCATTGCCAAACAGAATATTTAATTATGTTGCCAATATCCTTACCTATTTTTTTTATGGCATTAAGGTTACAGATAGCCAAAGCGGTTTCAGGGGTTATAATAAAAAAGCATTAAATCTTATAGAGACACAATCAGAGGAATATGAATTTGATACAGAGGTTTTAAGAGAAATCTCAAGGCATAACCTAAAGTTTTCAGAGGTGCCTATAATGGTTTATTATACAGATTATTCAAGATCTAAAAACAGAAAACAAGGTTTTATAAATGGACTTAAAACTTTATACAATATAATAATTAAACAACTATGACAGTTTTTGGATTGCCTTTTGCAAGATTTGCAATAATAGTTTTTGCTTTATACATAATCAGTTATGTTATCACTAGTTTTCTTAAGAAAAAAAAGAGTTACACAATTTTGAAAACTGGAGTTTTGTCTTTGACTTGGTTAATGATTGCAATAATTGCTTATAACCCTGATTTTGCCTATTTTATTTCAAGAGAATTAGGTTTTGGTCAAAATCTTAATACATTAATATTTGTAGGTTTTATAATTCTATTTGCGCTAGTTTTTAGGATTTTGAAAAGTATAGAAAAAATAGAAAGGGAAATAAGCGAGATAGTTCGCAAAGAAGCTTTAAAAGATTTAGAAAAATGAGAGATGACAATTTTTAATTTTTATTAAATTACTAATTATTAAACAAGAAAACTATTTAAGAATCCATAATTTATGGATAAAACTTGATTAAAAATTAATAAATAATAATTATATATGTCTTTACTTTTTTCTATTGTAACTCCATCATTTAATCAAGGCAGTTTCATTGAGGAAACAATAGAGAGCATTGCTAATCAGACATATCAAAATTACGAGCACCTTGTTATTGATGGTGGTTCAACTGATAGTACTTTAGAAATCTTGAAGAAATACAAAGCTAAATATCCAGATAAATTTTTTTATGTTTCCGAAAAAGACAAAGGTCAAAGTGATGCTATAAACAAAGGAATGAAGATGGCTAAAGGAGATGTTTTATGTTATCTGAATTCAGATGATGTTTTTTACCCTTATACGCTTGAGGAAGTTACAAATTTTTTTGATAAAAACCCAAATGCCTGCTGGGTTACTGGCAATTACACAATTATAGATGAAAACGGAACTGAAATACAAAACTTTATAAAATTTTATAAATCAATATTTGCCCAATCTCCATTTAGAGAAAAAATATTGGAGGTAATAAATTTTGTAAATCAGCCATCTACTTTTTGGAAAAGAGAAGTATACCAAAAAGTTGGTGATTTTAGTTTAGAGTATAAATACAACATGGATTATGACTACTGGTTAAGAATTATAAGATCTGGGTATAAGTTGTATTACTTAGACAAACCATTATCTAAATTCAGAATTCACAAGAAATCCAAAGGTGGTTATGGATTTAAGATTCAGTTTAAAGAGGATTTAGAAGTGTTAAAAAACAATAAAGTTGGGTTTATGAGTAGATTTTTGCATTACCTTCATAATCAGTTGATTATATTTATTTATTCAATTATTAAGTAAGTGAAGCTTTTTTATTTAAGTTTTTCATAGTTTTTGACAAAATAATCGATTGTTTTTCTTAAGCCCTCTTCAAATTTTGTTTTGGCCTTAAAACCAAATTCTTTATAAGCCTTTGAGGTATCAAGCATTCTACGAGGTTGACCATCTGGTTTTGTTTTATCCCAGACAATTTTTCCTTTAAAATCCATCAACTTTACAAGAAGTTTTACCAGATCTTTAATTTTTATCTCAAAGCCAGCACCCAAATTTACAGGGTCAGGTTTGTTATACTTTTCTGTTGCTAGAACAATTCCTTCTGCCGCATCTTCTACATATAAAAATTCTCTTGACGCTTTACCGGTGCCCCAGACTATGATATGATCTTGATTTTTTAGTTTAGCTTCATAGATTTTTCTTATTAAAGCAGGGATCACATGAGATTTTTCAGGTTCAAAGTTATCTCCTGGCCCGTACATATTTACTGGCAAAAGGTAGATACCATTAAATTTATACTGTTGTTTATAAGCCTGCAACATAACTAACAAGACTTTTTTAGCTATTCCATAAGGCGCATTGGTTTCTTCAGGATATCCGTTCCATAGAAATTCCTCTTTAAAAGGTACAGGAGTGTATTTTGGATATGCGCAAATAGTACTTATACATACAAATTTTTTAACATTATTTATTCGTGACGCTTCAATCAAATTTACTCCCATTGTAATATTGTCATAAAAAAGAGATCCCGGATATTCACGATTATAGCCAATGCCTCCAACATTGCCAGCAAGATGGATAACAATGTTTATATTTCTAGTAACTTTTTCGCAAACTTCTTTTTTTCTTAGGTCGTAATCTTTACTTCTTGGGATTAAAATATTTTCTTTTTTTGCGCCTTTTTCAAGTAATTTTTTATAAACATGTTGGCCTACAAAACCGTTACCCCCGGTTAAAAGGATTTTTTTATCTGAAAAGAAATTGCTCATACTTTTATTCTGAATTGTTAAAATATTAATTTAAAATTATAAATATTTTTTAGCTAGAGAACTCCTCCTTTTTCTACTATTATACAATCGTTTTGTCCAACTGCAAATTCTTTATTTTCTATTTTGAATTTTCCG
This sequence comes from Patescibacteria group bacterium, assembly GCA_026004415.1. Taxonomy (GTDB): domain Bacteria; phylum Patescibacteriota; class Microgenomatia; order UBA1406; family GWC2-37-13; genus BPJC01. The sequence continues at coordinate 3,861 of BPJC01000006.1, read as the reverse complement.
CCTCCTTCTAGTATAAAGAAAATTTCTTCACAATCATCATGTTTTTTGTAGTTTGACACTTTCTTTTGTTTCAGTCTATGCATAATTGACAGTTTGAGTTTTTGATTTCAAATCACTAAAAGCAATAGGTTTCTTTCATTTAAGTTAATTGTGTACGAGAGTAGTTTGATTTTTTTTATGGTTTAAAATTTTAATGTTTATTTCGTATAATTATTTTTAATAATTTATTCTAACTTATGATTACAAAAAAAATAATTTGGTTTTACCCCCATCTTCGTTTTTTTATGGGCGGGACAGTACATCTTCTTGAACAGTTGAAAGAAATTAAGAGGAGAGGTTATGATGTATCTTTAATTATAAATACTGGTGATCTTCAGATTATCGAGAAATTTAAAAAAGAAGGTAATCTAAAGGTAAATAATTTGAATACTTTCTGTACAAATGATTTTATTTACTGGATCTTTTTCCCTATATTTTTGCTTGCAGATCTTTTTAGAATTTACAATATAGCAAATAAAGAGGTAAATCAAGATAACAGCAAGGATGTTGTTTTTTTTGCCACACTATTTCCTTCTAATCTAATAGCATTTATTTTGTCGAGATTATTCAAGAAAAAATACTATTTCTATTGTTATGAGCCTTTTCCTTTTTTTCATGATAGAGAATACATAGATAAGCAATCATTTTCTCGTAGAACAATTTTGAGAGTATTATCATTTTTATATGGTTGGTTAGATGTTGTTGCGGTTAAAAAAGCGAAAAAGAGTTTTTACCTTCTAATTTCATAAAAAGAAAACTGATCAAGAATAGTTTACGGTAGAGGATTCAATTGTAACCTTTTTAGGGATAGACACAGAGTTTTTTAGGAAAATACCCGAGGAGAGAGAACTTTGTTTTAAAACAATATAAAGGCAAATATTTAGTGTATCACTCCACAGATTATACTCCAACAAAAAATACAGATAAGGCGATTGAAATTATCAGAAGAGTTGTTAACAAAGAACCTAATGTTTTACTTCTTATTTCATCAACTCAACCCAATAATCCGAATAAAAAAAAGTATATTGAGTTAGTAAAAAAATACAGATTAGAAGAAAAGGTAAAGTTTTTAGATTTATTACCGAGAGAACATTTGCCTTATTATTATTCCGCAAGCGTTTGTTATCTTTTTACAGCAACTTTAGATATACATTCAACCAGTTTGCCAAATCTTGAAGCTATGGCGTGTCAGACGCCTGTAATAAGACCTTATTTAAAAGAAGAAGGGGATTATGAGTTTCAAGACGGTGAGGCTGGTTATATTGTCGATATAAATAATTATGATGATGTGGCAAAAAAAATAGTAAATTTAATCAAAAATCCTAGTTCAAGAAAAAAATGGGAATTAAGGGGAGAAAAATTATTGAAATTAAGTACAGTTGGAAGTCAGTAGTTGATAAAATATTAAGCAATATATGAAAAAACTTCCAGTAATTTACATTTTTTACAAAAGACCAGATTTGGTGAAAGAAACTTTTCCAGCTATTGTCAAATATCGACCAGAAGTATTGTATCTTTGTCAAGATGGTCCTAAAAATAAATCTGAAATACCTCTTATAGAAAAAGCCAGAGATATGGTTTTGAATATGATAACTTGGGATTGTAAGGTTGTTAAGATTTTTAGAGAGAAAAATTTAGGTTTAATGGGGCATATTCCTGATTCGTTAAATAGATTCTTTAAAAAATATGACTTTGGGATTTATATTGAAGAAGATATTATGGTATCTGATGAATTTTTTAAATTTCAGGAAGAAATGTATAAGAAGTTTAAGGATGATAAGAAAATTGCAGGTATTACTGGGTTTAATCCTTTTGGGGATAAGATGAATAATTTGGAGCATTCATATTATTTAAGCCAAATAGGATCTGTTTGGGGAAGTGGTCTATTTAGGCGTCTTTGGGAAAATTATTTACTCAAGCCCCAAAATTTTAGAGAAGTTATTCTTAATTTAAATAAGAAAAAATATTTTTTTTCACCCAAATATAGTTTTTATTTAGAGATGTATATTGATGCTATTGTTAGTGCCAAACTAAAAACTTGGGATTTTCAGATTAATTTATCTATGATAAAAAACAATCTATATTTTATTTATCCAAAATCAAATTTAGTTAATAATTTAGGTTATTTTAAAGATCCCACTTCAGCTTTTATATCTTCTTATTATAAAGACTTTGAAAAAATTTTTCCTCTTAGGCATCCTAAAAAATTAGAATATAATCCTGAATATGATAGGATATATTTTGATAATCTACTGAAGGGCGGTTGGGTACGGTTGTGGTTGATAAAAATTTACCTTAATTTGCCTGATAAAATTAAAAATATTATTAAGAGTTTCATAGTTTTTATAAAAAATTTAGAGATGAAATGAAAGCTAAAGTAGTTTTGGATCAAATTATTTCTGAAATTTTAAACAGTGTTTCTTCTGGAGAACAAACCGCTGTTTTAAATAATAGGTTGAAAAATTTGATATATACCTTTTTAAGAAAATTTACTAGCCAGAAGTTAAGAGTCAATTTGCCTAAATATAAGTCTTATTTAACCAAAAAAATTTATTATTTTTCGAAATCTCATTCGCTTGATTATGTTGATTATGTATATTCAATGAATCCAAATATTCCTATAGATTTTTTAAAAGAAGATGAAGATGAGGTTTTATACTTTCTCCGAATTTATTTTCGTTTAGTTTTTAAAGATGGATTAGATGAAGATGATTTTGAAGGAAGGTGGGTGGAGTTTGAAAGAATTAGAAAAGAAGTTGGTAGAGAAATAAAGTTTAATATTTTAACTAATACATATTCACTTTATGGTTTTAAATCCATTGTTTATCCGGATACAGGAGTTTTTCCGGGATATTTGAAAATTAATAAACTATTTAAGAGAAAAAAATATGAAGCTATTTTAGATCTAGGCGCTTATATTGGAGATACTGCATATTGTTTTAACAAAGTTTTTGATTGCAAAAAAATCTATGCTTTTGAGCCAGATCCAACTAATTTTGAGATTTTAAAGACAAATATAAAATTAAATTTACTCGAAGATAAAATTGAAGCAGTGCCTTATGCAACAGGAGGAAAAAATGGATATTTTTATTTAACTCAGGGTGGGGCGAGGTCTAGCATTGATAATAAAAAATCAGAAAACAGTGTTAAAGTTAAAGTTATGACAATCGATGATTTTGTCAAGAAAAACAAAATCAAAAAAGTAGATTTAATAAAAATGGATATAGAAGGAGCTGAGTTTGATACTTTAAAAGGAGCTGTGAAGACTTTAAAAAGAGACAAGCCGGATTTGCTTGTTGCTATATATCACAAAGGTGAGCATTTTTTTGAGATTCCGGGTTGGCTTAAAAAACAGGTGCCTGAATATAATCTAAGATTCCTAGCGTTTAATGAAGCATCTCCTATAATTGAGCGTTTTATTGTAGCAAGTGTAAGGAAGATTTGAAAAAAAATTTGATATAATATGCTCTTTATGGGTGAGCTTGTTCCTTTGCCGATAAATCCTGAAAAACTAAATCCTTTAATACGCGAAAATTTAAGTAAAGCTTTAGCTATAGAGCCTACTTGTTATGGTGATTTAGAAGAATTTCAAAAAGAAAATTTTTTGGCTTATCTTTTGGCTTTAGGTAATGCTTGTGGTTTGAGTGAAAAATATATTGATAGATTAGTGAGGCAGCATTTGTTTGCAATGGAGGCATATTTTAATGTTTTATTGAATTATCAAGAGTTTCAAGTGTTATTAGAAGAAGTTTTACCCGGTGCAAGTGAACAGGAAAAGAGAAGTTTTTTGTCAATCTTAGTTTATACTCATGATTTTGGAAG
>BPJC01000005.1 GCA_026004415.1 Patescibacteria group bacterium | reverse complement strand
GCTATTCTAGGCAATGTCTTTTAAGTTTTATAGTGGGTGCTTTAAATCAATCTTTTTTAAAAAAGCTGTTCAAGTATTTGTAATTGTAACTCCACTAATTTTATACATTGCTACTTTGTCAAAAACTATTTATGGCGGTGATGCAGGAGATTTTGCTTCTGCTGTGCTTACCAAAAGTTTTGCTCACCCACCTGGTTATCCGTTTTACACAATGCTTGGTCTTATTTTTGACAAATTGCCATTTTATTCTTTTATAGAAAAAATTGCTTTAATATCTGCTTTGGCAACTACAGTTTCTGCGTATTTATTATTTAAGATTATTCTAATTTTATCTGAGGATTTTAAGTTTTTATCTGAAGCTAAAAAAAGATTATTTGCTTATTTTGCTATTCTTTTTTTTGTTTTCAATTATATTGTTTGGCTTTATTCAGTTACCATTGAGGTTTTTGCGTTAAACACAACTATAGTTTTGGCTCTATTTTACTTTACTTTGCTTTATATTAAACTACGACAATCGAAATATTTGTACATCATCTATTTTTTAATCGGTCTGGGTTTTGCGCATCATCATACATTTATTTTAGTTTTGCCATCTATTATTATATTACTTGCATATGAGCTTAGAATTCATTTTAGTTTAAGCTGGAGATTTTTGTTATTAAGTTTCTTCTGCTTTTTGTTGGGTTTATCTCCATATTTATATGTTGTTTGGGCATCTTTCAATAACTCTGTTTTTAACTGGGGTAAGGTGACTAATTTATCATCGTTTCTTGAGTTGTTTTTTAGAAAAGCTTATGGAACATTTTTGGCAGGTCCGTTTATTTTAAATATTTTAGATCATAGATTGCTTCAGCTGAAAAACCTAATTATTTATATGATTTCGGATTTTACTTATGTTGGGTTTGTTCTTATTATCATTGGGTTTATCTTTGCTTTTAGTTTAAAAAGTCGCTACTTTTATGCTTTAATTCTAGCTTTTATTTTAACTGGTCCCTTCTTTGTTTTTTACGCTAATTTTCCATTGTTAGATGTATTTATGTTTGCTGTATCTGAGCGATTTTTGTTTTTATTTTATGCTATATCTACAATTTTTCTATATCTGGGTATTGTTTTAGTCTATAAATTTATTTCTAAAATTAGGTTTAGCTCTAATTTTTCAAAAATCTTTATTGTTTTTTTTTATAATCTTATTCTAATTGTTTTGGCTTTGTTTTTATTATTTAGAAATTATTCTACTTTAAAGTATTTAAGAATTGAGTTGATGCCTGAGAAAATGATTGCTGATGTCTTAGATTATATTGACAATAACTCTATAGTTTTGTTAAACAATGACACTCTTTCATTTAGTGGATCTTATTATTTTTTTGCTAATGAAGAAAAATACTTTAATCAGGAAAATAAAATTGTATTGTCTTCTTTTCGTTTACCTTTTAGATATTATTTAGACAACATAAAATCTAGGTATAAAAAAATAGTTCTGCCAGAAGATATTGATTTAACTAAATTTTTATTAGAGAACAAAAAGAACTTTAACATTTATTCCAACTCAAGGTACACATTAAACTCAGATGATTATGATTGGGTAAATATAGGCTTGCTTTATAAACTGGTTAAAAAAGATGAAAAGTTAGATCAAGTTAGATTAACTAAAAGATTTTGGAATAATTCCTATGTGAATGAAATTTTGAGGTTAATTAATTCAGATGAAAGGATATTTAAAAATCTATACTTATATGATATTCGTCGTATTTATGCAGTTGGTTTACAAAACTCAAGTTATACAATGATGTTGGCTAAAGATTATAAAACCGCAGAAGAGTATTTAAATAAGGCTGAGATTCTGTATCCTTTTGACGCAGATATCTATTATTTATACGCAGAATTGTTTTATCAAAAAAACAACTGTGAAGGTTCTTACAAAAAGATTAAATTAGCATTAGATAAGAAACCCAATGATGAGACTTATCTTAATTTTTTGTTAAAGTTGAGCGATAACTGTTTTCCAAAAGGCTCTGGCAAATACAATGAAATTAAAGACTATTTAGATAATGCTTTAAAAACACCTCTATAAGATAGGATTTTGTTAAGTAAAAGTTTGTAGAGCACTAATGTTATTATAAAACCAGTAAAACCTACTGCAATGCCTGTTTTAAAATATCTGTTTGTATACACAACTTTTACAGTATTGTCTCCAGATGGAAGATAGATAGCTGATTGAATCAGGTTTGCTCTAACAAAGTTAGATTTTTTTGAATTGACAAAAACATTCCATTCTGGAGTTAATAATTTGTCGATTATTACATAGCCAGGCTGGTTGTTTTTTGTTTTAAACTCTAGATAGGTGTCAGTTTTGCTAATAACTTCAATGTGATCTATTTTATTGATACTGTTCTTACTTAAATTCGACAGCTCTAATATAGCTATTTTATCTGTAAACTGATCAGATACTATTTGATCAAAATCTTCAAGAAAGATTGCTGTTTTGATCTGATCCGGGATATAGACAATATTTTTATTATTTTTTGTTTTATATAAATGAATTGTAAATTTATATTTATTGTTGTCAAAACTAAAAGTTTTAATATGTTTTAAGCAGTTTAGATTTGATTTAGATATCAAATAATCTGCATTTATAATTTGTAGATATTTTGAAAGGTGTTCACAATTGTTTGAATTAAGAAGCGTTGTTAGAATTGACTCCAAATAAACAGTTTTTATTGATTTTAAGCCACCTGTGTTTATGGTATAATCGCGAAGATCATAGATTAGAGAAGAGTTTGCGTATATATAGTTTTTAAAAAAGAGATAAGCAGATGTTTCTAAATTTGATTGCCAACCATTTGTTTTAAAAACTTTATTCCATTCTGTAGACATATCTAAAGAGGCTATTTTAGCTTGTTTTGGTATATATTTAAGTATTTCAGGAGTGGTTTGAACTGTCTCTTTCGATAATAGTAAATGATAGTTCTTAATCTGAATTGTTAAGATAAAAAGGTTTATTATAAATAATGTTAGTATCAATAGTTTCAGAATCTTTTTTTTAGTTATAATTTTGTCTAATACAATGGCTGTAAACAAGGTTAAAAAAAAGACAGTTGGTATAAGATATCTACCAGGTGTTCTGAAGAAAACAAAAGGAGGCAGATTAAACAAAAAATAAAGAGGTGAGTATTTTCCTAAAGCTAATAACAGAAAAAACACTACTGTACACAAGCTATAGGTTGCCAGCCTTATGTTTTTCTTTAGAAAATCCAAACTTATTATAAATTTAATCATTACTGCAAGAGATAATACTGAAAAAATATAGCCAAGATAACTGCCATTTTCCCAAAAAGTCGACCAGGAGGCGCTGTTAAAATCAGGGTAACTGCCATATTTAGGGTTTCCGTTGGCAAACGGAAGTATAAACTCAATTAGGTTTTTGGGAGTAAAAGGAAAAGAAACTGCATAGTTGTAATCGGTTGATGTAAGTTTATTGGTAAACTGTGTATATTTTATAACTGGAAATATATGAGGCAGAGTCAAAAATATGCCAGCAATAAGATTAAGGTAAACTGTTATCAGATCTTTGACTACATTTTTTGAGTTAGCAAATACAAAGATTGTTGTAAAAAAAGCTACACTCAAAATACTTATAAACGAAGCTGGAATATTTCCTGCAAACACAGACTGCTGGATTAAAACAGTTGATATCAAAAACCACTTAATCTCTTTATTCTTTAACAACTTTATTAAACTAAAACATGTTAGAGGAATCAGGCTGTATGATTCAATACTATTTAAATGTACCCATTTCAATGAAAAAGCAAAACCAAAAGGAAAATTTAAAGCAATGATAAGACTTAATCTGTTGTCTATTTTAAGTTCTTTTAAAAGAAAGTATACTCCAATTGCTGTTATACTGATTGTAAAAACATAGATTAATGAGTAGCCTAAATAAAAATCAGGGATTAACAGCAACAATAAATTAGGTAAATACAATAGTCCAGATTGAGATTCGCCCAAAAGAGGAAGACCATTTTGAAGCTGGTCTGTCCAGAATGGTAAACGAAAGCTGTGCAAGTTTTTCCAAATAAAATATTTGTACATATAGTTTATATAGTAGGCGTCGCTTTGTCCAAAGTCAGGAGTAAAGATTATCTTATTATAAAAAAAATAACTAAACACAAATAAAATATAGATTACAAAGACTAAAGTTGTAAGATTTATATTGATTGTTTTCAGGCGTTCTATCATAATTTAGGAATAAATAAGTATAACACAAACAGATATCTGAATACAGCTTTTGTTTATTTTGAAAATCTGAAATATGGTATATAATAAATTTATATGATTAAATTAAAAAGAAAAAATTCTTCTGAGCAAGGATTTTCTTTGCTTGAGTTAATGATTGTTATAATTTTGTTAGGTGTTTTGGCTAGTTTAATAACAAATACTTTTGTCAATTCATTAAAGAAAAGCAGAGATGCAAGAAGAAAAGCTGACATCAAAGAGATCAAGAATGCTATTGAGATGTTTTATGCAGATAACAATTTCTACCCTACTCCTACATATTTAAACTTTGGATCTTCATTTGAGTACAACGGTAAGGTCTATATGAAGAAACTGCCCCAAGATGTTAGTTCAAACTGCAGTTATAAGTATGTTTTAGATAATGAAGGAGAGTTTTATCTCTTGTCAACTATAGAAAATACTCAGGACGAATCTCCGGGTGTTTCTCAAAATGGTTACTATGTTATAGGAAGTTCTTCAACAAAGTATGATTGTAGTAAATCTGGAGCAAGTTCAAGCTGTTTATGCAAATTTTATGATGGTAGTCCTAATGCGGAATTAACTCCTGCTGGCAATTAAAACTCGTATCTTGAGTAAATTCTTTTAATCATTACTACATCATTGCCAGAGATGCCTTTCCAGTTTACAGTGATCTCTGCTGTAATTTGATCATTGTTATTTAAAGTAAGTTTTGCTTCTCTTTTATATTTGTTATCAAGGCTGTATGAAGAACAAGCTCCTGTTGTAGGCCAGTTGTCTATTGTAGTTGAGTTAAAGCAGTATGTTGTTCCGGCAGAACTTGTTTTACTTTTAAAATCAGTCCAGCTTTGCAGTCTCTGGCTAGTTATCCAGTTTTCTAATGATTCAGCATAGTACTGGGCAAGAACTCTGTATTGGTTGTTTTTGGTGTTTCTAATTGCAGTTATAGTTAACGCAGTTGAAGTAATAAGCACTAAAGAAATTAGCATTATAAATACTAATATCTCAATAAGGCTAAATCCAGATTTATTAGTTACAGTTTTCTGATTTAATCTCTGCTCCACCATATTTGTTTTTAAATACTAAAGATTTGGTAATACCATTGTACTGTATTTTATAGCAAGCGTTTTCTATATTCTCAATAATCTTTCCTGTTTTTACTTCAAATGTTATTGTATTAAATGGTCTTTGTGTGAATATTCCTTTTTCAAGATTATAGTTAATAGGATTTACGCTTGACTCATCACATTGCCCTGTTATTCTATATGCGTTGTACTGACCATTTATTGCGTATAATTCCAGTTTATAAACAGTAGGCTTAACATCTATTGCTTGTGAACTGCAGATTTTGGAGTTCTCAGTTCTTGAAAGTTGCGAGGCATACTCAACTGCTTTGTGAAACTTTAATAACTCTGTCTCAATTGTTTTTTGCGTTTGAAAAGCTCTATAATTTGCAATACCTACGCCTGCTGTTATACTTATTAAGATCATTACTGCCAACATTTCAATTAAGGTGAAGCCTGATTTATTGTTACTTCTTTCCATTAGGTCCTAGACAATATTGGCAATTGACAGTACCACAACTTACTGAAGTTGTGCAGGTAGAATTAAGAATCTCTTGTATTGCTCCTATGGTATAATCTGTACAATTGTTGGTTGTTGTGCAACCAGCTGGTAAAGGATTATATCCATATTTGTAAGTTGTTCCAGTTGAGTCTGAAGGGTCCTTAGGAATTTGTTGCAAGTATGGGCTAGGTCTAGGTGTTATTAGCGTATCCAAATTATTGGGATAGTAATCATTGTTTGCTTTATACATCTCAAGAGCTGTTCTAATTGTCTCTAGGTCTAGTTTTCGTCTTTCGTCTCTGGATCTTAATATAGAGTTATTGTAATTAACATAAGCTATAGTAGCCAAGATACCTATAATTACAATAGTTGCCAATATCTCAATTAAGGTAAAGCCGTAACTGTTTTTAATCTTTTTTTTAGTTATTGTCTGTTTGATACACATACTGTTGGTTGTAATTCCATAACTGTTGGTGTGCAAATTGTATATTTACTGTCATTGCAACCTTGGCAAGGATACGGACTGCCAAAAGGATCTTTAGGTACAGTAGGCATAATAGCTACAGATGGAGTAGTGCATATTATTGAAGTAAAATTTCCTCCGCTTGCAGGGGTTGCATATTTGTTGCTACAGATAGTATAGTACTGTTCTAGAGCGTTTTGGATATCTGTTATATCTGAGATTCTTTTGGTGTCTCTAGCTTTTTTTTGCGCTGTGTTGTATGAGACAATTGACATGCTTGCGAGAATTGCAATAATGCCTATTACTACCAAAAGCTCTATTAAAGTAAATCCTTTAATATTTTTTTGTTTTTTATGGTTGGGTGAGAACATAATATGCTTTGCAGTCCGCTCCATCTGGAGGTGTAAACCCAGATGGTGGAGTACTTGTAATGTTGGGACCCTGCGTGTTGGCTTCCATACATGCAGATAAATTGTATTCTAATGTCGTTGGCCTTGAATAGTAATATTTATAGGTACAACCATCGCCCATTGGGTCTGCTGGAAAAGAGTTCATAAGTGTTTGTCCATTTGATGTCCATTTGGCGCAAGGCGTTATTGTGGCAAAGTTTGCTGGATATGCTGGTGTTGACATTCCTTGTTTGTATAATTCAAGAGCTGATTGCAAGGCTTTTAGGTCATTGATTCTTTGGGAGTCTCTTGCTCTTTTTCTTGCTTGATTGTAGTTGGCAACGCCAACTGCTACTAAAAAGCCTATCATTGCAATAACAACTAATAACTCAATTAAAGAAAATCCTTGTATATCTTTTCCGATTATCATTTATTTAATAATATTACTATTTTTGGCATTTATCAAGAGGTAATCTACTGTAATTTGTGGGTTGAGGTTGTTTTCTTCCATTAGGTATTTTGTCTTTAAAAGCAGGTGAATAAAATTGGCTTTTTCCATTGTATAATTGTCTTTTAAAGACTTAAATGATAAGTTTAGCAATTCATTAATCTTTTCTACAGCTTCAACTTTGTTTTTTATTGCAAAATTATTCCAAGTTGCAGTTTTAGCATCAGACTGAATGAGTTTTCTGTTTCTTAAATCTTTGATCTTACACCGCGACTGCACTGTTGGCAAAATATTATTAAGGTTTTCTGCTGTAAGTATGAACTCTACTTTATTTGATGTTTCTTCTAATAACTTTAATGAAGAGTTTTGCGCATAGATTGTGGCTAGATCAAAGTTGTTTATAATTACTCTGGTTGAGTTTGGCTGTAAAAGCGGAATCTGTTTTTTCAGTTCTCTTATGTTGTCAATTTTGATCGTGTTGTTATCTGGATAAATCTCAATTGTCTGTTTGGGATCTAGATTATCAAGAAAAACTTTTTTTTGATCAATATGGTTTAATATAAGTATTATAGGCAACATTTTTGTTTATTACTTAAATATTATATAATGTAAATGTATGAATCAAGCTGATGTTGTCGAAAAAAACGATTGGCAGTTAAGGCCTAAAAGTTTTTCAGATTATATTGGTCAAGACCGTGTCGTTAAAACTTTGGAGATTTTTGTTTCTGCTGTTAAGAAACGAGGTTTTGCTACAGAGCATATTCTTTTATTTGGTCCAGCAGGTATTGGAAAAACAACTCTTGCTTATGTAATTGCCAATGAGCTTAAAAGTAATATTAAGATAACATCTGGAGCGGCATTGCAAAAGCCTGGCGATTTAGCCGCAATTTTAACTAATTTAAAAGATAATGATGTTTTTTTTATTGATGAGATTCACAGATTGCCAAAATCAGTAGAAGAGATACTTTATCCTGTCTTAGAAGAGTTTTCGCTTGATATTATTGTTGGATCAGGACCTTCTGCAAGAACAGTTAGGCTTTCTGTTCCTAAAATTACCATTGTTGGAGCTACAACAAGGTTGGCTTTGTTATCTGCTCCTTTGCGGGATAGATTTGGTTTAACATTAAGACTTGATTTTTATACTCTTGAGGATATGAAAGAAATTATTAAAAGAACTGCAGAACTTTTGCAGATTAAGATAGATGATCAAGCTGTTTTTGAGATAGCTAAAAGATCAAGAGGAACTCCTCGTCTTGCTAACAGAATACTCAAAAGAGCTGTAGATTATTTAAGTGTAAATAATCTTAAAGTTTTAAGCTATGATATCTTAATTGAGTTGTTTAGTCTATTGGAGATTGATGACGCTGGTTTAACCTATCTTGATTCGAAATATTTAGAAACGCTAGTATTAAAGTTTAATAACAAACCTGTTGGATTGGAGACAATATCTTCATCATTATCTGAGGATAAAAAAACCATTGAAGAGTTTGTGGAACCGTATCTTATACAAATCGGTTTTTTAAAAAAAACGCCAAGAGGCAGAGTAGCCACAGACAAGGCTCAACTACATCTTAAACAGAATAAACAGTTAAAGATTTTTTAAGTATTAAAAGCTGTAGTTAGATTTTTTATTTTTTGTGAGCAACAGTTTATTGTGTTTTTCGGGTTTTACTGCTATAATTTTATTGTTTTATGCCGCCTTAGCTCAGTGGCTAGAGCGTCCCGCTTGTAACGGGAAGGTCCAGGGTTCAAATCCCTGAGGCGGCTCAGTAGTTTGACAAACTTGTTTAGTTTTCAAATTTTTAAACAAGCCGGAGTAGCTCAGTAGGATAGAGCATCCGCCTTCTAAGCGGAAGGTCAGAGGTTCGAATCCTCTCTCCGGCGCATTAACTGCAATCTGTTTTGGTCAAAAGATAGCCAGTATATGCAATCGCTATTGCGTCAATTTCATCGTCTATTCTTCCTTTGGTTTTTAAAGAAAGTTCTAGACTAATCATTTTAGCAATTGCTTTTTTGTCTGCTTTGCCAGATCCTGTTATTGTTTTTTTTACTGTATTTGGGTTGATCAATTTATAATTGATCTGATTTTCAGATAGAACCAAGATTAAAATGCCCTGAAACTGGGCTACTTTTATTGCTGTTGTTTTGTTCTTTGAAAAAAATAGCTGTTCTATAAAGGCTAACTGAGGTTTGTATTTATTTATTAGTTTCTGGAGTTCTGTTTTAAATTTTAGTACTCTTTTTGCGTAACTTAGGTTTTTGTGGGCAAAAATAATACCTGAATCCAATAACTTGATTGAGTTTTCTGTGTTGCTAAAAACAGCATAACCAGTTCTTTCGTAACCACAGTCAATGCCTAAAAATATCATTGTTCTTTGTTTAGTAGTTTTAACGCTTTTTTAAGTTTTTGTTCAAACTCTGCTTCTGTTGTTAGTTTTGGTATAACTCTATTTATTCTTGAGGTTTCAAACCCAAGATTTTGCAAAGCCGATATAAGCAGTTGATCCTCTTCGTTAACTATAATATTTTTTATATCTGGATCTTTTTCAATTTTTTCAATTGTTTCAATAACTATTTTTCTGGCAGATTTTTTTCCAACCCCAGGTATTTGTTCAAAAAAATCAATGTCTTTTAGTTTAATTTTTTCTATAATTACTTGCGCTTCAGCAAATCTAATGATATTATACGCTGTTTTGTGGCCTATTTTATGGATTTTTTCTAAACAAAAAAATAAATATTCTTCTTGTTGGTTTGAAAATGCATAAAAGGCAAAGCTGTTTTCTTTAATAATTAGCTTGGTCTTAAGTCGTGCCTTTTTTTTGCTAATTAACTGTTTGTAAATTCTACTGTGAATATTAACTTCAAACCCAATGCCAGCTGGTGTGAGTATAGTTACTGTGTTTGGAGATAAATCTAAGATTTCTCCTTCTAGATAATTTATCATAGGTTGGCTTTTTTTAGTTCTTGGCTAATCTCCAATATTCTATTGTATTTTACTACTCTTTCTCCTTTTACTGGAGCACCAAACTTTACAAATTGTGCTTGAGTTGCCACAGCTAAATCTACGCTAAAGGTTTGGTTGGTCTCTGATATTTCTTGACTAACAACATAGGTTATATTGTTCTTTTTACATAGATCTACAATAGCAAAAAAATCTGTTAAGGTTGGGTATCGTGTTAGTTTTAGAACTAATGTATTGACTGTTTTCTGTTTAAGCTCGTTTTCAATGCTTTTTAAACTGTAGTTGTTAAAGTAGTCTTGAGCAATATAGCCAAAATTGCTGATCTCTTCGTAAAACTTTATTTTGTTTTCAGTGTCTTCTTTGGCAAAAGCGTCTTCTAAGTACAAAAGATGGTAATCTTTAATTAATTGATTTATAAACTTGTAGTAATCTGTAGTTGTTTTTTCTTGCGGATCTCCGGCAAATTTGTAGCCAGAGCCTGTATAGTAATCTTCTGCTCCTGCATCAATTCCTGTGAAGACATCAAGACCTAACTTTAAATTTCCTTTAATAAAGGTTTCCAACATTAAATCAAAGGCATCTAGGTTTGAAGATAGGTTTGGAGAAAATCCTCCTTGTTCTGCCATTGATGTAGACACATTGCGGTAAAGCAATGTGTCTTTAAGCCTGTGGTATGTTTCTACACTAATCTCAATTGCTCTTTCTAAATCTACTTTTGATGAGAATAATAAATAAAATTCTTTAAAATCCAGCATATTGTTTGAGTATTTTCCTCCATTAATAAGGGTTACTATTGGTGTTGGAATTGTATTGATTTTAATCTTTTCATAGTAGCTGTTATATAGTTCATTAAGATAAAGATATAAAGGTTGATTTTTAATTTTGGCTCCTGCAAGAGCGCATAAATATGAGATCAGCATTAAGGTTGAGGCGCCAAGTTTTTCTTTTTTTTCAGTTGTGTCAGCTTTGTTGAGCCAGATATCTATTTCTTTTTGTTGGAATACTGAAACTCCTTTTAGTTTTTCTGAGATTGCATTGTTTATTATATTCACTGCTTTACTCATACCATAACCTAAATATCTATCTTCGCCATCTCTTAAAGACACTAATTCGTTGCTGTTTTGTTTGTTTATTGTTGAGGGTATTTCTAGCTGGACCTGTAAGTTGTTTTGTAAAATTAAGGCTCCTTTTAAAGTTGGGTAACCCGATGAGTCAATTATTTCTCTGGCAATGAACTGTTTTATAGTAGACATAATAATATAATTTACCTCATTTTCTGCTCAAGTTCAAATATCATTTTTCGTGTTTTTTCAATAGAATCAGGATTTACTGATACGCTGGTCACTCCTTCAGAAACTAATGTTTCAACAATCTCTGGAAAATCTGAAGCGGCTTGTCCGCAGATTGAACTGGTTATGTTGTGTTTTTTGCAAACAGAAACAATAGTCTTTAGCAATTGCACAACAGCTTGTGATCTTTCGTCGTAAAGATGAGAGATTGTTTCATTATCTCTGTCTACCCCTAGTGTTAACATAGTCAAATCATTTGTTCCTACAGAAACGCCGTCAATGCCTATTTTTATAAACTCGTCAAGCGTTAAAACCACAGCTGGTGTTTCTACCATGATCCATAGTTTGAATTTCGGCAGTTGTAAAATTTTTTTTCTGGTCAGCATCTGTTTAATCTCTATTAATTCCCATGGCGCTCGGACAAATGGTATCATCAGTCCCAAATTCTCATATCCTTTTTTATGCAGTCTTTTAATCATTTCTAGTTCTAGATTAAACTCCATTGGTTCTTTTATGTATCTTTGGGCTCCTCGGTAGCCTATCATTGGGTTTTCTTCTATTGGCTCATATTTTTTACCGCCTTTTAGATTTCTGTACTCATTTGTTTTAAAATCAGTTGCTCTGTATATCACTGGTCTTGGGTAAAAGGCTTGAGCAATTTTTAAAACTTCACTTGATAATTTGTCTATATACTCTTCTTCTAAGTTTTTTTCGATGGCGTATTTTGGGTGAATCCCAATATCTGCTATTATAAACTCTGCTCTTAATAATCCAACACCATCTACATGTTGTTTGGCAATCTCTTTGGCTAAATTAGGTTGTGCAAGGTTTACATAGACCTTAGTTTTTGTTCGAAGTCTTTTGGCGATATATTCGTTATTTGTTTTTGGTTTTAATATGCCGTTGTAAATTTCTCCAGTATCTCCAATTACAGTTATTTTTTGATTGTTTTTAACAATTTTAAGTATATCTTTTACTCCTACAACAGCAGGTACGCCAAGTTCTCTTGAGACAATTGCGGCGTGAGAGGTTCTGCCGCCATGTTCAGTTACAATTGCAGATGCCTTTTTCATTGCTGGAACATAATCTGGGTTGGTTTGAGGAGCTATTAAAACATCTCCTGGCTTTATTTTGTTTATCTCTGTTGGTGTCATTATTATTTTTGCAGTTCCAAAGCCAATGCCTGGGCTAGCTGGCGAGCCTATTGCAATTGGTTTATCTTTGGTAGTTATAGTTGAGGTTTTTGTCGATTCTTGAATTGTTGTTATAGGTCTTGATTGTACTATGAAAAGTTGGTCTTTTTCCATTGCCCATTCTATATCTTGGGGGAAAAAGTAATGTTTTTCTATTTTTTTGATTAGCAAAGCCAGTTCAAGAATTTTATAATCTGGCAATTTTTGTAAAGTTTTTTCTTTGGTTGTGAGTCTTTGTTCAATATTTCTGTTTCCTCTTTTTTTTAACATTACTTGTTGATTGCCTATCTGTTTTTTTGTGATGATTAGGCTTTCTTTGTCTATTTCATAATGGTCTGGGTTAACTTTTCCTGAGACAATGTATTCGCCTAGTCCTAAAATCGCTTCAATGATCATAATATCCTTTCTGTTAGTTACAGGGTCAATAGAAAAAGCAATACCTGAAACATCGGATTGGATCATTCTTTGAATTACTACTGCAATGCCGACTTTAAAATGGTCAAAGCCCTTTTGTTGTCTGTAATAGATTGCTCTATTTGTAAATAGTGATGCATAACAGTTTCTCACAGCAATGGCAAGGTTGTGTTCGCCATGAATATTTAGATAAGTTTCTTGTTGTCCGGCAAAGGACGCTGATGGAAGATCCTCTGCTGTTGCTGAAGATCGTACTGCCACATATGGTTGTTTTACAAATTTTTTAAAGTGATGGCTTATCTCTGAAAAAATATTAAATTTGTTAAAAACTTTATTCTCTTTAAGTTCTAAATTAAGGTAGTAATCATAAAGTTTTTCTAAAAACTTTGGCGGAAAATCTGCTTTTTTAATAAGATTTCGTATTTTCTCGCCTCTTTTTGAAAGTTCTGCTGTGTTTTCGTAATCTAGATTATCAAGAAGTTTTTTTATTTTTGTCTCCAATTTGTTATAAGCTATGAATTCAAAATAACTTTGCGAAGTCACGATAAACCCATAAGGAATTGGAAATCCTGCTTGAATCATCTCTCCTAAATTAGCTCCTTTGCCTCCTACTAAACCAACATCTTCTTTATCAACTTCTTCAAACCAGACAATGTTTTTATTGCTCATATTATTAAATATATTAAGTTTAAAAAAATAAATCAAGAGATATTTGGTTAAAGTATTTGTTTTCTTATGACACGGTAGTTGTATGGAAAATAAAGGAATATAGCAGGTTTGTCTTTGACAATTTCTTCTTGGAATTTATAAAGAGAGATTATCTGTTCAGAGAACTGCAAAGTTGATCTTGATGATTCTAATAGTTGATCTACCTTTAAATTAACATAATGCGTAATATTAGCTTTTTTTTCACTGCTGTTGTCATTAGAGTAAAACTGGGTGGAGTGCCAAAAAAAGTATTGATCTACTTCTGGCGGTACAGTCCAGGTTACCAACAGAATATCAAAGTTTAGGTCGTTTATGCTGTTTATTATCTCTACTTGGTTTTTTATTTTAAGTTGATTTAGTTTTTCTGAAAGATTTTCTGCAATAGAAAGCAGTCTGTAATCAGTCTTAATGCTTATTGTTTTATCAAGTATTTTAGCAGATTCTGTAGCTGATTGTAAATCAGATAAAACAGTTGAGATTAAGGTCTCTGCTTTTTCTTGATTTTGTTCTTTAGCTGGAAGTTTTTTGTTGAAAAATATTGAGTTTGGAGGTATCGGACCTTTGGCAATTTCTCCATATTTAGATAATTCTTGCCATGGTAGTAAAAGCTCTATTGCTTGTCTGATTTTTTCTTGTTTTAATAACTCAGATTCTAAATTAAAAAAAATTGTAACCAGTTGGTTATAATTAACGCCTTTTTCAATTTTAGTATTTTTCCAGTTTGTTAAGGTTTGCAAAGACTCTGAGTTCTGCAATTCAAACTCATCTATTTTTCCCAGTTTAAAGGCATTGATTAACTGATGTTCAGAATTAAAGTATTCAAACTCTACAGTGATGGGTTCGGTTTTCCCTACCAATATTATTTTTTTAATTGTTTGATCTTTATTAAGTTGGATGTTTTTAATAAAAAAATCGCCGCCTATACCAATTAGTGGATACTTAAAAATAGGCTTGGTTAAGTAATAAGGGTAAATGATTGTAGGTTTATCAAGCTGAATTTCTACTGTAAAATCGTCAAGTTTTTGAATCTTTCCTCCTTGTGGCAGGTTTGAGATAATATCATCTACTTTAAAACTAGTGCCGTCATTCCAGAGCAAGTGTTTTTTGAAAAATATTCTAAACACCTTGCCGTTTTCTCTCATCTCCCATTGATCAACTAAAACAGGAATTATTTGGCCTTTAGAGTTTATTTCAAACGGAGCTTTGGAGATTAAATTAAGCACTTCAACTGGAGGGTTGTCATAGCGGTAGTTGCCTATTTTACCAATCTTTTTTTTCTCACCAAAAATATTTCTGTTTAAAATAGTTTTTAAGGATGCTAAAAAAAGAATACTTATAAAAACTAATGAAAAAGCAATAATAAACAGAACAAAGTGTGTTCTAATATACTCTGCAATATACCAAACTAAGAATCTTAATTTTTTTTTAAGATTGTTCATTTTTTAATAATTTTATAAAAAAAAGTTAGCTATTGAGACAAGCATGAATAGAATTACGCAAACAATTAGTGTTTTGAAAATAACTTTTTCTAATCCTCTTCTGGTGTGGTAAAACTCTCCTCCACCTCCCCAGGCGCTTCCTAATCCTGCTCCTTTACCTTGAATTAGTATTAAAGCAGTTATAATAATTGATAAAACTAAATTTACAATTAGTAAAAACTCTTTCATAGTAGTTTATCTAGCAAATTATTAATAAATGTTATTGATAATACTACTAAAACAAGATTAAATAAAGGAGATAATTTTATTCCCAATAATGTTGTTTCAAAAATATTTATACCTAAAAAATTATTAAAAACATAGTAAAACAGAATAAAGTTTAAAACCGCACCTAAAACACCCATTGTCACAAAATTTATGGGAAAGATTATTAGTTTAAGAATTGGTTGAATAACCAAGAAAACAATAGAAAGTATAACTGAGATGTAAATTAAATTTTCAATATCCGTTGAGATATTAAAACCCTGATTCCAAAGTGTTGTTAAGTAAACTGATATTATTGTAAACAAAAATGTTCTAGCAATTTTTTTCATACCTAAATTATAACATTTAAAATTAAATAAAAATTCAGCAGTTGTATTAGGTACATGTTTGCTTTATATATGCAATTTTGTAAAGGTTTTAGGATTGTTATGCTATAATATAATAAGTTTTATTACGGGAAGTAGCTCAGATGGTTTAGAGTACACGCTTTGGGAGCGTGGGGTCGCGGGTTCGAGTCCCGCCTTCCCGACCAGATGCGACATTTGTCATTTTGAGAGGAGTTTGATTGCTCGCTCCGCCTCGCTGACGCTCGGCTCCGCTCGCAAATTTCCTTATATTTGGGGATTAAATCAAAGGGGCGGACAAAATCAAAAATTATCTTTTTGTTCAGGAGAAGGCGGTTCGTTCCAACTTTTTCCGCAAAGATTTTTATTTCATAAAAATCTTTAGACAAAGCAAGTTTTTCGGCGTGGTGAGCGGTTTTTATCCAATTCCGCAGTGGTTCGATCCAATTGTTTCCCCTTCGCCCAAAATCCGACTTTTTCTGCAAAAGCTCGGTTTTTTGTTTGATGAGTTCGTCCTTCTTTTTGATATAGATTTCTCTTTCAATAATACCGTCAAGAAAGGCGTTTACCAGTTTGTCCAGTTTTTCCTCTGTTTCCTTGATTTTCCTCTCCAGATTTTGGGCGAAAGACTGCGAAGACTGGGCTTGCTCCCTTTCCCATTCATCTACTTTGGCAAGCATTTTCTTTGCCCAGTCTTCGCAGAGAGCGACTTTTTGAAGCAGGTTTTTAAGTTGCTGGACAAGCAGATCTTCTCTTAGATAGTGCTGGGAGCATTTTCCGAACTTCTTTGTACAGCGGTAGTAGCGGTATAATCCGCCGTTGCCCTTGGCAAACTGGGCAGTTATTGCTCCGCCACACTCACCGCATCTTAAAAGACCGACAAAAGGAAAATTTTGTCTTTTTCTGCTTTTTCTCGGTTTTGCCCTTGCTTTGAGTATTTTCTGGACCGCTTCAAAAGTCGCTCTGGAAACAATTGGTTCAAATTTTCCTTCATAGGTTTCGCCGTTGTGAACAATAACGCCGATATAAATCGGGTTGGTAAGCATTCTCTGAATAGTTGCCTTGCAAAGTGGTTTTCCGGTTTTGCTCACCACGCCCCAAAAACTCAGGCGCTCGCCTAAACTTTTGAGAGTGTGCTTACCTTGGGCAAACTCCTCAAACGCTTTTGCCACGATTTTTGATTTTATCGGGTCTGGCTCTATGTTTCGTGTCTTTGGGTTGTTCACATATCCAAGCGGAGCTTTGCTCGGATACTCCCCGCGCCTGAGTTTTTGGCGAATCCCGCGCTTTACATTTTCCGACAAATTGTCGGAATAGTATTTACTTTGGCCAAAAGCGACCTGAAGCATAAAAAGTCCCTGCGGAGTGGGTTCAAACCAAAAGGTGGGAAAACGCAGAGAAGCGATCTTGCCGATATCTATGAGATAGATTATCTGTCCGCCGTCAACAGAATTTCTTGCCAAGCGGTCGGGGTGCCAGGCCAAAAGTCCGACAGGTTCCCTGCTTTGTTTTATCTTTTCAATCATCCGGTTAAAAATTTCTCTGCCGGGTTTCTTTGCGCTCTTGCTTTCTACAAACTGCTCAACAACTTCCAGTCCTTCACGCTTGGCGTACTCCGCCAACTCCGCAAGCTGGGCTTCAATAGACATCACTTGCCGTTCTTCATCTTCCGTCGATTTGCGAGCGTAGAGGAAAAATTTTGTTTTCATAGTGTTTGCTCTGTTAAGTTAATAATTGTCGCCTTTGGCCACTGCGCCATAGGCGCAGTGTAAAGCGCGGGATTAAAAACTTGCTTTGTGTTCGCCGAAGGCGAACGCGGAAAAATTGGAGAGCAAAAGCACTCAATAAAGTTTCTATAAGGTTGCTTTTGCTCTGGGCGCTTTGCGCCCACGAACCGCCGAATGTTGGACAGAAAATTGATTTTTGATTTTGTCCGCCCTTTTGATTTAATCCCGAAATATAAGGGTTTTTGCAAAGCGAGCCTCGCCTCTGGCGAGGCGAGCGAGCAAACAAAAAACTCACCCAAAAACTCTGAAAGTATCGTCTGGTCGCAATTACTGAACGCCGCTCGAACTTTCTTTGAGCAACAATCTGCGCCCTGATGGGCGCAGAACCCACCCAGCGGCGGCGCCCGCCTTGCGGCGAGCAAAGCAGAAAATTTTTCCATTCATTTTTTGGCGCGCCCCTTCCTTTTTTAATTTTTCCTTTAAGGTAGAAAAATTTTCTGCTTTGCCCTTCTGTTGACGCAGAACGCGCCACCGCTTCCCACCCCATGCCGCTCTCCGCGCGGCAGAGCAGGCGGGCAAAAATTCCTTCCCCCAGACCCCCTTCCTTTTTGTCCGCCTGCTTGGGCTTCGCCCTAAAATTTTTTGGCGGGGCATATTGAAAAAGAGACAGAAGAATAAAAGGGAGATGTTGCGCTTGTCCCGCCCACCCATACGCGCGCAACGAAAGAGAACTCTCTAATTTTTGCTTTACAGAATTGAAATAATTTAGTATCATTTTAGTAGTCAATTGTGAAGTTACAGATTAATTCTATTACCTATTTTTATAGTATTAAAATATTAGTCAAATGTCAACAAGTCAACTCGGTAAAAAAATCAGGAAAAAAGGAGGTGAGAAAACTATGACTAACAAAATTATGGCAATTGCTCTGGTCGTATCCAGCCTTGAAAGAGCAATTGACTTTTACCAAAACAAACTTGGTTTAAAAATCTCAAGGGCAGACAATGGATACGCGGAATTAGCCACTGAATGCGCTGTTCTGGAACTGATGACAAAAGAAACTCTTCCTAATAAAATCCAGGCTTTAATTAGTAATAAATCTCAACCCAAGGCTTACTACGCATTTGCTCAGGTAGAAGATGTTGATGTTTTATACAAGGAGCTTAAAGAAAAAGGAGTTGAATTCATAGCCAGGCCGCAAACCATGCCTTGGGGACAAAGAGCAGCCTACTTTACTGACCCTGATGGAAATATTTGGGAAATTTCGCAATGGGTAAAACAAAACTGACTATGAGGAAATATAAAGGTGTCATCATTGAGGAGTCTTTAGAAAATAAGAACGTTCTCAAAAAAGTAAAAATTATCTCAACGAAAGTTGAGAAAGTCACGAATGAACATCAAACACCTTGGCTTTCTCAATGGACGCTTCATACCGTTGAAATAGAGCCAGAAAAAGCCGATGAGGTCGCTCTACTAATCAGCAAGAGTCTGGAACGGGAGCATGAGTGGTATGCTGATTTTAATGACGGTGAAAACTTCTATGTTATTTTCCGAGATAAAGTTTTTACTTACAAAAAAGGTGATAAAGAAAACAGACAAAAAGCAGTAAATTATGGTCTGTCTTTGGGTATTCCTGATTATCAATTAGATTTTCCATAAATTATGAAACTTGACTACAAAAAATCTTTTTTCCTCTGCCCAAAATCTCCCTTTCATTTTGATGGCACTTTTTATAAACCATCGCATTTTCCCAATAAATTAAAAATGGAAGAATGGGAACCGGGTAAATATTGGCAGACCTTTAGAGTAGATAAAGAACTTTTTGTCTTGCAAGTGGAAAATAAGGGAACAACATTTAAACCAAAAATCAAAATTACTCTTTACTCTCAAAAGCCATTGAATAAAAAAGAATTAGAAAAAATAAAACAAGAAATAATTTGGAGATTTGAACTGGATATTGACCTTAAAGAATTTAACAAATTAGCCAAAAAAGATAGGAGATTTTATCCAGTTTTCAAAAAATGGATGGGAATGCGAAATGTCAGCAAAAATACTCTCTATGAGCTTTTGATTATCGCCATTGTCTTGCAGAATGCCACTGTCAGGCGCAGTCAGCAAATGCTAGATGCTTTGCTTAAGAAATTCGGCACCAAGGTGGTGTTTGACAAAAAGACACTTTGGGCAATTTGGCTGCCCGAAAGATTAAAAAATGTTTCCGAGAAGGAACTGCGCGATTTAAAAATCGGCTATCGGGCTAAGTTTATCAAAAGATTGAGCCAAGATTTTATTGAGGGGAAAATTGATGAAAAGCATTTGCGCAATCTAGAAAAAGAAGCGTGCAAACAAGAGTTGATAAAGCTTTATGGAGTAGGGCCAGAAACTGCCCGCATTCTTTTGTTTGAAGCCTTTCATCATTTTGATACTTTTGATCATATTGCTCCCTGGCAGCAAAAAATCTATTCCAGACTTTTTTATGGCAAAAAGCTTGTCTCTGCAGAAAAAATCTGTAAAGATATTCTCAAACAATATG
Source organism: Patescibacteria group bacterium (assembly GCA_026004415.1). Taxonomy (GTDB): domain Bacteria; phylum Patescibacteriota; class Microgenomatia; order UBA1406; family GWC2-37-13; genus BPJC01. The sequence continues at coordinate 6,115 of BPJC01000005.1, read as the reverse complement.
GCAAATACTCTATGCTGGCTGTCCACTATATCTGGGAAGATATATTTTGGAGGAGAAGAAACGAAAATATTCCATGGCTCGAAAAAGAAATCCGTCTTTGATATACTAAACTAGATCCACCACTCCCTTATTTTAGCCCCGCCGCCAAAAAATTTTAGGGCGAAGCCCAAGCAGGCGGGCAAAAAGGAAGGGGGTCTGGGGGAAGGAATTTTTGTCCGCCTGCTCTGCCGCGCGGAGAGCGGCATGGGGTGGGAAGCGGTGGCGCATTCTGAATCAGTAGAAGGGCAAAGCAGAAAATTTTTCTACCTTAAAGGAAAAATTAAAAAAGGAAAGGGCGCGTCAAAAAATGAAGAGAAAAATTTTCTGCTTTGCTCGCCGCAAGGTGAGCGCCGCCGCTGGGCGGGTTCTACGCCCGTCAGGGCGCAGATTGTCGCTCAAATAAAGTTCGAGCAACGTTCAGTAACTGAGATGTTGATAAGGTCTTTTAATTTTTCTGCTTTTGGTTAGATGCTTTATTTTTAATTCTTAGTTGAAGTATATTTAATGATTTGTTTTAAATTTTGAAAATTGATTTTTTTCTACAATTGTGATTAGATACATTTACAAAAAACTTTAATCTTTTGTATAATATTAGTTTAGTTAATCTGCGGCGGTAGTTCAGTGGTAGAATGTCTCCCTTCCAAGGAGAAGGTCGCCGGTTCGAATCCGGTCCGCCGCTCTGATTGTAAATGTTTATTAATTTTTTGTACTTATAGTCTCTACTATACTTGTTTAAACTAATTTATGAAAGCTATATTTTCTGGAATACAACCTTCAGGAGATCTTCATATTGGTAATTATATTGGAGCTATTCAACAATGGGTTAGCCTGCAGAATCAGGAATCTCATAGGTTTATTTTTAGCATCGTGGATTTGCATGCAATAACTGTGTATCAAGATCCTGAGATTTTATCTAAAAGAACTTTAGAGGTTACCGCAATTTACCTTGCCTCTGGAATAGACCCTAAAAAAAGTATTATATTTGTTCAGTCAGATAACCCTGACCATACATACTGCGCATGGGTTTTAAACTGTGTTACTAATTTTGGTTGGCTGACCAGAATGACTCAGTTTAAGGACAAGTCTCTAAAACAAGGAAGAGCTAACACAAGCGCTGGTTTATTTAATTACCCTGTTCTGATGGCGGCTGATATACTGTTGTATGATACAGATTTAGTTCCGGTTGGTGAAGACCAAATTCAGCACGTTGAGTTAACTCGAGATATTGCCAAGAAGTTTAATCAGGTTTACAAACCTATATTTAAAGTGCCAGAGGCTTTAATTGATAAAAAATCAGCAAGGATTATGAGTTTGCAGAATCCTTTATCTAAGATGAGCAAATCAGAGGTTGATCCTAAAGCAAAGATAAATCTTACTGACTCAGATTCTGAGATTGTTGAAAAAATAAGGAAAGCAGTAACAGACTCAGGCAATGAGATTATTTATGACCCTAAAGCAAAACCTGCGATCTCAAATTTATTAGTCATTTTTTCAAAATTTTCAGGACGGTCTATCTCTGATTTGCAGGATTATTATAAAGGAAAAAAATATTCTGAATTTAAAGAAGATTTGGCAGAGGTCGTTGTAGAAAACATTAGGCCTATAAGAGAAAGGTACTTTGAGCTAATTGACAACAAAGATTATCTGATTGATCTTTTGAAAAAAGGCGCGGAAAAGGCATTTGAGATCTCTCATAAAAAAGTTCTTGAAATAAATTCAGCTGTTGGTTTAGGTATATGACAAAGACCATAAAGGTTGCAAATCTTGTCAAGAATTATATAACCTATGAAAAAAACACTGGTTTTTTGGCTAGTTTAACATCTTTTTTTCATAGAAAAAAAAAGATAGTTAAGGCTGTGTCTGACATTTCCTTTGAGGTTGAACAAGGAGAACTCATCGGTTTTATAGGCCCTAATGGAGCTGGAAAAACAACTACTTTAAAATGTTTAGTTGGTTTGTTATATCCTGATTCTGGAACTGTTTCTGTTTTAGGTTTTAATCCTTTTGAAAGAAAAAAAGAGTTTTTAAAACAGATTGCTTTTGTAATGGGTAGAAAAGCTCAGCTTTATTGGGATCTGCCAGCAATGGAAACATATATGCTTGTCCGTGATATGTATCAACTTTCTGAATCTGAGTTTAAAAAAAACCTTAATGAGTTATGCGATCTGTTGGATTTTCATAAATATTTAAACAGACCAGTAAGAACATTATCTTTAGGCCAGAGAATGAAGGCTGAGATTATAACTAATCTTGTTTATAAGCCCAAAATTCTTTTTTTAGATGAACCAACAATCGGTCTTGATGTTGTAATGCAGGATGCTATAAGGGATTTTTTGCTTAACTATAATAAAATAAACAAGGCTACGATAATATTAACCTCCCATTATATGGAAGACATTGAGTCAGTTTGTGATCGAATTTTGATTATAGATCATGGCAAGCTGATTTATGATGGTTCTAAGTTTGATTTAAAGTTTAAGTATGCTAGAGAAAAGGAGTTTAATATCAGGGTTTCTTATAAACATAAGCTGGATAAAGCAAGACTTTCACAGTTTGGGAAAGTATTAAGTTATGATGCAAAAACTGCAAGGATATTGGTAGATAAAGATAAGGTTAATAACCTAATAAAGTATTTGGTAGAAAACTATGACATTGCAGATTTAGATATTAAGGAACCAGATATTAAATATGTTATAAAAAAAGTTTTCACATCAGTCAAAGATGAAGTTGATAATAACAATTACTAAAATTACTTTTTCAGAGTACCTTGCCTATAGAATGAACTTTATACTATGGAGGTTTAGAAATTTTTTGTATTTATTTTTTTACTACAATTTCTGGACAGCAGTATATACCTACCAAAAGCAGGTAGGCAACTATAATAAACAAGAAATATTTTTCTACTTTATTATGAGTTTTGTAATAACTGATATTGTTTTTTCTAGTAAGTTGTTTAAACTAGCTTCGTATATTAATTCTGGAGTGCTTAATCAGTATTTGCTTTATCCTGTATCAGTTTTTAAGTTAATGACAGTTGAGGAGGTTGTAGATAAGACTTTTAATACTTTTTTTTCGCTTATTGAGATTTTGTTGTTTATTTATCTATTTAAAATTGAGGTCTTTTTAAAAATTGATTTTTATTATATTGCAGTATTTATTCTGTCCTTGTTTTGCGCTTTAGTTTTGTATTATTTTATAAGTCTATGCATTAGCCTGCTTGGTTTTTGGACGAACAGTGTTTGGGCTCCTAGGTTTTTGACATTCATTTTGATAAATAGTTTAAGCGGATCTTTTTTTCCATTGGATATTTTGCCTAAGTCTGTTTTTGAGTTGATAAATGCTTTGCCGTTTTCAGTTTTGGTATATCTGCCTATTCAGATTCTTCAAGGAAAAGTTAGCCTTGATTTTGCTTTAGTCAAAATTAGCATTGCTTTTGTTTGGGTAATTTTGTTTTTCTTTTTGTCTCTGTTTATGTGGAAAAAAGGGTTAAAAAGTTATACAGCCTTAGGTGTATGATTAAAGAGATCAGTTTTTATTTTAAGATTTGGTTAAGTTTTGCGCAAAAATCGTTTGCAAAATCTTTTTATAACAGAGTATCCTCAATTTTATTCTTGATTGGAAAGATTGTAAGAGGTATTGTTGCCTTTACTTTTTTCTTTTCTATTTTCTCTAGATTGACTGTTAATGTAAGTGGTTATGGTTTGAAAGAGATAATACTTTATTTTTTGATTTATAATATATTGGTTTCTTTGTCAGACTTTCTTTTCAGAGAGGTTTATGAATTCAGAGCTAAGGTTGTGTCAGGAGATCTGGATTTAGTTTTGACCAAGCCAATCTCACCTTTGTTTAACTGTCTTTTAACAGGAGCCGATCCCTTGGATCTTTTGATTGTTTTATTGTTGATTATTGCTATGATTGTTTTTTTGTTATTAAACTTTTCAGTTAGTTTGTCTATGTTTCTTTTATTTATTATCTGTTTTGTTTTGGCAATGCTGATTCAGACTGCTTTTTATATTAGCGTCATGGCTTTTGGAATAATTTTTTTAGAGGTTGATCATATTATAGGCATTTATAGAGATATTCAGTTTCTGGCTGAAGTTCCAATAAGGTTTTATAAGAGTTTTTTTCAATTTGTGTTAACATATATTGTTCCTGTTGGTATTGCTGTAGCTGTTCCGGTTGAGGTATTGATAGGTTTGTTTAATCTAAAGAATATACTGGTATTCTCTTTTGTGTCTTTGTTTTATTTTATGTTGTCTTTATATTTTTGGAATTATGCTCTTAAAAAATATTCTTCTGCCTCAAGTTAGATATTTGCATTTAAGTTTGGGAAAGTTTTAAAAAATCTTTGGTTCTTAAATATTTGTGATAGTTTTGAGCAAATCTATGGGCTTCGTCTCTTAGCAATGACAAGGCAAATAAAAATGGTTTTCTTGAGGTTATTCTAAAGACCTTTTTTTTATCTTTAATGATAATTATTCTGTCTGGCTTTTTAGCAATGCCAATTACTGGAATACTTAAGTTTGATTCTGTTACTGCTTCTTGGGCTTTTTTAATTTGAAGTGCTCCTCCATCTACAATTATTAGATCGGGTTTTGTCCAGTTATTTTTAAATCTTCTTTTAATAATATTTTTAATGTTGTCAAAATCGTTTTGTTTGGTTAATTTAGATTTAAATTTTCTATACTCTTTTTTATTTATAGACCCTTGTTCCATGACAGTCATAGCCGCTGTGGTGTATTTTTCTCCTAAGTTGCTAATGTCGTAACACTCTATTCTGTTTAAGTTTTCTAGGTTTAATTCTTGTCTGAAAAAGTTTTCTAACTGTTTAAATGACTGATTAGTTTTTAAGGTATAACTTTCTATTAATTTTATATGTTTGAGTCTATGAATAAGTTGTAGTTTTCTTCTGTATTCAAGAGCTTGTTCATAGTCAAGGTTTTTACTGAATGTTCTCATTTTGTTTTCAAAATAGTTTTCTATTTCATTTATTTTTCCAGATAGTATTTTCTTGATTTGGTTAATGTTTCTTTTGTAAACATTTTGCAATTGTTGTTTTTTCTTTGGGTCAGCTATTTTTTCAATCTCATTAGGACATGGTTTGCAGAGATCTAATTTAGCATAAAAGCATCTTTTTTTTGATACCTTTTTTTGACTACAGAAAGGTATGATTTTTCTTATGGTTTTCAGTATGTGGTCTGTTATTTTAACCGATGGCAATGGTCCTATAACATAATCTTTTGAGTTTATTTCTGTTTCTCTGACTGGATATATTTTAGGGTATATTTCATTGGTAATTTTTATGTAAACATAGCTTTTGTTGTCTTTCCAGATGCTGTTGTATTTGGGTTTGAATTTTTTTATTAGTTTAGATTCTAATATTAGCGCTGTGAACTCATCGTTGGTTTCATAAATCTTTATATTTTTTGAGTTGGATATTATTTTAGCTTCTTTAGCATCGATTAGGCCTGCTTTTATATGAGCTGTAATTCTTGTTTTAAGGTTAATTGATTTGCCAACATATAAGTAGTTGTTTTTGTCATCTGCAAAAATATATACGCCAATTGAATTAGGAATCTGCGTTATATCTGATAAACTAAAGTTTTTAAATTTTATTTTCATTTTTTAATAAAAAGAAAAGGAGAAAATAAAAGTAAAATAAATGCAATTACTAAAATCCAGTATTTGCTTATTATATCAAAATAAGATCTCCATACAGGTTTTATCTCTAAATTTTTTTCTAAGACAACCTTAGAGTCGTCTTTGATTTTTATAACTCCATTGTTGTTGTCTGTAGCTCTTGCTGTAAGGTTTATAGGTATTGTGATCTGCTGAAATGGAGCAAGATACTCAATATTGATTTTGTCGGTGTTTACTGTTAGATTTGAGGTCTCTATTGTCAGTGTTTTTTCTGTTAGACTATAGTTTCCCGAGTTAGTTATCTGTATCTCACCTTTAGTTTCGGTTTCTGCTATTAATGAGTCTTTAGTTGGCAGTTTAAGATCAGCTGTTAGCTTGTATATAAGTTTTGGTTCTTCTGTTGTTGGTTTGATATTTATAACTTTGTTATCAGTTA
>BPJC01000004.1 GCA_026004415.1 Patescibacteria group bacterium | reverse complement strand
GATAAAGTTGAAGAAGATCTGTCCAGGTTAGAAAACATTAAAGAATTAAGGTCAATTGCTTATGAGTTTCCCAACCTTAATGAGTTTTTAGAACATATTGCTTTGGTTGAGTCTGAGTACTTTGAAGGTGAAAAGAAAACAACCAATGGTGTTCAGTTAATGACACTGCATCAGGCTAAAGGATTAGAGTTTTCTGTTGTGTTTATAGTAGGAGTTGAAGACGGTCTACTGCCGCATAGTAGAAGTTTAGATGATCAACAGGCTTTAGAAGAAGAGCGCAGACTTTTTTATGTAGGTATTACCAGAGCTATGGAAAGACTTTTTATAACCTATTCTCAAACTAGAAAGATCTATGGACGACGCAACTTTTCTGTTGTCTCAAGATTTCTGCTGTAAATATATTACATTTTTTGTAAAATTGTAAGCCAAAAATAGTTGTATTCGTTTTCTGGAAGAGTCAAATCTTTGAATAAAATATTTTTTTTGGCATTCTTGTACGGGTATATAATCGCAATTAGATTATTCGACTCAGATAAGTAAATATTATTATTAGTTTTATAAATATTAAAGTTGTTTTTTAAAATATTTTTTATAAGTTGTTCTGGTTTTTGTTTGTTTTTATCTAACCAAGGATTATAAATTAGGAATTCATAAGTTTTGTATTTATTTTTAAAACAGCTTCCTTCTTCAAGTTTGATAATTTCTTTTTTAGCATTTAGTAAATTATTAATTTTTGATTTGTTTGTGATAATCTTATGCGTTAGGGGACATAGAAATTCTCTTTCTTTCCAATAAGATTCAGATGATATTTTGTTAGTTAATAAGTTGTTGATTAGTTTTTTGAATTTATATTCTGCAACAAAAGGAATATATTTTGGTATATTAAAAAAAATGAATCCCAAAACTAAAGTAATTATAGCGATAGTTATTTTTATATTTTCATCATTTATTTTATTCTTTGACATTTTTGGTCATTCTGGCGAATGGGAAAGCTATGATATAAGAACTCATATTTTTTCATTATCTTTATTTTATCAAAGTATTAAAAGAGGAGAGTTTTTTGTTAGATGGGTTGAAGGATTTAATAATTATGGTTATCCTTTAGGTCAGATAGCTCATCAGGTTCCAGCTTATGTGGGAGGAATTTTGAATTTTATAACACAAGATCCAGTTATTTCATATAAAATTTTATTTTTTTTAGCTGATTTCGCTACAGTTTTTACTTTGTTTTTGTTTTTAAACAATTTTTTTCCTTTTAATATTAGCATTTTATCTGTATTGTTTTATCAGTTTTCAGCATATAGAATATTTAATATCTATGTTCGTTCTGCTTTGCCTGAATTTTTATCTTATTTTTTCTTTTTTTTAGTTTGTCTATATATTCTTAAGATTTATAAATATGGCTTAAGTAAAAAATATTTAGTAGTTACCTCTTTAAGTTTTTCTTTATTATTTTTGACGCATCCTTTTAGCATTGTTTTATATCAATTAGTTTTTGTCTATATTTTTTTATATTTAGCATTAAATCTAAAACTTAAAGAAAAATTATTGTTTGGTCTTGCGGTTGTTATACCTTTTGTGTTGGGTTTATTGTTATCATCTTATTACCTGTTGCCTTTAAAATTAGAAAAGAAATATTTTTATTCTGGAACTACTCCTGCATCTATAGAAAAAGCTCATTTTAGATCTGTAGATAAAATATTATTTGTGGAGCATTGGAGTTATTCTGCTCCTGAAGGATCTTCTGTAAGAGAAGATTTTGTTCAAATTGGATTTTGGGAGAGTCTAGTTTTCTTATCTTTTATTTTATTTACTCTTTACTCTATTTTTGTAAAGTCTAAAAAAAGAATTAGACATTTATTGTTAGTTTTTTTTGGTTTTTTAACATTGTTTTTTATAAGTCCTCAATCTATGTATCTATATAACTCAATTCCTGTTTTAGCCGAAATTCAACATCCTTGGAGATTGATAGGAATTTTTGAATTATTTGTTTGTTTTATGTTTGCCACTCTCCTTTTTGAAATTCGTATGCAAAAATATAGAGTTTTTAATATTATCAAGGCCTTAACTTTGATAATTTTTATATCAAGTTTTTTGTTTTATAGATCAAGTCAGTTATATGTCAAAAATGTTGTAGATAATGATAAATCTTTTTATGAATTTACAGAAGAAAACCTTCATAGTATAAATATGTCTCCTGTTTGGTCTGGAAAAGGAGAGGATTATCCTAAAGTTAATAATAAGTTGGCAGTAATTGAAGGTTCTGCTAATATTCTTTTTTCTGATGTAAAAAAATTTAATAATCATATATATAAGGTAAAAGTTATTTCAGATAAAGCTAGATTTGTAGATCACACTTTCTATTTTCCTGGTTGGATCGTGTATGCTAATGAATCTCCTATTAATATAGAATTTCAGGATCCTAATTATAGAGGATTAATTACATTTATTCTTAAAAAAGGTAATTATGATATTCAGGTTGTTTATCAAGAAACAAAGGTTAGAAGTATGGCTAATTATATTTCTTTAGTGAGTTTATTGTTTTTGTTAGGTATTTCTTTTTTCCCATCAAAACTCTATAGAAGGTACTTTAAGTTTATTTATAATAGATCTTTTTAAAACCTATCCAGTTCTCTGTTTGGCAGATTGTTTGGAAGGAGTCTGTATCTAAAGAATTGAGCAGGTTTTCGTAATCTTGTTTTGAAATAACAAAACTAGAACTATTTTTATAGTTTTTGACAAACTCTTGGGTAGAATAATATGTTTGTATAGGCTTATTCAGATAAAAAACAAATGAGGGTGATCCTGAGTAAAGAAAACTGCTTTCTGTTTGAAGTTTCGCGGCCTCTAAAACATTTTTTATGGTTCTTTGTTCTTCATCTGCTAAAAAAGATAGTTTATCAATATTTTTTTGATTAAGGCATTTGGCAAGTATAATTTTTTCATCAATATTAATTTGAGGTTTTACAACATAAGTGTTGGTTGAGAATTTAAAGATAGAGTAACCAATTATTAGAAATATTGCTATTTTCCTAATATAAGATTTTAGGTTTGATAGTAAAAATATCGGGTAGATTGAGATAATAGGTATTATGTAGATCAAATACCAATCTAGCTTTGTTTTAACAATTGTATATATAAACAAAAGTAGTAAGGGAGAGAGCAACACAATATATAAAATAAATCTATCTGATTTTAATATCAAAACTCTGTTTTTATACAGATCCAAAACCAAATTTTTTATTAAGATCATAAGACCTAATATAATTGCCAAAATCAACCAACTTAAATCTATGCCCAAAACTTTAAAATAGAACCATTTATCTCCAAAATGTAGCTCTATAGGCAGTATTATTCTTTTGTAAATTTGTGAGTAAAAATGCGCCTTTATAAAATAGTCTCCATATTGTAGATAAGCATAAAAATACCATAAACAAGCAATGCCAAGCTGAAATAGTAAAAACAATGTTTTATTTATAAAACTGCGCATATTTTTAGAACTTTTAATTATTAAGAATGGTTCAATAATTAAAGGAAAAAATCCTATGACAGATTTTGTCCATACACCTAAAATTAAAAACAATGTCTTTATCAGTTTGTTTTTGTAAAAAGCAAAGTAGCCTAATATTGAGACGCTGATTATAATATCTGTGTTTAGGGTTGTAGCTTTATCTATAAATAACTTGCTTGCGCTTGTGATCAAGATCGGAATTATAATCAAGTTAATATCGTCGGATTTTTTATAAAAAGCTCTAATAATTTTTTTAGTAAGCAGATATATAAGAAAAAGAAGCGCAATTGCAAAGATAGCAAATAAAGATCTTGCTACGGCTTCGTTTTCATTGAATATAGAAAAAACAACTGAGATCATTAAGTAAGATAAAGGAGGTTTGTCAAGCCAGGGATTTGAGTTAAATGTTGTATTCAATGTTTTGTTAACAAGCATTTCTCTGGCAACTTGGCCGTAAAGAGCTTCGTCCCAGTCATAAAAAGGCTGTTGTCTAAACTTTATAAGTCTAATTATTAGTCCTAAAGTTATAAATAAGAATATAAGGATTACTACATATTTATTTGATTTATTTTTGTTAAACATAAAGTATAAATATTTGTATATTATATTATTTTTGTTTTAAATTGTTGCTTGTTTTGCAGTTGTAAAATTTATTTTAAGTTGTTAAACTATTACTCTAAAAGTATATGTTTGCGATATCAAATAGTTCAGAGTATGGTCTTTTAATATTAGAGCAAGTTAAGGATTGTAAAGAGTATGTGCCTTTAGCTGAGATTGTTAAAAAACTTAAGTTGCCTAAAAGATTCGTAGCCAGAGTCTCGGCAGAGTTGGTAAAAGCTGGCTTGCTTGATAGCAAAGAAGGTAGAAACGGCGGTTATAGGTTAAGCGAGGAGTTTTATAAACTGACATTATTAGATTATCTAAAAATTTTTGAAAAGACAGATATGGTTAAATGTATAGATAAAAACTTTAAGTGTCGTTACAGTAAAAACTGCAGTCATAAGCATCCATTTGCCAAAATTCAACAAATATTGCTGGAGAACTTGCAACAATATAAGTTAAGCTCAATTATTTAATATGTTAAAACTCAATAATTTATCGGTATCTGTTGGAAAAAAGCAGATTTTATCTAATATTGATTTTCAGTTTGAACCAGATAAGGTTTATGCTGTTATGGGGCCAAATGGTTCTGGCAAGTCTACTTTAGGTTATAGTATCGCAGGACATCCTGCCTATGAGGTAACTTCAGGTCAGATCGTATTTAATAATGAAGATATTACAGAAGAAGAACCAGAAAAAAGAGCTGAGAAGGGAATCTTTTTATCATTTCAATCTCCTCTGCAGATTGCCGGCGTTACTGTGTTTCAGTTATTAAGACTTGCGCTTGAGGGTAAAGTTGATCCTTTAGAGCTTAGAAATAAAATTAATAGGATTGCAAAAGAACTGAAGATTAGAGATGAACTATTAAACAGATCATTAAACGAGGGAGCTTCTGGTGGAGAACGCAAGAAACTTGAGTTACTGCAGGCAGTTGTTTTGGATCCAAAGTTTTTAATTCTTGATGAGATAGATACAGGAGTTGATGTTGATGCTTTAAAGATTATTGGCAGTTATATTGACAAGATAAAAAAGGGTAGAACAATTGTTCTTATAACTCATTACAATAGAATTTTAAAGTATATAAAACCTGATTATGTTTTAGTTCTTGTCAATGGCAGGTTGGTAAAAGTAGGCAAAAAAGATTTAGCTCATCAAATAGAAGAACAAGGTTATGAAAGTTTAAACTCTAATCTTTAATTATGTCAGACACTCAGCAAGAAGATATAAAATTTGATTATAAATACGGCTTTTCAGTGCCGACAAAGTATGTGTATAAGGCAGATAAGGGGCTTTCTGATGAGGTAGTAAAAAAAATAAGTTATTACAAAAATGAGCCTGCCTGGATGAGAGATTTTAGATTAAAGTCTTTATCTGTTTTCAACAGCAAAGCTATGCCAAGTTGGGGTCCTGATTTGTCGGAGATAGATTTTGAGTCTATAACTTATTACGCCAAGCCAATTGATAATCAAGTAAGATCTTGGGAGGATCTGCCTGATGAGATTAAGCAAACTTACGATAAAATTGGCGTTCCGAAAGCAGAAAGAGATTTTTTAGCTGGTGTTTCAGCTCAGTTTGACTCTGAGGTTGTTTATGAAAATATGAGAAAAGAGATTGCCAAACTTGGAGTAATCTTTTGCGATATGGATACAGCAGTCAAGAAGTATCCTAAAATAGTTAAAAAATATTTTGGAAAACTTATTCCGCCTGCAGATAATAAGTTTGCGGCATTAAACTCTGCTGTATGGTCTGGAGGATCATTTGTTTATGTACCAAAGGGAGTTAAAGTGCCGATGCCGCTTCAGGCATATTTTAGGATTAACGCAGAGTCTTTTGGTCAGTTTGAAAGGACTTTAATTATTGCAGAAGAAGGATCTTTTGTTCATTATGTTGAAGGTTGTACAGCTCCAATTTATACAACATCATCTTTACATGCGGCAGTTGTTGAGATCTTTGTTCATCCTAAAGCCAGAGTAAGGTACACAACAGTTCAAAACTGGTCATCTAATGTATACAATTTGGTAACTAAAAGATCTAGAGTTGAGGAGTCTGCGGTTATGGAGTGGGTTGATTGTAATATAGGTAGCAAAGTCACTATGAAGTATCCATCTTGTTATTTGGTTGGCGAATATGCCAGAGGAGAGGTTTTATCTATTGCTTATGCCAATGAAAATCAAATTCAGGATACAGGAGCTAAAATGATGCACTTGGCTGCCAATACAAAGTCTAGAGTAGTTTCTAAATCAATTTCAAGGCAGGGCGGCAGGTGCTCTTATAGAGGTTTAGTAAATGTAAGTCCCGGCGCTTACAACTCCTCTGTTTTTGTATCTTGCGATGCTCTGTTGTTAGACGAAAAATCAAGAACAGATACTTATCCTTATATGAAAATAAGAGAACAACAAGGCGTTGAGATTCAACATGAGGCAACAGTTGAACGCATAGGTGAAGAAAAACTTTTTTACTTAGCCTCAAGAGGCATTGATAAACAATCTGCAGAAGGTCTGTTGGTTCAGGGTTTTGTAGAGCCTGTGGCAAAAGAGATTCCGCTTGAGTATGCTGTAGAGCTAAATAGATTACTCAAGGTTGAGATGGCAGGAAGTGTAGGTTAATATAAATTCCTAAATAAATATGAAATTAATAGAGATTAAAGATAGCAAAAACAATCAAATAATTAATATTGACAAAAAGGACAAGTATATAGTTTTTTTTAATAATTACTCAGGAGAAGTAGAAGTAAATCTAAAAGCCAAAGGAGCAGAGGTTTATATTCTTGGAGTGTATATCGGTAAAGGTTCAGCTGATTTTAGTCTTAAAACCAAACAAAATCATATTGTTTCAGATACTTACTCTGATCTTTTAGTTAAGGGAGTTTTTTTTGATAAATCCAAGTTTTTGTATGAAGGGTTAATAAGAATTGAAAAAGGAGCGCAAAGATCTCATGCTTATCAAAAAAATCAAAATCTTACCTTATCTAAAAATGTCTATGTAGAATCAAGGCCTTTCTTGGAGATTAAGGCCAACGATGTGTTTTGCACTCATGGATCAACTACAGGCGGATTGAATCACGAGGAGATTTATTATTTAAATACGCGAGGATTGACTCAAAAAAAGGCAAAACAGGTGTTAATTGAGGGATTTATTAATGAGGTTTTTGATAAACAAAAACCTGTTTTAGACAAAGTTAAAAAGAGAATCATATCAAATCTTTAATCAGCTTTGAATTTGACATTGTATAATTAAATCTAATATTACAATAAGGTTTTCTTCTATAAATTCCATAGTTTGTTTTTTGGCAGTATCAGGAATTGGAAATACAAAGGCCGGTAAACTGTTATTACTAATCAAATTAGTCAAATTAGATAGTTCGGTGTTTGTATCGTGTAAAATAATAAATAACATATATATTAGTTCTTTAATCTTTTCTAAAGTCTCCAAATTCCCATCTTCAAAATATTTACTACAAAACATTAGTAATTTTTTAAATTCTTGAATGAATGTTTGAGGGTGTAATCGCGGGTTAATATATAATTCCAATTCGGTTAATTTATCTGCAATTTTATGACAATGAGGACAAAGTATTGCGCAGTTATTCTTTAAGTTAGGATCAACTTTGTCTTTTGGTTTTCTATTTATATTGTAATTATTAATTTCTCTATAAGGTATTTTATGGTGGGCTTGGCCAATTTGAGTATTGTCTGATTCAGGTCTGTTGGCATGATTTAAGGTTAATTCTTGGCCGCAGAATAAGCATTTATTTCCTTGTTTTCCAAGAATTTCTGTTCTTGTTTTTAGATTAAATCCTCTTGAATAATGACTTGCAATTGCAACTAAACAAGTAGCTATACTGTAAAAATATGGTGAATAATAGCCTATTATTTCATTGTATAATTCAGTTGCCATAATAAAATCAGAATTATAATAAAAATTTTAGTCTTTTCAATTATTTTTCAAAATTCTAAATTTTTAAACTTAACTTGATTTTTTGGCAAAAACTGGTCTAATTTTGATATATGAAAAGTTTTCGCAAGGATTTTCCAATTTATGTCAGCAATCCTGATCTGGTTTATTTAGATTCAACAGCAACTACTTTAAAACCCAAAACTGTAATAGATAGTTTAGTTGATTATTACAGCAATTATTCAGCCAATGTCTTCAGAGGTATTTATAGAATATCCGAACAGGCAACTGAAGCCTATGAGTCTGCTAGAGAAAAAGTTGCTGAGTTTATTAAAGCTAAAAGATCAGAGGAGATTATCTTTACTAGAAACACTACTGAGTCTTTGAATTTAGTGGCTTATGCTTTGGGTAGAAAAATAGTTTCAGAAGGCGATGAGGTTGTTGTGTCGATTTTAGAGCATCATTCAAACTTTGTGCCTTGGCAAAGTCTGGCTTTTGAGACAGGCGCTGATTTTAAGGTTGTTGAAACTGACAAGTTTGGTACTCTGCCCAACGATTGGTCATCTATTGTAACTAAAAAAACTAAAATAGTTGCTTTAACTTTTGTTTCAAATGTTATTGGAATTCCCAATCCTTTAAAAAAAATTATAAAACAGATTAGAGCCCTTAATCCTGAAACTGTTGTTGTGGTAGACTCAGCTCAAGCTATGTTAACTTCAAAAATAGATGTCTCTGATCTTGACTGTGATTTTTTAGCTTTTTCTGGTCATAAGATGTTTGGTCCTACAGGAGTTGGTGTGCTGTACGGCAAATATAAGTTGTTGGAGGAATCGTATCCGTTTTTGTATGGAGGAGAGATGATTCTATCTGTTTCTGTTGCCAAAACTTTGTTTCAAGATCCGCCATTTAAGTTTGAAGCAGGAACGCCAGCTATTGCTGAAGTTATTGCTTTAGGAACAGCTATTGATTATATTAACTCAGTTACTGTAGAGCAGATCTCAGAGTATGTTTCTGATTTGTCAGGTTACTGTTATAAGAGTTTGAAACAAGAGTTTGGAGAGTGTATCTCAATTTTAGGTCCTCAGTCTGCAAAGAGCCGTAAGGGCATTTTTGCATTTAAATTTTTTGATTTTCATCCTCATGATATCGCCGGAATTTTGAATTCATACAATATTGCAGTTAGAGCCGGTCATCATTGCGCAATGCCTTTACATAATCATCTTGGTTATCCTGCAACAGTCAGAGCCAGTCTGCAGATTTATAATACAAAAGAGGATGTTGACAAGTTTATTTTTGCATTAAAACAAGTTAAAAAAAAGTTGTCTTAACTTATGGATATTTATAAAGAGATTATTTTAGACAGGTATAAAAACCCAAAACATTTTGGCAAACTTAAGCGTTTTACTGTGTCTATAACAGTAGACAATCCTTTATGCGGAGATAAAATCACAGTTTACTTAGTTGTTAACAATGGCAGAATAGAGACAGCAAAATTTAAAGGATCAGGTTGCATTATTTCTTTGTCAAGCGCTGATATATTGTTAGATGATATAATTGGTAAACAGATTTCTGAAGTTTTAAGTTATAATAAAGATAATGTTTTAAGTTTGTTGGGTATTGAGCTTGGCGTAAACAGGCTTAAATGCGCTTTACTGCCGCTTGAGGCAGTGCATAAAGCAATTAATAAGTTAGAAATTTAGATCTTGTATAAAAACTATGAATGACAACTATGTTTTATTTGATAACAATAATCCCTCAGGTCCAGTTACTATAAACAAAGGTGATAAGAAATACAAGGTTTGGGTAGATAGAGATCTTTGTATTGGAGCTGGAACTTGTGTTGCTGTAGCCGTAAAAACATTTGCTTTAGATTCAGAGATGAAGGCTGTAGTTATAAACACTGCAGAAGAAGAAAATTTTGATACTATTGTTGAGGCCGCAAGAGCTTGCCCTGTAACTGCTATATTTATAGAAGATGATCAAGGGAATAAAATTTTTCCTTCCTAATCTTAGTTTATAAAAGTTTATAAAATTGACCTTGACTTTTAGCAATTTCTGTGTTAGACTGCTAACATATGATATTAAGCAAAAAAAATAAATTAATCAAACCAGTTGTTCCCCTTCGCGACGGGATAGTTTTTCCTGACACAGAAAATGTATTAATCTTTGGCAGAGAAAAGAGTTTGAAGGTAATTGATCATTTAGATAAAGAATCAAGCGATGAGGTAATTCTTCTTCAACAAAAAAAAGCAAATATAGATGACCCTAAAATTAAGGATTTGTATACTATAGGAGTTTTGGCTAAGGTTTTAAAGAGAGTTAAAGGAGAAAGAGGCGAGTTTAGTGTCTTAGTTAGAGGTTTAAAAAGAGTTAATGTCGTAAAGTTTATTTCAGAAGAGCCGATTTTTTTGGTTGAAGCAGAAGAAATTCAAGAGCCAAAAGTCGACCAAGATGATGTAGAGATACAGAGTCTTGTTCGGTTAATCTCCAATGGTCTTAAGAAAAGCATCAATTTAGGCAAGGCTATAGACTTTAATTTTTTAATAAATATCTTAAATTATACTTCGCCTTTGAGTTTTTCTTACAATGTGGCAATGATTTTGGATATCAATGCCAGAGATAGGCAGATGCTTTTGGAGCTTGATGACTTAAAAGAAAGGTTAAAAAAAGAGCTTGAGTTGTTAAATAAAGAACTAGAGATTTTAGAGTTAGAGCAAAAACTATCTGAACAAACCAGAAAAAGATTTGAAAGAGGAGTTAAAGAATCCTTTTTAAGAGAAAAAAAGCGTTTGATAGAAGCTGAGTTGGGAGAAGACTCTGAAGCAGAAGAAATAGCCAGTTATAGGAGTAAAATTAAAAAGGCTAAGATGCCTCCTGATGTTGAAAAAAAGGCTTTAAAAGAGCTTGATAGACTTTCTAAAATGTCATCTTTTAATCCAGAGGCTTCGTATATAAGAACCTATTTAGATTGGTTAACAGATCTGCCATGGTCAGTAAAATCTAAGTCAAGTTTTGATATTGAAAAAGCCAAAAAAATTTTAGATGCAGATCATTATGGTCTTAAAAAAATAAAAGAGCGTATAATAGAGTACATTGCTGTAGTTAAACTAAAAAAGAAAAACAATAAAAACAGCAAAGATTCAAAGGTAAGGCAAGAGGATAAAGATTATAATCCTCCAACAATTTTATGTTTTGTAGGACCTCCTGGTGTGGGTAAAACATCGTTGGGCAAATCTATTGCAAAAGCGTTAGGAAGAGAGTTTGTTAAGATCTCGTTGGGTGGTATCAGAGATGAAGCTGAAATAAGAGGTCATAGGCGAACCTATGTTGGAGCTTTGCCTGGCAGAATTATTCAAGGCATCAAAGACGCCAAAACTAAAAACCCTGTTTTTATGCTAGATGAGATAGACAAAATTGGTCAGGATTATAGAGGTGATCCGTCTGCGGCTTTATTGGAAGCGCTTGATCCAGAGCAAAACCACAGTTTTTCAGACCATTACCTTGAGGTTCCGTTTGATTTATCTGATGTGTTTTTTATAACAACAGCAAATATCTTGGATACTATACCTTCTGCTTTACTCGACAGACTGGAAGTAATTCATTTTCCAGGTTATACTGAAGATGAAAAGTTTAGCATTGTAAAAAACCATCTTTTATCTAAACAGATTAAGGCTCATAATTTGGACAGCTACAAAATTAATGTAAGCGATAAGGCAATTCAGACAATTATAAGACGATACACAAGAGAAGCTGGTGTTAGAGAGCTTGAACGACAGATCGCGGCTTTAATGAGAAAAAGCGCATTAAAGATTTTGGAGGAAAAAGTTGATACTGTTAGTATCAGCATTCGCGATCTGCATAAATTTTTAGGGCCTTATAAATACTCTGAACAGATTATAGAAGATAAAGACAATATTGGTATTTCTACAGGATTGGCTTGGACACAGGCTGGCGGCGATATCCTGTTTATAGAGGTTGCTGTTATGCCAGGAAAAGGCAATCTTACTTTAACTGGACAACTTGGAGATGTTATGAAGGAGTCTTGTCAGGCGGCCTTAAGTTATATAAGATCAAGATGGGAAGTCTTTGGTTTAGAAAAAAAGTTTTTTGAGAATATAGATATACATGTACATGTGCCTGAAGGTGCAGTGCCTAAAGATGGACCATCTGCTGGTATTGCTATAACCACAGCTATGTTGTCTGCTCTAATCAAGATTCCTGTGAGAAGAGATGTTGGTATGACCGGAGAGATTACCTTAAGAGGTAGGGTATTGGAGATCGGTGGAGTGAAAGAAAAGGTTGTTGCCGCCCATAGAGCTGGTATCAAAAAGGTTATAATGCCAAAAGATAATAAAAAAGATCTTGAAGATATTCCATCTCATATTCAAAAGGATCTAAAATTTGTTTTTGTAAGTCATATGGATGAGGTTTGGAAAGAAACCCTAAGTTTGAATAAAGTTAAAAAAATTAAACTCCCCAAATTTTTGGCTTAATTATTGACCAAATAAACAGCTTGCCAAGGTTTGTAAATCGAGACAAAAGTTTTGCTATAAATAACTTTATTATCTTTATAAACAATATAGTCAAAACTTGATTTGGCTCCATAGGCAGAGAAATCTATTTGTTTTTTGGTTCCTAAAGGCAGGGTTTCGTCTTCTATAAATAAAGGCTCTGGAGGCGGTTTTATATCCCATACCCTTATGTCGCTTAACTTTACTACTCGATTATCTTTTTGGCCATATAAATACACATAAAGTTTATTGTTTGATGTGTCAACTTTAGTTTGGATTAAGATAGCTCCGCTTGTGTCATTTTTAAACTTTAGGTCAACATAAGGAGAGAACACTGTAGCATCAAGTCCAGGTTTTGAATCATTTTCATAGTATGAGACTCTGTAAGAATGAGCTTGTCTTTCTATTATAGGAAGCCCTGCGTTTAATGCCGCTCTAAAGACTGTTGTTGACACCTGGCAAACTCCGCCTCCATCTCCTAAAACAGTTTTGCCGTCTTTTATAATATAAGATTGTTTATAACCTTCTGATACTGATATATCTCCAATCTCTGAGTTAAATGAAAACATACTGCCTTGCGGAATCAATACACCGTTTAGTTTTTCACTTGCTGTAATAATATTATGTACTCTGGCGGGTATTGATCCTGAAAAGTCAGATTCTCCGCTTGCTATAAGTTCTTTAATATTGAATGAGTTAAGATCAGCAAGAGTTGTTTCTGGTCTTATAGGTACTAATTTTACTGCGATTTCAACATCTTTTCTTTTTCTTTGGTTTGAGATTTCAGAAAAAGCGCGCTCAATATCTTGCCACAGTTGTCTAGTATCTATGCCAGTGCCGTATTTTTCAATCTCAAACACAGTGACTCTATTGTTTTCATACTGAAATTTAGCAGATACAGGTGGAATCTCGTTTTTTTCTTTTAGTAGTAATATTATGTCGTCTAGTCCTTCTTTATTGAAACTGACCTCTACTGCAGAACTGGGTTTAATGTTGTTTAGGTAGATATCTAACCTTTGTCTTATTTTTTCTGGTTTTTCAAGGTCATCTATTAAGTATGCCAAGTAGTCTGTATTGATTTTAGGTTGCAGTTGGTTGGCATAGAATCTTACTGAAATATTAGGTGTAGTCAGTGTGATTGTTGATTCTTTCATTGCCATTTCAGCTTTTTTGAGTTTAGTCAGTTGTAGTTCTGTGTTTCGCTTAAAGTCTTCTATAATGGGGTTAAATCCATAATAACTAGCTGTTGTTTCAACCACTATTAAAATAGAGATTGAAAATAATACTGATAAAAGTAATGCAGACAAAACTTTGTTAGTCTTTGTTATCATAAATATATGGCTGATAACCAAAATGATAATACAAAAAAATCAGATAATCAAACCAACAATAACGAAAGCATCAATTTAGATCCAAATATTCAAGTAGAGGAACTGCCTGAAGAGGTCTCAACTCCAGATATCCAGGTTTCTCCTGAGGAGCTTGAGGTTACAGATGAACCAATGATTTATGTGGAGGATAATAAGAGGAAATATATAATTATCTTAGTTATATTTATTGTTTTGTTTTCTGCCGTATTTTTTTTGCTTTATAAGCTGTTTTTAAGTAACAGACCAAAAACTTCCGCAAAAAAGGTTGAGTTGACTTATTGGGGACTTTGGGACGATAAGGAGATCATTCAACCTCTTATTGATGAGTATCAGAAAAAAAATCCTAATGTAAAAATAAACTATGAATTAAAATCTGTAAAAGACGCTTATGCCCAAAAAATTGTTGCCAGAACTGAACGCGGCGTTGGTCCTGATATTTTTAGGTTTCATAATTCATGGATTCCTGAACTTAAAGAAGTTTTAAGCTATGCGCCTGAATCTGTGGTCTCTGCTGATGAGTTTTCCAAGCAGTATTATAACTCTATAGTAAAAGATTTGGTTATAGACAAAAAGGTTTATGGACTGCCTTTGATGATAGATGGTCTGCTTTTGATTTACAATGAAGATCTGTTGAAAACAGCAGGCATCAGCAGTCCGCCTGCTACTTGGGACGCTTTTATAGAAGCAGTTGAGAAAACAACTGTTAAGGATTCTTCTGGAAATATTTTAACATCAGGCATAGCTTTGGGTACTGCTGGCAATATTCAGCATTTTTCAGATATACTGCTTTTGATGTTGTACCAAAACGGTGGAAGTATTGCCAACCTTCAAGCTCAAGAGGCAATTGACATATTATCGCAGTATCGTAGGTTTGCAGAGCCACCAAATAATGTTTGGTCAGAGACAATGCCGGACTCTGTGGTGGCTTTTGCCGAAGGCAAAGTAGCTATGATCTTTGCTCCTTCATGGCAGATTTTAATAATTAAACAGATTAACAAAGATATCAATGTAAAATCAGCGCCTGTGCCGCAGGTTCCTGGAGCTGATCCATTGTCAATAGGCAGTTACTGGATTGAAGGTGTCTCCAGAAAGAGTGAAAATCAGCTTGAGGCTTGGAAGTTTCTTAAGTATTTATCTGAAAAAGACCAATTGCTAAAATTGTATGAAAATCAGTCAAAAGTAAGGTTGTTTGGCACAGCTTATCCGCTTAAAGAGCTTGGCGCTACATTGTCAGATAATCCTTATCTTTCTGGAGTTGTTAAGCAAGCAGATTACTTTATTACAACATACGGCATAGCCAGAACCTTTGATGATGGGCTTAATGACAATATCATTAAGTATTTAGAAAATGCAGTAAATGCAACTGCCCAAGGAGTATCTTATCGCGACGCTATGCAGACAGCTCATCAAGGCGTTGTTGAGGTTTTAAGTCGTTATAATTTAATCTCAGATCAATAATGCTATATAATTTTATATAGAACTATGTTTTTATTTGCTAAAAAAGACACATATTTAAGCCTTTTTTTAACTGAAAATAATCTGATAGTTTCTTATATTGATCCTAAAAACAGCAACAGGATACTTAAGGAATTCAGATCAAGCATTGAAGACACAGCAGAGCTGGCAAGTTATTTAGAGTCTGTTTTAGATGAGATTAAAGAAAATTTTAAGGACAGACCGAATAAAATTGTATTTTTTTTAACAAGTTTTTTTATAGATAAAGATTCATCTAAAATTAAAAAAGTCTATCTTAAAGAGTTTTCAGATATTTGCAAAAAATTATCACTAAAAATTTTAGGTTATATAGAAACTCAAGAAGCTATTGTTAAAAAGTTTTTGCAGTCTGGTCAAAAAACAGCTGTCTTTGTTGAGATAGATTCTAGCAGAGCCTTTGCCAACCTTATAGAAAATAATAAAGTCAGTTATTCAGTGTTTAATTTGTTTGTTGCAGATAAACTGACAAATGTTAAAGACTCTGTGGTAAATGTTTTGCCAGATCAACCAAAACTTGACAAAATCATTATTGCTGATTATCTTGATCTGCCAAAATTAGATCAAGATTTAGTTGAACTTGATTGGCAAAATGTTTTGAAACTAAATGACAAACCAGAGGTTGAGATGGTTAAATTTGATCAGTTGAATCAAATACTGGTAGATTTATTCTGCGCTGAGATAACAGGATCTAATTTAGCTTCAAGTAGTCAAGAAGATCCTGAAGTTTTTGAAAAAACAAGTTATAGTTATACCGCTGAATCAACTGTCACAGAAAATCAGTCTGAAGCTGACAATTACGAATATTCTGCGCCCAATCTGCCTTTTGGTTTTTCAGAAACCGATGATATCAATACAGATTATAAGAAAGAAACGGAACAAGATTATATAAACTTAAACTTTGAAGAACAAAGAGCTGATAGTCTGCAAACCAATACTAGAAATAGGTTCTGGAGCGGTTTGTCTTTGTCAATGTTTAGGCTGAAACTGCCTGATTTCAGAGTTAAGGGACCTGTTTTTGCCATTATAATTTTTGTTTTAGGTTTCTTGGTAGTGTTTTTTGTTAATGAACTTTATTTTCATAGATTAGTAATATCTGTTGAGCCTCAAACATCAGAGATAAAAGTTGAACAATCGTTAACTGCCGATGAACTTAATGACTTGATTGCTTATGAGACTAAAACCTTTTCTTTAACAGATAAAACAGCAACTTCTGGCACTGAAAGCGTAGGTGAGAAAGCCAAAGGCGAGATAACTGTTTACAACTTTTCTACTCAGCAGTTTAGTCTGGATAAGGGATCAAAGATTAGTATAAACGGCAAGGTGTTTGTAACAGATTTAGCTTTAAAGTTAGATCCCGCAGAGGAAACAGAGGTCGATGGATCAGTTGTTAAAAAGCCAGCTGTAGGAACTGTTGGCATAACTGCAGAACAGATCGGATCAGATTACAATTTGTCATATTCTGACAAAATTAAGTTAGGAGATCTGAATACTGATCTTTATTATGCCAAATTAACTAAAGCAACTTCAGGTGGCAGTCAGGAGGAACTTTCCACAGTTGCCAAATCTGATTTAGATAAACTAAAAGAATCAGTTCTAGAAAAGACAAAGGAGCAGTTATCTTCTGAGGAGCTGAGTTTTGACAAAACCAAGTATTTTTACATTTCAGATCTTAATCAGTATCAGATAACCAAAGCAGAGTTTGATAAAGAAGTTAATGAAGTTGCTGATTCAGTATCAGTCTCAGCTGAAGTTGAGGCAAAATTGGCTCTTTTAGATAAGGAAAAGGTTTTAAAACTTATTGAACCTAAGTTGCAGTCTCAGTTGGAAACTAATTTTAAGTATGCTTCAGATGATCTGGAGATAACCTATAAAAAAGAATCATCTGATGATACTGTTAAGTATAATTTTGCTATTACTGCAAATACTAGGTATAATCTGGATAAATCAAGACTGAGCGCTTTAGTAGTTTGGAAGCCTAAAACTGAGGTCGTTGATCTGCTGAAGAAAGAACCAGGTGTGGCCAATGTTGCTATAATAGAAGATAAAACCTTAATTCCTTTTTTATCTTATACGCCTGTTTTTGCTGATAAAATAGTTATAGAGTAATTAGTTTGTTTAATTTTTTAAAATAGTATGCCAATTAAAGTTTATGTAAAAGAGTATTATTCTACAAAGAAAAAGGTTATCAATTTTGTGTCCTATATTTTATTGAGCATAGGTTTGATAATGTTATTTTGGGCTGTATACCCAATAATAACCTTTGAGTTGTTCTCAAAATTGTTGGTACAGAAAAACTTTGTTAGCCCTGTGCCTTCTAGCACTTTGGC
This sequence comes from Patescibacteria group bacterium, assembly GCA_026004415.1. Taxonomy (GTDB): domain Bacteria; phylum Patescibacteriota; class Microgenomatia; order UBA1406; family GWC2-37-13; genus BPJC01. The sequence goes on along the minus strand of BPJC01000004.1, from coordinate 126,615 downwards.
TAGTTCGTTGGAGATTGCTTCAGATGTTCTTGGTTCTAAAGTTACAATGGGAACCAATTTAAAAGGGTTTACTAATGCAAACCTGTGGTTTCCAAAGGTTAAGGCCGATCAGGAACTATATGAAAAACCTAAGCAGGATTTAACTAAAATTAAGGAGTACTCTTTATCTATTCCTAAACTAGATATAACATCTGCAAAAGTTATTGTTGGCGGTGAGGATCTTAACCAGGGATTAGTGCATTACATGCCTAAATCATTGCCTGGCGAGGAAGGTAATGTTGTTGTTTTTGGACACTCAACATTGCCGCAGTTGTTTAAAAAAGGCGATTATAAATCAATCTTTACCTACCTGCATACTTTGCAAAAAGGAGATGAGATTATAGTTAAGGTAGATGATCATGAGTATACCTATGAGGTGACTGAAATGTTTATAATCAATCCTGACCAGATTGAGATTTTAGAACAAGTAAAAGATGAGTCAATCCTTACTTTGGTTACCTGCACGCCACCTGGTACTTATTGGAAGAGGTTAGTGGTCAAGGCTAAATTAAAAACATTGCCTTTGGAGTTTGATCTTTAATTTGGGCTAATCTCAGGCGTTGGAGTTGTTCTGGGTTTGTAGAAACAGTTTATAGTTTCTGTTCCTTTTATAAAGTACTCAACTGATTTGTAGGAGCATGGTTTTGAGACTATATCATCTGGTATTTTATACCAGATATCAAACAGTTGAAAGTTCTGCAAAATATAGCTCATAGTTCTGTTCCATATAGGTGTTGCTCCTGTTATTCCAGAGGCAATATTTTTCATTGGCGAATTGTCATTGTTTCCAACCCAAACAGCTGTTAAGTACTCTGGAGTGTATCCTATAGCCCAGTTGTCACGCAGATTATTTGTTGTTCCTGTTTTTACTGCTGTTTTAAATCCAGGTATGTTTAGCAATGAGTTTGGTCCAAAAGCAGGTGTTCTGGCTTGATTGTCTGATAAAATATCTGAGATTATAAAACTTACTGACTCTGGAATCACCTGCTTTTTGCCGTTTATGGGTTTGAAGATCTCAATTCCGTTTTTATCAGTTATTCTAATAAATGGATTAAGATCTGTTAGAAAACCCTTATTGGCTAAAACTCCATAGGCTTTGGCCATATCTATCATTTTTACTTCTCCTGCTCCTAGCGCAATTGATAATCCAAATCTTGAGGGGTTGTCCCATGTTGAGATGCCTAATTTTTGGGCATAGTTTATAAACTCTGTCACGCCGATTTTATTCAAGGTCTTAACAGCAGGTATGTTGTATGAGTTAGCTAGAGCATAGCGTAGTGGCACTGGTCCATGAAATCTGCCGTCATAGTTTTCTGGTTGATATATTCTTCCGTTAGGCAGCCTGTAACTTACAGGAGAGTCGTGAATAATTGTTGCAGATGTAAAGCCTTTTTGCAGGGCCAGAGAATAAAGTATTGGCTTAATAGAGGATCCAGGTTGTCTTAAAGCTGTTGTAACATTGTATGATCCTGATGGCGTTGCAAAAAAATCTACTGACCCTACCATTGCCAATATCTCTCCTGTGCTTGGCCTGGTTACTAATACAGCTCCATTGCTTACATTCAAATCTTTAACTTTCTCTATCTCCTCTTTTACTATCCTCTCTGCTTCCTCTTGTATCTGCAAATCTAAACTCGTATAAACTCTTAAACCCCCTTCTTCTACCATGTCTCTGCCATACATCTCCTCTAACTTCTGTCTTACATAAAATACAAAATGCGGTGCTTTTATCTTTATCTTGGCTGGTTTTACTTTTACCTCTGTCTTTATGCTCTCTTCATACCTGTCTTTGTTTATATAACCTTGCTCATACATTGCCTTAAGCACTGTGTCTCGTCTTGCCTTTGCCAATTTTATGTCATTGTATGGTGAATACAACGATGGCGCCTTTGGTAATCCTGCCAGTAACGCCGCCTCCTCTAAACTTAAATCCTTGGCGCTCTTTTCAAAATACAACTGCGATGCTTCTTCTATACCATACGCTGACCCTCCATACGGTATCTGGTTTAAATACATCTGCAATATCTCATCTTTGCTATATATCCTCTCTGCCCAAAGTGCCAGTATTATCTCTTTTATCTTCCTTTCTATTGTCCTCTCTGGTGTTAATAAACTCGTCTTTATCAATTGTTGTGTTATTGTTGATCCTCCTTGCAGTTCTTGTTTTAAAAGGATCTCCTTTGTCGCTCTTAATATCCCTCCTATCGGTGAAACTCCGTTGTGTTTGTAAAAGTCTTTGTCTTCTATTGCTATTGTTGCTTGTTTGACATACTCTGGCAGATCCTGTAGTTTAACCGCCGTCCTGTTTTCGTCTCTGTAAACTTCATACAACAACCTGCCATTTCTGTCGTATATATGCGTTGATAAAGGTATATGCTTAGTGGTTAAACTATCAGGTTTTGGTAAATTGTTGAAAAAAACATAAGCTCTATAGCTTACAAAGATAGCACTTGCAAATAGGATTCCGAAAACAAAGGCAAGCAACTGGTTTTTAATGCTTGGTTTAGCTAATTGTTTGGATACTGTTGGTTTTTCTAAAGTTGTTGTTTTTGCTGTTGTTTTCTGTTTGGGTTTAGTTTGTTTTAGTTTGATAGTCAATAGTTTGGGTAGTCTAAAAAACTTGATTGCAAACTTTGTTAAGTAAGAGAGCGTATATATACTGTTTTGCATTGTTTTTGACAACTTTGTTTTAAAGTTGTTAATGTTCTGTTTTATTAACTCAAATGTCTTCAATATAGATTTTGTTATTTTGGTGTTTATTTTTTGTACTGATCTAAGAATGGTTTTAATTGTTTTGCTTAAAAATTTAAAAAACTCTGTTTGAGCTGACAGCAGGTACTTGATTGAAAACTTTATAACTATAATTGTGTAATATCCTATAAAATAGAACAGTTTTACTATAAAGTTAAGAAAGGTTACTACTATATTTAAAATGTAGGTTGATAGGTTACTAAAATTTATAAAATTCATATCGCGAATTTTAACATATCTTGTTTTTAGATTCAATTTAATTATATAGGATTTTTATAAATATCCTTTTTGCCATAGCCAGAGTTTTTGATAACAGTATGATAACCAGTACAGTTTTTTTAATGGTAAATCTACGCTATGGACAAAGTTTATCTCTTTTCCGCCAAAACTTCTCTTGAAAAAACTTAAACCAGACCAGGGATGTTTGGGTTTGTCTTTTGGAGAGACTCCCCAGAGATTGTAATATCTAAATCCTTGTTGTTTGGCAGTTTGAATAACCTTCCATTGCAGCAAGTAGTTTACAGGTATTTTGCTGGGAATACTGCCTGAATGATGGTAGACTGCTTGTTTGCCGTAAAATACTATTAAAGCCGCAGATAATAATTGTTGTTTAAAATAACCTAAAAAGAGTTTGATCTGGTTTTCCTTTAGCAAGGTTTTATACTCTGACAAAATGCCTTGATGGGGAGTGAAGCTCTGTCTTTCTGCAGTTTTATAATATAACTGCTCAAACAGTTTGTAATCTGATAACTTAGTTGACTCAATAATCTCAACTCCAATTTTTTCAGCTTTGCGTATTAAGTTTCTGGTGTTTTTTTTAAACTGGGAAAAAATTGTTTGTAAATCTTTATTGAGATCTATAACAATACAGTTTTGGGCATCTTGATTGGCTGTAGGAGACTTTATAAAGCGGTATTTGCTAAAATAGTTTAAGTATTCAGCAGTTGAGATTAAAGGGCTCATTCTTAACCACCAGATATTTTGTTTTTTTGCCTATTTTTAATAGGTGTTTTAAAAGCAAATTAAAAGCAGGTTCTGAAAATTTATTAAACACAGGACCGTGTCTTAAATGAAAGAATCTGCCTTTTTTAGCTTTTATATCAAAAATTTGAACTGCCATAGTGATCTTTGATTGGTTTACAACAGCAATTCTGTAGATACTGCAGTTGCTTTGTTTTTGAGATTCTCCAAAAGACCATGACTGAAAAAACGGCGTCCAGTTTGAGGACAAGATAAACGCTTCCCATCTTGATTTATCTTTAATCTCAATAACCTTCATATTTTTTTAATATGCTATAAATAATACTTGCCTGTTGTTTTGACAGATTAAAAGTGGGTAGGTTTATGATATGCTCTGCAAACTTTTTTTCTTTTATAAAATTATCAAGATTAATTTGATACTTTGAAAGATCAATATCTGCAGGATCTATGAGATTAGCATACCAAGTCGATAAAAAAATCTTTTTTTGTTGAAGCTCTTTTAAAATCTCCTTTTTATTCCTTACTGAGATTGGAAACTTAAGCAGAGAGGTATTGTAGTTTTTAGAAAATATGTGGTTCCAATACTGGGTGTTTTGCCATCGTTCTGATGAGTTTGACTTAAGTTTCTTTATCTGTGTATAAAGCAAAGGAAACAGGTATTTGTTAAATCTATAAATATCTTCTTGCTTTAACTGTTTTTCTCTATTGGATACTGATTTTTGTAGCAGACCAATGCTTTGAAGTAAAAAAATTAATCCTCTTGTAAGTTTAAACCCATAGTATTTTTTGGCAAACTGCATAAAAAACAAATAAAAAAATTGTTGTAGCTTTTTTTGAAAGGTTATCTCTGGTATATAATGAAACTTTTCTTTTAATAACCTGCTATAGTTTTGATTGTTAATTACCAGACAGCCTCCTGTTGAACAGTTGATTACTTTGTCTTTGCCAAAACTGATGACTGCAAAATCTCCTAAATTGCCTAAGAACTGTTTGTTAACTTTATTGCCAAAACTATGACTTAAGTCTTCAATAATCAAAATATTGTTTTTGCGACAAAAACTTATTATTTTATGCAGTGTCTTTGGCGTTATGCCAAAGGTGTACTGAATTAAGACAGCCTTTATTTCAGAGGATTTTTTTTCAAGCAGATGTTTTATCTCAAAATTAAAACTGTCAAAATCAAAACTTAGATAAACAGGCCTAACTTGAGAGGTTAAAAAGGGGTGGATTACTGCAGAACAGGTAAAACATTGGAGAGCTATTTTGCTTTGTTTGTTTAAAACAGTCTCAGCTAAAAATTTAAGGCTGGAACGAGCAGAGTCGAAAAATAAAAAACTACTGTTGGGAAAATATGTTTTTAGTTCTTTTATTGTTTGTTGCTTAAAATATTTATAGTTTTTAAGATTTTTGATTAGATGAGTTAATTCTTTATCAGTTACAGTAGGCAGAATATTATTCAAGCTCATATTAAAATTATAAAATAAAAGGACAATGATAAAGTTAAAGATTAAGCAGATCCTAAATAGATTTGCTCTTACTAAAGAGTCTAGACCTCAAAGACTGCGTGTTTCTAAAACCGTCTTTGTTAAATCTCGTCAGACAGTAGTTCTGCCACTGCCTTTAGATAATTGCCGTCAAAGGTTGATAGAGTATGATGTGAATCTAAAAACCAACCGTTGTTTCAGCAGACAGTACAGAATTATAACAGCAAAACCAGATTCTGATTGCAAATTAAATCTGGTTTATACTGTATCTGTAAAACCAGTTTATCAAGATATTTCTAAGCTCAATCTTTTCAAACCTTTGGACTCTTTTGACAAAAATTTGATTGACAAGATAAATCCCTATGATAAAAAAATCCAGAGTTTGGCCAAACAAATAAAAACGAACTCTATTCCAGAGTTTGTTCTAAAATCCTATAATTTAGTTATTGCTAAGTTAAGGTACGGCAAACCAATAAAAGGTTTATACTCCTACAAGCAAGCATTAACTTTGCCAGAGGTTGATTGTGGAGGTTTTTGTACACTGTTGTCTAGTATTCTTTTGACAAGGCGCATCTCTGTTGATTTGGCTGTTGGTCAGCTTTATTCTAGCAAAAGCAAATCTACTTCAATGCATGTTTGGTTGGAAATTCCTTTAAAAACAGGCAGTATCTTTCCTCTTGATCCTTCTGTTGATTGGAGGAACAAGTTTGGGTTAAGTTCCAGACTAGGTGGTTTTGGCAAAATTAGCTCTTATCACATCAATCTGTCTTATGGAGTTAACCATTTTATTAAAGAACTTGACAGAAAGATTGTGCTGATTCAGAATGTGTTAAAATATTACAATGTTTAAAGATAAAACTGGCAGATCGTTAAGTTTTTCGGAGTTTCTGGATAAAGTTATCAATAGAATCAAGGCAGTGCTTTTAGAGTTTGAGGTTTTTTTACTTCATTTGACAGGTTGTGTGCCAAGTCATTTGTTTCGAAAAACAATATATAGAATCTCTGGCATAAAAATAGGCAAAGGCTCTACTATTCATATGTTTGCAAGGTTTTACAACCCTGTAAATATTAAGATAGGCAATGACTCTATAATTGGAGAGTTTTGCGTATTAGATGGAAGAGATAAATTGATTATTGGAGACCATGTTGATATTGCCTCTGGTGTTTTGATTTACAACTCTGAGCATAATATAAATGATGAAAACTTTACAGCTACAACTGAAAAGGTTGTTATAGAAGACTATGTTTTCGTTGGTCCTAGAGCAATAATTTTGCCTGGAGTGACAATAGGCAAAGGAGCAGTTATTGCCGCAGGAGCAGTAGTAACCAAAGACATACCTCCTTTTGCCATAGCCGCAGGTGTTCCTGCTAAGATTATAGGAGAAAGAAAACTTAAAAAGCTAAACTACAGACTAGGCAGACCTGCTTTGTTTAGATAACAACTAATAAAAACTTTAGCTTTTTAGATATAATAGATATACTGCCGCGGTGGCGGAATTGGCAGACGCGCAGGATTCAGGATCCTGTTTCCGATTAGGAAGTGTGGGTTCAACTCCCACCCGCGGCACTGATTAAGGACAGTTTTTCTTACTTGATTTTGTGCTTGATACCAAGTATGCTTTATAATAAGCATGCAGAGTATAATTGATTTTCTAACAGAAAAAAGAATTTATGTTTTTTTAACTCTTGGCATACTAATTTTAATTATAATAATTGTTTTTGTAATCTTAAATCTCTCTTCAAATAAACAAAATGCAGACAGCTCTTTAGATACTTCAGCCAAAAATCCAAAAACCAATCTTGATCTTGGTAAAAAACATAAATCCAGAACAAATAGATAGCATATATCCTTTTTCTATAGATAAAGTTAAAGATGGCATACAGGTGGGCGCTGTCAAAGTCGGACTTGATGAGATTAATCAGAGGTTTAAGTATAGTTTTGAAAATACTGTAGAGAATAGAAAAGATCCTCAAAAATGGCAAGTTGTTTTTGACAGGTTAACAGATGATATCATACTGCAAAATGAAGCAGTTAGAAAAGGCGTTGTTTTTTATTCTGACAACAAATTTACGCCAGCAAGAGCCAACTTTGCCAGAGACTACTTTGAGACTAAAGGCACAACTTATATCTCCGGTGAGTCAATCTCTGTGTGGTTTTATAATGTAAATCCTCCTGCAATGGGTGTTGAAAAGGCTAAAGAGATCACAAGATCGTTTATTGAGGACCTTAGAAATCAAGTTGCTTCAGGTAGGTTGAGTATGAAGCAGGCAGGAGATAAGATTAAGTCAAATAAATCTTTGTTTCAAATAGACGAGGCATATAAATGGAATGCTTATCAGGAATTTTTATATTTAAAAAAAGATCATAAATATTATCATGATGATATACTCAATGATTATCTTTGGAAGATGGAAGAAGGCCAGGTCTCGCCTGTTTTGGTGGGAAGAGATTTTGCTCCTGAGTTTGGCTGGTATGAAGCGTATTATATAGTTATAAAAGTTAATGAAAAAAAGATTCAAGAGTTTGACTCTGTACAAGAATTATTGGAAGCTAGAAGAAAAGAAGGTTTAGTTTTACAAATCAAATAATAATTTATGAGTAAAAAATTAAGTTTAGGGTTGGTTTTTGTTTTTGTATTTTTTTTACAATTGATTTATGCTGGTCCTGTGTCTGCTTGGATTCCAGCTTCAGTTAGAGGAAGAGTTTGGGGCGAACTGCCTGATGGTACAAGAATACCTTTGCCCGGAGTTAAAATCTACAGGCTTGATTGGTGGGCTTGGAGCTACTGTAATGCTGAGAATGGAAAGCTATGCAATGATGATGACTGTAGAGTTGAGAACGCCTATTATTGTTGGGGCATAAACGATGTTGTTGAGACAACAGTAAAAGCTGATGGAACATATTATATGGGCAATGATATGGTTGAAAATAACGCAGACCCAGCTCCTATGTGTAAAACATCTAGAGGAGCTACTCGGTGCCCTACCAGAAGGCTGTTTCAGGAAAATAGAGTTTGTTCAATATCTCAAGATGCTTTGCAAATCTGTGACTCTAATATTCTACTATGTACAGAAACCAACAACCCTGTTTATTCTTATGAGCTTAATTGGTGCGGCTTTAACTGTGGACAAAATCCTCATCGTTGGGGACCGTATTTCCCGGATGGATATAGACTGCCTCAAAACTTAATAGATCAAGGTTTATCACATACATCTGGCAAGTGGTATATTAAAGATCATAGAGAAAGATGGGTTGAAGCAGATTTTTATGAAGAAGGTTTTGGAAACTATGAAAATAAAACAGGTTTTGATTTTTTGTTTAGATTCACGCCTTTGCCAACACCAACTCCAACACCAACAGCCACACCAACAGTGACTCCAACTCCAACAGTTACTCCAACGCCAACTGCTACGCCTACTCCTACAAATACTCCAACACCGAGTCCAACACCAACTAACACGCCAACTCCAACACCGACTTTTATAGTTACAGCTTTTCCAACGCCAAGCCATAATCAAACAGGAACTAAAGCTCCTGTGTTAAAACCAGGTCAGACTTGGTACTGTATGCAGTCAGAGTACTATAATGGAGCTATTAAACCCGGAGGCAAACAAGACCATAGATTACTGCTTAAGGTAAACAACTTGCCTGCCAACAAGGATATATACATAGTAGGTTGTGTTTCCAGAGATGGTAATGTTGCTTGTACAACTGGAAATACTGCTCATGACCAAACTTTATCTATAAACAAAGCGAGTGATCATGAGTTTATAGTTGATCCTCCTAATCCATTGCAGTTAACCCAGCAGGGCAGTCAGTTGACAAAGGTTGTTTATAGCCATACTCAGACTACTGCAACTCATACATTTTTTGCTGTGTTCTTTTCTTCACTCTCTGGAGGCTCTGCTCCAGATGGCAATCAGAGTTCTGTACAGTATGGCACTATAGGATTTGGTCAAAAAGATGAGGAGATCAAGAAATGTGTCGCAATATACTGGGATCCTTACGGCAGAGTGTTTGATAGCTTAAGCTTAGAGCCAATTCCTAATGTTAGAGTACAGATACTTACAGAATCAGGACAGGTTTACTCTAGACCAGGGTTAATTAACCCAGTTGTAACTGGAGTAGATGGCGTATATAACTTTTTAGTTGAGAATGGCAGTTATAAGTTGTCTGTGACTCCGCCTGAAGATTATGAGTTTGGCAATAACTCAAGTATCAATAAAAATTATAAGCTGATTTACACAGAACCGTATAAGCCTAATGAGGTTATAGTAGAGACTGCCAATAATCCGGTTAAAAAAGATATTGCTTTGTATCCAAAAGATGGCAAAGGCAGATCCTATCCTGTAAAATCATTAGATTTTGAAATTCTACCGTCTACCAATGAGAACATTGTTAAGATCGTAGGCAGGGTAAGTCATCCGTTTACAATAATTAAAATTGTTCAAGGAAAAAAAGTAATCGCTCAGACAACAGCAAACGAGTACGGTTCTTATGAGGTTGTTATAAACAGGGATCAGGTTAATAAGAATCAAACCTTAATACCGGTTTTTGAAAAAAATACCAAGTATTATGCAGTTGAAGAAAAGGGGTTTTTACAAGAGCTTTGGGATGCTATTTTAAACCTTTTTAGATTCGATATCTCTGCTGAAGACCGAATATCTGGCACTGAGTTTAATCTCCCTCCTGTAAAAATTAAAGGTTATATTAAATCAGCCAAAAAACTCAGCTTGATTTTAAAGTCTAATCACCAGATCTACTCTGAACATTTAATTGATGACTCTGGTTTTGTAGATTTGTCTTATGATCAACTGCCTAAACTTCCGTTTTATTTAAGAATCGTTGAAGATAACGGCAGAGTCTACAATATGAGTTTGGCAGAGTTTATCAAGCTGAATAATGAGTACTTAAATGCAAACAATATAAATCTGTTTAGTTTAAATTGATTATGTTAATCGGAGCACATCTGTCCATCTCAAAAGGTCTGAGTTATGCAGTAAAAGATATGGTCTCAAAAGGTGGGAACTGTCTTCAGATATTTGCTACATCTCCGCGCAGTTGGAGTTTTAAAGGTTTTACTGATGAAGAGATAAACGCATTTAAGGAAACTGCAAAAGAGTATAATGTTTCGCCAATCTTTTTTCATGCTTCCTATTTGATAAATTTAGCTGATAAAAATGATACAGGTAGGAAATCAGTCAATATTTTAATTGAAGAACTTAATTTGGCGGCTAAAATGGGTATTAAGGGAAGTGTAGTTCATCTGGGTTCTTTTAAACAAGCTGATAAAGATTATGCGACATTGATTGATAATATTAACACCGTATTGTCAGCAACAGATCCAAAATCTTTGTTTATTATAGAGAATGCAGGTAATAGAAAAATAGGCAAAGATCTTGAGGAGATAGCTTTAATAGTTGACAAATTAAACTCAGATCGGGTCGCTGTTTGTTTGGACTCATGTCATTTATTTTCCAGCGGTGTAGATATAAGAGATTTTGAAACTTTAGAATCTTATTGGCAAGAGTTTAACAGGCTTATTGGAAAAGATAAACTAATTCTGTGGCATTTAAATGACAGTAGAGATACTTTAGGTTCGTTAAGAGACAGGCATGAAAACTTAACAAAAGGAAGTATTGGTGAGGCAGGATTTTTAAATATTCTTAAGATCTCTGATTTCAAGGCTCTGCCAATGATCTTGGAGACTCCTGGTTTTGACAATAAAGGACCTGACAAAAAGAATATGGACATTCTAAAATCACTTTTTAGAAAAATATAAAATGAGTATGATATAATAAGCCATATGGAGTTTGTGCTAAACCCTGATTTATATATATATTTGGGTCTTATTTTAATACTTTTAGAGTTAATTATAGGCGTTGATACAGGTTTAGATCTTTTTTTTATTGGTTTAAATTTTTTAATCTCAGCGTTTGTCCAAAGATTTACAGGCTATCCTTATTCTGCTTTAATCTCCTTGTTTGTGCTTTCATTTATATATATTTTTTTAGGTAGAGAGTTTATTAAACAAAGAACCTCCGTAATGACTCATAATACTAATATTGACAACCTTATTGGTAAAACTGGTAGAATTATAAAATTAAATGACGATAAAAAATCAGGCATAGTTAAGGTAAACTCTGAGAAATGGAGGTTTGAGTCTGATAACGATCTTACTGAAGGAAATGATGTTATAATAAAGTCAGTAGAAGGAGTTACATTAAAAGTTTCTAAAAAATAATTATGGATTCTGCTTTTTCAATAATAATTTCTATTTTGGGCATTGTCAGCTTAACAAAGTCTATATATGTTATAAAACAATTTGAGCGCGGCATTGTGATAAGATTTGGAAAATACCATAGATTGATTCAGCCTGGAATAAACTTTATTTTTCCTTTTTTAGATTCAGTTATTAAGGTAGATGTCAGAGAAAGGGTTATTAATGTTGATCCTCAGAAAGTTATAACAAAGGATAATGTTACTGTAGAGGTTGATGCTGTTATATATTATAAAGTTGTTGATCCTGTAAAAGCAGAGTTTGAGGTAGAAGATTTTGATTATGCCGCAACAACTTTAGCACAGACCAACTTGAGAAACATCATTGGTGATAAAACTTTAGATGAAACATTGGTAGCCAGAGATATTATTAATGAAAATTTAAGAGATGTTTTGGATGAAGCTACCAATAACTGGGGTGTAAAAATAACTAGAGTTGAAGTTCAAAAAATTGATCCTCCTGTTGAGATAACTGACGCTATGAGTTTGCAGATGAAAGCAGAGAGAGAAAAGAGAGCGATGATTCTTAAGGCAGAGGGTATAAAACAAAGCCAGATTTTGGAAGCAGAAGGTAAAAAAGAAAAGCAGGTGTTAGAGGCGCAAGGACAGGCTCAGGCTATAGCTTTAAAGGCTCAGGCTGAGGCCAAAGCTATTGAGATGGTTTCTCATTCTGCTAATCTTCATTTTAAAGATAATGCTCAGGTTTGGAAACAGTTTGAAACAGCTAGAGAGACACTGGCAAAAAATGTTAAATATATAATACCAAACAATGCCCAACTTATAAATTTGCTTGGTTTAGATACCTCAGTTAAAGAAAAATCAAACGAGTCTTAAGTTAGAAGGTTTTTCTTAGTTTCCAGAGTTGTTTGAAAATCTGATACTTTAAGTTATTAATCACTAAGTCCCAACTGCCAACTGTTTGCTCAAACTTGGTGCCGTATCCTTGTTTGAATTTTGTGAAACCAGCCCATGGGTCATTGGGATTGTAGTTTGGAGGTAAAGATCCCCACATATCAAAAAATTCAGCCTGATTTCTTTTGCCAAACCTTATTGTTTCCCACATAAGCAGATTGCTAGCCATTAAGTTTCTATACTTGGTACTGGAGCCTCCGTATGGATAGTATAATCTGTTTTTGTATAAAAAGATCTCGTATGCCGCCAGAGGTTTGTTTTTGTAGAAGGCAATTAGAATATGCGCTATTTTGTTTTTTAAATTTCTCCAGATTACTTTATGGTAAAACTCATTATGTCCTTTGTAGTTTTGTCTTTTGCAGGTTTGAAAATAAAGATCTGAAAAAATTTTAAACCCATAATCATTGGAGATTTCTTTCACAATAACGCCTTTTTTTTGAGCAAGTCTGATGTTGTATCTTGTCTTTGGCTTCATTTTTGAAAGCAGTTCGGATTCAGATGGTGAAAGATCTAAAATCTGTGTCCATTCCGGAAATAATGGAGTTGTTGATTTTACAAAATTTTTTAGTTTTGGCAGTTTATAATTGTCAGTTACAAATATATACGGCTCTATTTTAATTAAAAATATATTGTTGTCTTTGCTAAATTGATTTAAAAACCTAAGCAGGTCTTCGTTAACTTCATTGGTTCTGGCTAGGTAACCCAACTTCCAGTTCAGATAAGGCAGTTTGTGAACCGTCATTTGAAATACAGCTGTTAATTTGTTGTTAACAAATTTGCCAAATCTATATACTTCAACTCCTGTTTCTGATCTTGCCTGTCCCCAATAATATGATTGCATAGGGTGTCTGCTGTATTTTTCGTATTCTTTTATATCAAAATTTTTTTCTAATACTTTAATTTCTGGCATTGGCAATAAAAACTTCTAAGGTTTTTTCTGCTGTAGACTTCCAACTGAACTCTTTTAACCTATTGCTAGCTTCTTTTATTAAGGTTCTGCGAAGTTTTGGGTATTGATATAAATTATACATAGATTTGGCAATCTCTTGTTCTTTATAAGGATTAAAGTACTCTACAGCCTTGCCTCCTACTTCTGGTAAGGCTCCGGTAAAACTTATTGCTGATGGTATTTTAAAGTAAAACGCCTCTAGTACTGGCATGCCAAAACCCTCATAAAGACCGGGGTTAATATAAGCAAAAGCCGATGATAATAGCTTGTTTTTAACTTTGTCAGCAACATAATCTGTAAAAATAATATCCGAACTGTACCTGCTTTTGTTGGCTTGTTGAAAGATTTCATTGTAGAACCAACCTTTTTTGCCTATAATAACTAGTTTAAACTCTGAGTTAGTCTTGTCTTTGAAGATCTCAAAGGCTTTTATTAGTCTGGCAATATTTTTTCTTGGTTGAATAGTGCCTATAAAGATAAAGTATTTTTTTTCAGTTAGGTTAAACCCTAGTTGTTGAGTTTGATATTCATTAGTCGGTGGATTAAATCCATTGTAGATAACCTTTATTTTTTCTTCAGGAAGTTGGTAGTTTACAATTAAGTCTTTTTTAGTTGTTTTGGAGACCGCAATTATTTGTTTTGCTTTTAATACAGCTTCTTTCGTCCAGTTGTTAAGTTTGTAAAGATCAATCTTTTTGAACTCGTTTGGAAAATAAATATAGGCTAAATCATGAATAGTGACTACCAATGGGTGAAAAATAAATTTTGGCGTATAATGAGCAGGAGCAAAGTAGAGATTATAATCTCTGGTGATTCGTTTTTTTAGCAGGTGTAGACTGACCCAGTACCTCAACCAGAGAGGACTGCCCTTGACAACTTTATACTGTAGTTGGTTATTGGCTGTAGGCAGATCATCTAAAGGTTGGTTTTTTAAGATAATCTCAAACTTAATGTTGTCTGTCTTTAATTTGGCAAATTCTTTGATTAAGTAAAAACAGTAATTGGAAACACCAACTCTGTTTTGGGTATTAGCTTCATTTCCTTCTATTGCAATTTTCATAGTTATAAGTTGGACAGAATTTGCTTAATTGAATTATAATAATTTATCCAGCTGTATCTTTGGGAAAACCTAAAGGCTGGTTTGATATTTTTTAAAATAATATTAGGCTGTTCTTCTGCCAACTGTAGTTTTGTTCTAATATCAGAGCTGTCTTTGGGATTAAAAAATAAAGCGTATTTGTCAATTAGTTCTTTAAAAATTGGTATATCAGAGCAAATTATTGGTGTTTCAGATAAAGCAGATTCTATAAGCGGATACCCAAATCCCTCCCAGAGAGATGGAAATACAAAAGCATAGGCTTGTTTGTACAAGCTAAACAGTTCTGTGTCTGATATATAACCTGTAAAGATTATCTTTTGAGGATTAAACTCAGACTTCGATAACTTGTCCCAACCTGAAGGTCCTACCACAACTAAAATTTTGTCAGTTTTTAGTTGATTGTATGCTGAAATTAATCTTGATAAATTTTTTCTTGGTTCAATTTTTCCAACTGTTAAAAAAAACTGTTTAGGTTTTAACTTCAGTTTGTTTATGGTTTTAGTGGATTCTTGTTTAGAGACAATAGGAATTGAAACTCCAGGGTAGATAACTTTAATTTTTATCTCTGATTCGAGTCTGGACAAGTCATTATTCGACAACTGAAGTAAATCTTTGTGTTTAGGTATAAGGGTGTTTATATCTGAGACTGTGGTTTTGGCATCAGTAAAGATGATACTGCTTTCTTTTATAATCCATTTTAGTCTTAGTCTTTGATGTTTTAAGATTAAAGGGTGTATGACATTAGGGTATCTTAAAAACGCAAGATCATGCACTATAGTTGCTTTTTTTATTTTTAAAGCTGGAGGTTCAGTCCAGTCTGATGATATAAAAATATTGCTTTTAACCAAATAATCAATAGGCAATAAATGAAGTTGATTCCAAAGAAAGGCCAAAAGTTTTGGCGGTATCATAGATCTGTATAGTTTAAATCTTTTTTTGATAATCGCTTTTTGTAAATTTGGGTCAAGTTGTTGTCTTAAACCTGAAAAAAAGAAAGAAAAGTCTTTATTATCTTCTTGGTCAATTATGGTTTTGGTCAAATCTGTTATAAATCTAGCAGAGCCTGTTCCTTTATACACAGATTGAGAAATATCTATTGTGATCATCTCAGATTAATGAATTGTAAATTCCATTTAATTTTTTGGCTATGTTTTTCCAACTATACTCAGCTACAGCTTTATCATAAGCATTTTTTTGAATCTGTTGGTACAGGTCTTTATTTTTAAGCAAAAGTTTTACAGCTTTTACATAATCTTCAGGTTTTTCAGCCAGGATATACTCCTTGTTTTGAGAGACATTTAGGCCTGAAACCGAGACTTTACTTCCTATAATAGGTAATCCAGAAGCCATTGCTCCTAATATTTTTAGCCTGGTTCCACCTGGTCCTTGAATCGGAGAGATAAAGGCAAAAGATTCTCTATAGAGTTTTTTAATTGTTTGTGAATCTTCAGGTCTAACTTCAATTAATTTGAGATTTTTATATTGTTTTTTAGTAAGGTTCTTTTTTATATTTTGTCCTGCAATAACAATCTTTAGATTCTCTAGATTCTGAAGTTTTGGAGCTATCTGTTCAATTATAAAGTTTGCGGCTTCTGTGTTTTGTAACCAGAGGAAGTTTCCAACAAAAAGCAGTATTGGTTTTTTGTTTTTAAGTTCAGGCAGTTTTTTTACAAACATCTCATCGCCTGCTCCATTAGGGATAATAACAGTCTTAATATTTGTATCATTGTTTAAGATTTCTTGCTCGTCGCTAGTGCTGACACAGGCAACTATATCTGCTTTTTTCCAAAAAATCCTTTCCCATCTTTTAAGTTTTAGGATATCAATGTATAACAGGTGCTTTATTACTGGTGGCAAAGAGTCCACAAAATGTTTATAGACATTGTACTCAATAGTTTGTTCAACTAAGATTATAGGCAGGTTGGTTTCTGGCAGGTGTGGCATAGTGTAGAATGTCTCAGCATGAATAGCAGAGTATGTTTCAGTGTTTAAGATCTTGTTTATTAGTCTTTCTGCTGATTTAGAGTAATTTCTGGTAATTAGAAATGGTTTAGTGGAAAAACCTGTTTTAAGTATTAAACTTAGTTTCCAAGGTTTTTCTGGTCTTTTGCATAGATAATATTTGTTGCAAAATTTTTCCAGCTTTTTAGCCAATTGTTTTTCCTCTTCTGTTTTGTAAAGGCAGATTAAAGTAATATCATTATCTTTTTTTAAATACTTAAGCAGGTTAAGTGTTCTAATTTGTCCTCCTGAGGCTGGTGGATAAGGAACATATGGAGTAATCATCAAAATCTTTTTTTTCATAAAACCTCAAGTATAGTTAACTCATCACTTTTGAAGACCTCTTTTAGATTATCTGGATATTTTTGTAACAACTCATTTTTTTTGTTTTGATCAGTTAGGACTATGTATTTATAGTTATATTTTTTCAATTTCTCAAGATCTTCTATTAAAACAGGAGAACCTTTTCTGTTTGATAGATAAAGCAAAGTTGTATCTCCATTTCTATCGGTAACAATCAGGCTGTTAGGTTGGGTGATTATGTCAATAATTCTGCTGTAGCTAATCAGATCAGGTGGTATTCTGTAGTAACCTTTAACATCTACAAAGGAAAAGTAAACAGAGGAGATAAATAATAAAATAAAAACAAATACAGAAAGTCCATTGTTTTTAAGTTCTTTGGAGAAGCTATAAAACCCAGCTGAGATTGCAATAGAGATTGCTGGAAAAATTAAGATTTGATAATACTCATGTTGGACATTGCCTCCTTGAAAAACAAAAAGATAAGCCAACATGCTTATAAAAAATGTTCTGAATAGCCAATTTTTGTTTTTAATTACACCGTAGATTAAGTAAAAAACTAGCAAGCCTCCTAAAATTAGATTAGTGATTCTTTTGAAAAATACCCAGTAAAAAAACGAAGGTCTGAAAAAAATTGTCTGAACGCCAGATGTTGTCTGGACTTGTGTAATTAACCAATTGCTGGCAGGTATGCCTTCTGGATATTTGGCAATATGAATTCTCCAAAGCACAAAAGGTATTATTGACAAGATATAGTAAAGATAAAACTGTGGACGGGTAAACACAAAGATGTCATAGCGTTTAAAAAAGTAATAGAGCATAATTATTCCGTAAAAAATAGCTGTTGGTTTTATTAAAATTGAGCTTGCGAAAAATAGCAGAGATAATGAATAAAAAATAAGAGCCTTTAGTTTAGTTTCAGCTTTATATAATCTATAGCTGAAAAAAATAGCAATCAGACCAAAGGCCATTGCAGTTGGCTCTGGAAGAACAACTCGTGTGAAAAATACCATAAACGGCATAAAACTAAAGCTGGTTAATCCTACTATTGCTGATGGGTAGTTAAGCTCTGATGACAGTAGGTAATAAATAATTAAGCCAGAGACTAAATAGGCAATGATACTTACCAATCTGCCGTAAAACTCAATACTGAAATAATTAAACTGCTGATATAAAAAAGCAAATATAGCATTATAAAGCGGAAACTCTACCATTCTATACCCTTCAGGATTATCTTGTCCAGACTGCACATTAGATAAATCATGGTATCTAGGTAGCATAAGATTAAACCCTTCCTCTACAAAAATTTTTGCTGTTGAAGCTGTATCTACTTGTCTCCAAGAATGGTAATCAGCCAAAGGTGCTGTAATATTGTAAAGTCTTGCAATAACGCCTAAAACAAGTATAGAAAAAACTATCAGTTGTTTTAACTTTAACATAATTTTATTTTTTGCTGGCAAGTTTCATTGATTTATAAAATACTCCTGAAACCATCCAAAGCATAAACGCAACTTTGCTTGCCTCAAACACATCTATATAGCTGGCATTGATTAACAGAGCAACTATGCCAAAAACAAAACCCAGATAAATAACATACTGTTTATTTTTTTGCTTTTGCAGATTCTTGGCAAATTTGTATATGCTGTAGGTAATCTGTTTTATTAACAACCAGAAGTACAAGAAACTGCCAAGTAAACCAAACTCTCCCAGGCTTCTTAAGTAGCTGTTGTCTGTAGCTTCAGTTATGGTGCTGGCTCCTAAACCTATAAGTGGCGAGGTTAGGAAAGACCCTATTGCTCTAGGCCACTCTACTTGAATTCTGGTTGCAAATGAGATATCTGCTAGTATTGCTGTGGCTGGCTTTAAAATATTGACAGCCTGTTCTCTGTTTTGTTTTAAATCTTCATCTGAAATTATTGGTTTCAGTTTTTGTAGTTGGCTTAACAAATCTTTGTTTTTAGTTTCCTTAATCTTTGCTTCAATCGTGGCTATATCTTTTTTTTCGGCAATTTGTTTGGCTTCATGAGGTTTGAAGCCTGCAGATATTGCCAGATCTTCAATTGCTTTCTTTTTTGCTTTTTCAAGGTCTTCTTCAGAGGTTTTTTCTTCGGCAATTTTTTCTAAAAAAGGTATCTTTGTTTCAATATTAAAACTTCCTGCCGGAAGTTCATCGGGCCGTATTTCTTGGGGAATATAAACATCTTTGTCGGTTTTTACAACCTTTTTTATCTGTATGGTCCTGGAAAATCTTTCTATTATAGTTTTGTCTGATACAGCAAGTATTGCTGTTAGCAAAATTATTAGCAGTAGATACCTAAACCTTTTGAGAATTATCAAAAATATAGTAACAGAAAGTATGTAGGCGATAAAAGAAATTCTTGAGGCTGTAAGAATAAGGCTGTAAACCGATAGGATTAAAAGAGCAAAGTATTTTTTATCATTGCTGTATAAATTTAAAGCAATTATCAAGGGTATAAAGAAAACCAGATAAGCCGCAAGATCATAATGTCCGCCAAAGGTAGATGATATTCTTGCATCTGAAGTAAGTTTTAATATAAGCCCTTTTGAGTACTCGTCATTCATTGTCTGGATCGCTGGAAAACCCAAGAACTTTTGTCCTATTCCATAAATGCAGACAAGAAAAACTATAAATAGTCCTACTTTTATAAACTTTAGCAGATCTTTTGGTTTATGAATAAGGCTGGCGGTATAGAAGAAAGGAAGCATATACTCAACGCGCCTTAAAGTATGCAAAAAGCCTAACTTTTTGTAATCAATTGTTTCAAAAATATATACGCCGGCAAAATATGAAATAAAAATAGCTGTCCAATATAAGAGAAAATATAAGGCTATGCCTTTGTCTACAGTCACTTTTTTTCTTAAAAAATATATTGTAAATACCAATGTCAAAACAGCCATATAAAGATCTTCAAACCTGATTGAGATGTATGTAAAGGTGACTGGAATAAGAGGCAGTTTAGGGTACAAAGGAATCATTATAAAAAAGATCCAAATCAATGCAGTCAATAAGTTGTTATCTAAAATCTGCGACAATTTTTTTAGCCTGTCCATAGGTTTCTGTTAAATACTGATTATTGATAATTTTACCAATAAAAAAAAGAAGTTCAGCCTTAATTCGCAAAAGAGCTTTAAGAACAAACATAGATGCTTTTGAATAACTGTGTTTTTTATAAAAATAAAGCAGTCCTTGATACAGTTGTATAATTGGAAATGTTCGTTTGATCTTGGTTTTACTTGAAGCTCCTTCAAGATGGATAATCTTTGCTTTAGGGTAAAAAACTGATTTAAAACCTTTTTGTTTTGCTCTATAAAACAGGTCTACTTCTTCCATATACATAAAGATCTGTTCATCAAAGCCGTTTAATTTGTTGTAGTAATCTTTTTTAGTCATAAAGCAGGCTCCATGCAACCAATCTGACTCTGTTATTTTATCAGGCGAGGTTCTAGTTAAGCCTAATTTATTGCCTTGCAAATAAAAGGTTAAAAACACAACCCAAAGATTATAAAACTTTCCCACAGAAGGTTGAGGTTGTTTGTTGGGGTAGTAAAGTTTTGGTCCTACAAACTGGTATTTATTTTCATTTTTTATATAGAATCTGTAGAGTTTATCTATTGCTTGATTTAAGATTATTGTATCTGAATTAAGAAACAGTAGATAGTCAGAATCTGCTTCAGAAACAGCTCTGTTATTACCTCTGGAAAAGCCGAGATTTTCTTTTGAAAAAACAAGTTTTAACTCTAAATTATTTTTAAATTGTTTTTGTAAAGATTTTAAAACCTCTTTGGAGTTGTCTTTTGAGTTGTTGTCTAAAACAATGATCTGAACCCTTAATTTAGAGTGTTTTAACGAATTTTTTATAGATACAAGACAGTCTTTGGTAATCTTTGCGGTATTGTATGAGATTATAATTATGCTCAAATCAAAGTTTTTTCGCATTTTTTCTTGATAAATTATAGCTTATGATTGTCAAGATTATAAATGAAACTATGGTTATAATGTTGGCTATTTTTTGCGTTGGTGTCTGTTTGTACTTTATTTTTATTAAGTGCTTTCCAGGTTCTAAGTTTAGTATAGGTCTTCCATAGCTGTCATACCTTTTGGGTTCAATTGTCTGATTGTTAAGGTTTATGCTCCAGTTAGTGACAAAATGAATAGGCAGACTAAACTCTGATTTTTCAAAGACCTCAAGTTTTAATTCTTTATAAAACAGCTTATTATTGTAATTTAAGACAGCTATTTTATTGGTTGAAGATGGTCTTTTGTCGTATTCATCCAAGCTTTGGTTGTCTGAAAATTTTTTGTTAATTTCTGCAAGTTCTTTTAAAACATACTTATAATCGCTATCTTTGCTTAAATACTCAGGAATATGTTTGACCACAACATACTGGATATAATCTTTAGATAAATATTTTCTTTGGAACTCTTGTTGACTAATGTTTATTCTGTAAATAAAATATTTTTGGTTTAGACTTAGCAATAAAAATATTAGCATTATTGAAGCCAGCTTAAAACTAAGTCTTGCTGACTTTAACAGATAAACAGAGTAGGGTATAAAAAAACTTAAACTAAATATAGTGTAGATTAAAAATCTCCAAGGAAACTGAAAAACAGCAATCGCAAAACTGAGTTTATCCCAGATAAATTTTGAGTAATTTAATGTAAAAAAAGTGGCTAAAACCCCAAATAGCAAAATAATAACTTGATCTTTGTATTTCATAATATTTTTGTTTTTGCCTACAGTATAGCTAAAATAAATCAAAGCTAATGCAAAGATTAAAATATGAAGTTTGCCTAGTTTGAAGCTTAAATAATCATAACAACCAGCTACAGATCCGCCAAACATCCAACCATTATCTGCCCAAAGCTGTTTTAGACAAAGAAAGTGATCTTGATAATTAGTCATTTTGGCAATATCTTTTGCCCAGGTCAAGTTGAGCTCCAGCAAAGCAGGCAGTAAAAAATAGAGAGAAATTAAAAAGCCAAAAACAACAGAGATTAAACTTAATCTTGATTTCCTGGTTAAAGCCCAGATTATTAGTAAAGGTATAGACATAGCTGAAAGGACATTGTGCGATGTCAGCAGTAAGGACACAGCCAAAGAAGCTCTAAACAAATACTGTTTGTTTAAAAAATAGAGAGTTAAGGGCAGTATTGCCCAAAAAAACAACTCTCCCAAATTGCCTCTGACAAAGATCTCAACTGCCAAATAAGGTGTTGTGACATAAGCTACTGCGCCAAGAAGACTAGGCAGAAAACTAAAATAATCTTTTAAAAACAAAAACATGCTGACAAATCCTAAAACCATAATAAGATTAAAACTAAGCTCTATGGCTTGGCCGCTATTAAGATGAAACATCATAAAGATTGAAGAAAACCAGTAAGATGCTGGGCTGTAAAAATTGAACACAGGATAACTTAGATTAAAATAAAAGTTTGGAGCTAATCTAGGAGGCAGTTTTAGGTTGGCAATATTTAGGTAAAACTCTGTTAATCTAGCTGGCTGGGTTTGGTCATGATAGACAAAGTATTCATTGTCAAAAGGATTTATTCTTACAACAATAATTGCAACTGCTGTAAAGAACAAACTTATCTTAAAGATTTTCTGCAACTGTTTTATCATACTCTTAATTATAATTTATGTATGAGAAAACTTGCTCATTACTCCGGTAAAAAATATTTAATTTTGTCTTTGGTTTGCTTATCTTTGGCCGGATATATTTTTTTCAATATCCCTCCTGAAACGCTGTTTATAATACTGAGTTTTTGTCTGCTAGTGTCTTTAGGTTTGAGTTTTTTAAGTTATTTTTTTTATAAAAAAGATCTGATCAAGTTTTTGGTTGTTTATACTGTGTTTTGCTTAACGATTTTTTTATCAGGTTTAAATATTTTAAATATTATTATTTTGTCTGTATTTGCTTTCTTTATTTTTTTTATACTCTAAATCTGGTTAATGGTATAATACTGATATGACAAAAGCCTATATAACCACATCAATTCCTTATGTAAATGGCAATCCGCATATTGGTTTTGCTTTAGAGATTATTCAAGCAGATGTCTTGGCTAGATACTACAAATCTTTATCTGTTAAAACCTTTTTTCTAACAGGAACTGATGAAAATGCTATAAAAAATGCTCAAAAAGCTCAGGAGCTAGGTTTAGATGTAAAAAAAATGGTTGATGATTATGCTAAACAGTTTTATGATCTTAAATCTGTTTTGAATCTTAGTTTTGATTTTTTTATAAGAACATCATCTCCAGATCACCATTTGTCTGCTCAAAAGTTTTGGCTACTTTGTCAAAAAGATATTTACAAAAAAAAGTATGTTGGTCTTTATTGTTCTGGTTGTGAAAGTTTTTACAAAGATGGAGAGTTTAAAGACAATATCTGCCCTAATCATAAAAAGCCTCTTGAGACAATAGAAGAAGAAAACTATTTTTTTGCTTTAAGCAGGTATCAGAAACAGCTATTTGATATTATAAGCAAAGACAAAATTCAGATTGAGCCTCAATATAGGAAAACAGAGATTCTTAACTTTATAAATCAAGGACTAGAAGATTTTTCAATCTCCAGACCAGCAGACAGAGCATATAACTGGGGCATAGATGTGCCTGGGGACTCATCTCAGAAGATCTATGTTTGGTTTGACGCTTTAATCAACTATGTATCAGGATTAGGTTTTGGCACAGAGTCTGAAAACTTCAAAACTTTTTGGCTTGACAACAACAACAAAATTCATTTTATAGGAAAAGATATTATTAAGTTCCATTTAATTTACTGGCCTGCAATGTTGCTTTCAGCACGACTGCCTTTGCCAAATAAAGTCTTTGTTCATGGCTTTTTGACAGTTAATAGACAAAAGATTAGCAAAACTTTAGGAAATGTTATCTCACCGTATGACTTGGTTTATAAATATGGAACCGATGCTGTAAGATACTATTTTTTAAGAGAGATTCCAACAGCAGAAGATGGAGATTTCAGTTGGCAGAGATTTAATGAGATTTATAAATCCGAGTTGTCCAATGAATTAGGGAATCTTGTTGTTAGAGTTACAACATTGGCTGAAAAAGATAGTCTTGAAGTTGAGTTCAGCGACAAAGAGTACGACTTTAGCCTTAATGGTAAAGATCTGTCTGAATTAGTTGAAAACTTCAATTACCATCAAGCTATGGCAGAGATAAATGCTTATATAAAAGAGCTTAACAAAAAGATAGATACCTTTCAGCCTTGGAAAAAATCTTCAGGAGAAAGACAAAAGTTTTTGATTGATATGTTATCCCATTTGCATAAACTCGGTTTTGTTTTAAGACCGTTTTTGCCAGACACAGCCGGTAAAATACTTAAATCAGTGTCAGGCAAGATCTCTAAAGCTCAAGCTCTATTTCCTAGTATTGCTGATAACAATTAAATATTGTATTACTTATCTATGAAAAATCTCTTTTGGTTAGTCAAACAAAAGATAACAAGTTTTTTTAGCTATAAATTTTCAGTTGAAAAACTTAAATTTAAAAGAAAAAATATACGGTTCAGCAAAACTTTTAAAATAAAACTGAATTTTAAGCAGTTTATAATTGTTCTGTTAGTGTTTTCTATTGCGTTAGCTGTTGTTTTTTACCTTAAAATATTCAAAGACTTACCCAATCCAAATTTGTTAAGAGATTATAAAGTTACTCCTTTATCAACGCATATATACGACAGAAATGGCAGGTTGTTGTATGAAGTTTACAGAGACGAAAACAGGACGGCGGTTAAACTACAGGATCTGCCAGAGTATGTCAAACAAGCAACAATAGCAATAGAAGACAAAGACTTTTACAAACACAACGGAGTTTCACCGATAGGAGGGATATTAAGAGCGACAAAGGAGATCCTTTTAAAACAAGAACTGCAAGGAGGATCAACAATAACACAACAATTGATAAAGACGAGTTTATTAACACCAGAGAGGACAATAGAAAGGAAGATAAAAGAGATAATACTGGCACTCTGGGCAGAGAGGATATATAGCAAAGATGAGATATTGCAGATGTATTTAAACCAGATACCGTATGGAGGGTCAGCGTATGGTATAGAAGAAGCATCGCAGTTGTATTTTGAAAAGAGCGCCAAGGATTTAAGTTTAGAGGAGGCGGCGTTACTGGCAGGATTACCAAAGGCGCCATCGTTGTATTCACCATACAATGACATAAAATTGGCAAAGGCAAGACGAGACACAGTGCTTAAGGCAATGTATGAGCAAGGTTATATAAACAAAGACAGGTATGAAGAGAGCATAAAGACAGAGGTAAAAGTAAAACCAGCCAAGATAAAGATAAAAGCACCGCATTTTGTATTTTATGTAAGACAGAAGTTAGAGGAGATGTATGGCAGAGACATGGTAGAAGAAGGGGGTTTAAGAGTTTATACGAGTTTAGATTTGCAGATACAAGAGGAAGCAGAGAGGATAGTAAAAGAGGAGATAGAGAAAGTTAAAGATTTGAATGTAAGCAATGGAGCTGTATTAGTAACCAGGCCAAGCACAGGAGAGATATTGGCAATGGTAGGGTCAGTAGATTTTTTTGCAACGCCATCAGGATCATACAATGTTACAACAGCTTTAAGACAACCTGGATCCTCTATTAAGCCTCTAAATTACGCAGTGGGACTAGAAAATAGAATAGTGACTCCAGCAAGCGTTTTTATAGATGCACCTACTTGCTTTATTGCTGTTGGCCAACCTAAATCTTATTGTCCAGTAAACTATGACGGCCAGTTTCATGGTCCTACAGCTTTAAGATTTGCATTGGCAAATTCATACAATATACCAGCAGTAAAAATGTTGGCATTAAATGGCGTAGAAGAATTTATTGCTTCAACTTCTGCTTTTGGCATTGACACCTTCAAAGACCCAAACCGTTATGGATTATCTTTAACCTTAGGAGGTGGCGAAGTCAGAATGACAGATATGGCAGAGGCTTATGGAGTTTTTGCCAACCAAGGTGTAAGAAAAGATTTAGTTTCTATAATAAAAGTTGTTGATAAATTAGGCAAAACAGTTTACGAGTATAAGGACCCTAACTTTGAACAAGATATTCATAAAAATTTAAAACCACCAAAGTATCTGGCTATAGAAGGCAGAAGAGTAATCTCAAAAGAAACCGCTTATCTAATATCTCATATACTGCTTGATAATAACGCTAGATCTCAGGCTTTTGGTTTTAACTCTGATTTAGTTATAAAAGGTAAAGCAGTATCAGTAAAAACAGGAACAACTAATAACCTGCGCGATAACTGGACTATAGGCTATACTCCTAATTTTTTAACTGCTGTTTGGGTAGGCAATAACGACAACTCTCCTATGAAAGGCATTGCCTCTGGACTTACAGGAGCTTCTTCAATATGGAATAGGGTTATCAGCTATGTATTAAAAGACCAAGAGGATCTATGGCCTACAAAACCTGAAGATGTAGTAGGAGCTGAAGTCTGCGTTTTATCTGGTTTAAGACCAAATCCAGAATCTCCTTGTCAGACTCGGTTTGAGTATTTTATAAAAGGAACAGAACCAACTGCAGTAGAGAACTTAAAAAGAGTTGTGCCAGTTAACCGAGATACTGACCAACTTACAAAGACAGATGATCCTTCGGTTGAGATGCGAGAAAAACTTATTATAGAAGATCCATTTGGACTTTATTGTTTAGACTGCAATAATCAAAATCTTCCTGTAACAACTGTTAATGTTGATAAGTTAAAGCCAAAACAAAATGAAAGCAATAATTCAAAGAGTTAATTATGCCAAAGTAGAGACAGAAGGCAAAGTTGTTGCAGAGATTGGTAAAGGAATGTTAGTATTGGTAGGTATTAAAACAGGAGACACAGTAGAACAAGCAAAAAAACTAGCAGACAAACTTGTAAAACTTAGAATATTTGAAGATGAAAGCAAAAAAATGAATAAGAGTTTGCTTGATATTAAAGGAGAACTATTGTTGGTTTCGCAGTTTACTCTTATTGCAGATACTCAAAAAGGCAACAGGCCTTCATTTATCCAAGCTGAACGACCAGAGAAAGCAAAGCAATTGTATCAAATCTTAGTTGATGAACTAAAGAAAAAAATCTCATTAAAAAACAGGTTTGTTTGGTCATTATATGCAGGTTTTTTTGCAAAACGATGGTCCAGTAACTATTATATTAGAAACATAAAAACTTATGATAAATAAAAACCAGCTTAAATTTATCTTGCCTTTTGTTGTATTTGCTATATTGGCAATTTTATTGTTGTTTGGCAGTAGATTGCAATATGATTATAATCCAGATGACCAGATTAACCAAACAGATTCAGCCTGCTATATTGCCAACTGTCATGGGCTTGAGATTGAGTGTGGACCTCAAAAAGCAGAGATCTGTACAATGGAGTATGCAGTTGGCGATGCTTGCAGAAAGTATGCAGAATGCGCGGTTGTAAATAATAACTGTCAACCAAATTACAATGATAAATTCAATGCTTGCAAAAGCTGTGTTTTAGATTGTAAACAAAAGTATGAAGGCAACCCTGATCAGTTATTAAACTGTGAGACCACCTGCGCAGATATATAGATTAAAGAATTTTTTTAAAGATTAGTGTATATGATATAATGAAAAGAATGAAGTATATTTTCATTTCTGGAGGTGTTATTTCAGGCATTGGCAAAGGTATCACAACAGCTTCCTTGGCTCTTCTGCTTAAAAGCTCTGGTTACAAAGTAGCTCCTATAAAATTTGAAAACTATCTGAATTTAGATGCAGGTACTATAAACCCCATTGAGCATGGAGATGTTTTTTTGTGTGAAGATGGAACTGAGGCAGATATGGATATTGGAACCTATGAAAAATTTTTAGATGAAGATATGGGTAAAGACAACTTTGTTACAATGGGTAGGATCTATAAAACAGTAATTGATAAAGAAAGAAGGTTTGAGTATCAGGGCAAAGATGTTTCAGCCATACCATTTGTCACTAATGAGATTATCGAAAGAATAGAACATTTAGGTAAAACAAAACAGGCAGATATAGTGCTAATTGAGTTAGGCGGCACAGTTGGTGAATACCAAAATGTTTTCTACTATGAATCAGCCAGACAGCTTGCTTTAAAAAAACCCGGTGATGTTGTTCATATACATGTTTCGTATGTGCCAACACCTTCTCATTTAGGAGAACCTAAGACAAAGCCAACACAACTTTCAGTAATGATTTTAAACTCAATGGGAATTCAGCCAGATTTTATAATTGCCAGAGGAGAAAAACCTCTTGACGCAAGACGCATAGATAAGTTTGCTTTGTACTGTAATGTAAAACCAGAGAATATAATCTCAAACCCAAATGTGTACCACCCCTATGAAGTGCCATTGATATTAAACAAACAGAAACTGGCAGAAAAAGTATTAAAAGAACTTAATCTAGAAGTTAGGTCTCCTGATATTACTAAATGGAAAAAATTAGTAAATAAAATTCATAAAAAGAAAGATAAAACAATTCAGATAGCAATAGTTGGAAAATACTTTGACAGCGGAGACTATGAGTTAAAAGACGCCTACTCATCATTATTTGATGCTTTGGATCATGCTAGTTGGAAATTAAACATTAGCATTGATTTTAGGCTAATTTCTGCTGAAAAGGTTGAGAAAAAAGGCGTCTCTATAATTGGAAACCCTGATGGCATTATAGTTCCTATAGGCTGGGGAGAAAGAGGAGCAGAAGGTATGATAAAAACAGCTTCTTACGCAAGGGTAAACAAGATTCCATACTTAGGCTTATGCTATGGTATGCAGTTGGCAGTAGTGGCTTTTGCCAGAGATGTACTAGGTTGGCCTTTGGCCAACACAACAGAAAATGATCCTAAAACAGAGTACGATGTTGTTCATCTTATGCCCAAACAGAGGAAGTATATGCAAAAGAGAGCTTATGGAGGAACGATGAGATTAGGCGCATGGCAAGCAAAGATCAAACGCAATACATTAGCCTATAAAATATACAAAAAAACAATTATCTCAGAACGACATCGTCATAGATACGAGTTTAATGACAAATTTGCCAAAGAGTTTGAAAAAGCTGGTCTAGTAATAAGTGCAAGATCAACAGTAGAGAATCTTTGCGAGATTATAGAACTAAACCAAAAAGACCACCCTTTCTATTTTGCAGTGCAAGGACATCCTGAATATAAATCTCGTCCATTAAATCCACACCCGGTTTTTGTAAGGTTTTTGAAAGAAGCTCTTAAAAACAGTTTTGCTTAATTCCTAATTTTTTTATAAATCTCAATTTACAGAAATACATTTATAAAACTATAAGGATTTTATAAACTTGACTAATTATTATTATATGATATACTATAAGTCATATTATCTGCAGAGGCAGATGGTTGTCCGGTTTAAAGGCCGGGAAAATTGCTTCCCGGTAATTTAGACCGGGGCACCTTTAAAAAGGGATTTAGTCCGGAAACCTAACCAACGCAATTTGCTTGCGTTGGAGAGAAGGTTATCAGGAGAAAATCCCAACGGGGTCAGGTTACGGGTCAACTATAAACGGTCGTTGCGTGGCAACGGCGTGGTTCGAAAAAATTGGTTCACCTCCTTGAAGTAATCCGGATAGGGCTCGCCCACCTTGGGGAGAAAAATATAGAACGTGGAACTTAGAACTTAGAACATGATATGATTAAAGAACAGTTTAAGCTTATAGAAAAAAAGTTTTATCAAGAAATGATGAAAGAGATAAACAAATTAGCAAAAATCTTATACAGTCTAATTCGCAAACATTCCCAAAAAAATAAATTTTACGTTCCACGTTCCAAGTTCCAAGACGCTCTTTCTCCTCAGAGTGGGCGAATGCCCTATCAACAAATTCTAACAAGGAGGTGAATCATGGCAACACCGAAGTGCCCAAAATGTGGCAAATTTGTGAAGAAGGAAGCAGAAAAATGTAGATGTGGAGCAAAGCTAACATCGCGGAAACGCCAATATCCGCATCAGACTCAGGAATCTTTTCACCAACGGATAAAGAAGTTCATGGACAAGTGGTGGTAGAGTAAAAAGGAGGTGGAACATGATTCGACTGCTTCTGACAGTTTTAGTGGTCGTGTTGGCCGTTGGAGCCTTCCTCTGGCCGGGCTGGCTACGACCAGCGCCAGCCATACCTGCACCGACGGCGGCACCCACGGCCACACCCACTGACACGCCGACGGACACATCCACTGACACGCCGACGGACACACCAACAGCGACGGCCACGGCGACGGTCGAGCCCACGACCGCAGCGACGGCCGTCATTAAACCAATTGAAGCTTTCTGTCAGTTGGGAGTCACCCAGCTGACAGACGGCGTAGCAACGCATTCGCTGGCTTGGGATCCAGTCCAACTCAGAGGGTACATGGATGATTCTTTGTCTAGTGCCATCTGGGTCAATACAGCGTATTGTAGAACTGAATTTCCAAGCCCAGTCACATTACTGTTCGACAGCGTTGCAGGGAACCCCATTCGCGTGGACGGTCGTCTCGTGCCATCCGGCAACGGCCGTATCGAGACAGGAAGTGTGTTTGAATGGGTTTATAAAACACCCAGTCGAAGCAACGGTCATGCCTACATTGTTCAACGGCCCTGAAACCTGATCCTTAACATGTTAATAGAGGCCCTGACTGTAATTCTCCCGATCAAAAGGGAGAATACAGCCTAGGATTGGTCCACAATGAAGTGGACCCTGGCTTTACGCCAGATAATAAATAAAAATCCGAAAAGGCCTCATTTTTCCTATATCAACAACTAAAATGGTTGTTGGTAGAGGAAAAATGAAAAGCAATAATTCAAAGAAGAGGGGAAATAATCCTTTAGTTTCTGTAATTATGCCTGTTTATAATGCAGGCAATTTCTTAGTGGAAGCAATTGAAAGTATTAGAAAACAAACATATAAAAACTGGGAATTAATCGCTATTGATGATCGTTCAAAAGATAAAAGTTGGCAGATATTAAAAAAATATAGTCAAAAAGATAAGAGAATCAAAATTTTTCGCTTACCAAAACATAAGGGACTAGCTTCTGCATTAAATCTAGGTTTAAAAAAAGCAAGAGGATACTATATTGCGCGAATGGACGCAGATGATATCTCTCATCCTCAAAGATTAGAAAAACAAATTAAATATCTTAATAAACATAAAGATGTTATTTTAGTTGGAACACAAGTGGAAATAATTAACACAAAAGGTAAATCTATAGCTAAAAAATTTTTCCCTTGTGATCATCAAACAATTTATAAAAAAATGATAGAAATTATGCCTATTCAACATGCAACTATTTTGACCTATGCCAAAATTTTTAAAAAGTTTTCTTATCAAAATCATACTACTGCTGAAGATGCATATCTTTTTTTCAAACTTCTATCAAAAGGTAAATTTGCCAATACTAAGGAAATTCTATATAAATACCGCATTCATTACGATTCAAATTCTTTAAAAAATCCAAAAAAAACATTTTATCTCACTTTTAAATCTAGAATTAAAGCAATTCTGTATTGGAATTATAAACCATCAATTAGAGGTATTTTTATTAATATTGTTCAAATTTTAATTGTTTCTTTTTTGCCAAATTTTTTAATAATTTCTCTCTATGAATTCTGGCGTTTTAAAATGCCTTTACTAAAAAAATTATTAATTAAAAAACTTTCTTTTGAATATTTTCTCTCAAAATTTCATTTTGCTTTCCGCTAAAATAAAGATATATGAGTCTATTAAAAAAAATTTTTTTCCTCTCTTTAATTTTACTTTCATCAGGAATATTATTTTTTATTAATTATAAATCTGAAACATATCTTATTGGCTGGGATAATCTTTTCCCTGAATTTAATTTTAAGGAAAATATTACAAGAACATTATTTTCTTCTTGGCAACATTATCGAGGACTTGGTGCTTTGGATAATTTTTCACACGCCGCTAATTTAATTCATGATTTATATAGATTTTTTATTTCTTTGTTTTTTCCTATCTCATTTGTCCGTTGGTTTTTTGTATTTTCTTTATATTTTTTAGGAGGATTGGGTCAATATTTATTACTTAAAAAAATTATAAAAAATAAATTTATCAGTATTTTAAGCGCACTATTTTATCTCTTAAACTTTTATATTATTCAGCAATTTTTTCTACCTTTTGAACCATTTGTAATTCATTTTAGTGCTTTACCGTGGCTTTTTTTATCATTATTAAATTTTCTTCAAAAAAAAGAAAAAAAGGATTGATTATCTTTGCTCTAATTTTACTTTTAACTACCTCTCAAGCTCACATACCCACATTATTTGCGGTATATCTTTTAGGGGTTTCTGTTTTTTTATTAACAAATATTTTTTTAAAGCCAAAAGATTTAAAAAATACTTTAGTTGCATTTTTAACAATTTTGATTGTTAATGCATTTTGGCTTTTACCAACAACCTATTCATTTTTGACTTATTCAAAAACTGTTGCTAATGCCAAAAACTATCAAATGGCAAGTAATGACATCTTTTACCGCAATAAAAAATATGCCAATCTTGCCGATATTATTTATATGAAGAGCCTAACAATTGATTTTAAGTATTTGAAACACAAAAAAAGGTTATGTTGACTTTATGATGATTGATTGGAGAAAACATATTGATAGTCCTTTTTATAAAGCCACTTGTTTTGTTTTTTTCTTTTTAGCATTATTTGGGATTTTTAATACTCTAAAAAATAAAAACAAAAAATACTTACCATTTGTGGTTTTGTATTTCTTTTCTTTAACTATGCTAGCAACTGATGTTCCAATATTTAGCTTAATTACCGAATTAGCTAGAAAATATATTCCTTTATTTGCAACAATCTTTCGCTTTACATTTACAAAATTTTCTATCATTTATGCTTTGTCATACTCAATAATGATTGGTTTAGGAATTTTCTATCTTTTTGAATATCTTAAAAATGATAAAATAAAAAAAATTTTGGCGATAATTTTTTTTATTATCATTATTTTCCATTCTCTTCCTGCTTTTAAAGGTCATTTATTTTATGAAGATCTAGCAGTTAAAATCCCTGATGAATATTTCCAAGTCTTTGATTTTTTCCAAAAACAAGACAAAAATCAAAGAATAGCAATACTGCCTATTCCTTGGTACTGGGCTTGGGTACAACCTAAATGGGGAACAATAAATTCTGGCTTCATTTGGTATGGAATACCGCAACCAATAACTGATTTAGCTTTTACTCCTTGGGGTAAACAAAACGAAAATTTTTACTGGGAATTAGAACAAGCAATATTTAGTAATAATTCTTTTCTTTTGAGAAAAGTTTTAGAAAAATATGATATCTCTTGGATTTATTTAGATAAAAATATTTTAAACAATGCTGGCAAGAAAATTGATTATGAAGTTTATGAGGATCTAATTAAAAAAACTGGTTTGGTAAAAAAAATTTTTCAATTTAACAATATTAAAGTTTTCAAATTAACTGGTAAAGATTTAAAAAATTTTATTGAGATAAAGACAAATTTACTCAATATCCACCCCGAATACAATTATAATAATTTAGACCAAGCTTATTTAGATTTTGGAGATTATTTAACTTCAAAAAATCAAGAACCAAATGTGTATTATCCATTTAGAAGCTTATTCAGCGGAAAATTGCCTTCAGATTTTGAACACAAAATAATAGAAGACAGCAATTATCTTTACTTTTTAGCCAATGTTCCTAAAAATAACCATCAATATAAACTGGTCGAAAAAAGAAACAATTATGAATTTAAAATCCTAAAACAAGAAAAAGCATTAGATTTTGATATAGATTTGTTAATTGAAAATAAACAATTAAAAATCAAAATTCCAAAAGAAAAAACTCTTATTTATGATAGTAAAAATGACCCACAATTTATTAATCAAGAAAATAATGCTTGTAATAAAAACTCTGAAGGTTTAGCTAAATTAAATAAATCAAATAATGAATTTGTTTTAACATCAATCAATTCCCACAACTGTATTAAAGTTGTAACCTCGAATATGTTATTAAGAAATGGTTATTTAGTTAAAGTTAAGGTTAAAAATGATAATATAAGAGGCTTTTTAGTGAATTTTATTAATAAAACAACAAAAAAAAGTGACCTTGAAACTTATTTGGAAAATGATGGAAAAGAAAAAACTTACTATTTTATAATACCACGGAGAGGTAGTTATGAATTAAATTATGAAATTTTTTTTGATAATATCTCTGAAGGTAAGGAAAAAGTTGAAAATATTTTAAAAAGCGTAGAAATTTATCAAGTACCTTACTGGTATTTAAAATCTCTAAAATTTATAAAAAAAGATTTTAATCCAGAAAATACAAAATCTTCTAAACAAGATCTTTATTCTTTCGAAACTAAAAAACACAGCTATTTTTTGTACGAAGTCAAACTCCCAAAAAATTTGAAAACCCAAGATAACTTAATTATTTACCTCTCCCAATCCTATCACTCCGGTTGGAAGGCTTTTCAAATTAAAAATTCAAAATTAGAAATAAAAAATTGGATTGATATTTATTTTCCTTTTATTTTCGGCAAAGAGATAAAGGAGCATGTTTTGGTAAATAATTGGGCAAATGGATGGGAAATTGACAAAGTGCTTATTGAAGAAACGGAAAATGAAAAACCGATACAAATTATAATTGTTTTTTTGGCCTCAGTACTTGCAGTTTTTGGGTTTTGGCATACTTGTTTTGACATTTTTTTACATTGTTTTTAAAAAAATAAAAGCAATGTAAAATTTTAAAATCTTGTATTATTAGTTTCTTTAATGTATAATACTTTACTATTATGGTAAAAGAAGAATCTAAAACAAAAAAAACAGCAGAAAAAACTGCAGGAATAAAATCTGAAAAAACTCAAAAACCAAACAAAAGCAAAACTAATGGAAAAGGAGTTGTAAAACTTCCAGATAATAAGCAGGAAATTATAGATATGTTTGCTATTCATAAAGGTGATACTGGTTCTCCTGAGGTTCAGATTGCTTTGTTGACTAAAAAGATTGAAAACCTTGTTCAGCATCTGGAAAGCAATAAAAAAGATAACCACTCCAGAAGAGGTTTGCTTAAGGTTGTTTCTAAAAGAAGAAGACTTTTGCATTATTTAAAACAGTTTGATGAGGAAAGGTATTCAAAACTTATCTCCAGATTAGGTTTGAAAAAGTAATTAATTAATTATGAAAACAGTTAAAGAATATACAATAAAAACCAAACCTACAGATGTCGTTTTAGAGGTTGGAAGACTTGCTCCATCTGCTGATTCTGCAATTTTGGCCAAACAAGGTGGTAACTGTCTGTTAGTTACTATTGTTGTGGGTCCTCAAAGAGAAGGTATAGATTTTGTTCCATTACAGGTTGAGTATGTTGAAAAACTGTACGCAGGTGGCAGAAT
Organism: Patescibacteria group bacterium; assembly: GCA_026004415.1. Classification (GTDB taxonomy): domain Bacteria; phylum Patescibacteriota; class Microgenomatia; order UBA1406; family GWC2-37-13; genus BPJC01. The sequence continues at coordinate 91,413 of BPJC01000004.1, read as the reverse complement.
TAAAGGGTCAAGATGGATTAAAAGAGAAGGTAAACCAAGCGATGAGGTTGTTTTAAGATCGCGATTGGTTGATAGGTCAATTAGACCTTTTTTTCCTAAAAACTTTAACTATGAAACTCAGATTATTATAACCGAGCTATCTGTTGATGGATCTCATTCTTTAGATTTTCTTTCTTTGCTAGCTGTTTCAGCAGGTCTGATGATCTCAAAGGTGCCTTTTTCAGGTCCAATAGTTGGTTCGGAGGTAGCTTATATTGAAAGTGAAAACCCACAGTTTATAAACAATCCTACTGAAGATGAGAAAGAGTTTTCAAACCTAGATTTATTTACAGCTAGTAATGATAAAAAAGTAGTGATGATAGAGTCAATGGCAAAAGAGGTTCCTGAGGATGTTTTTGTTAAGGCTGTGTTATCTGCTAAAGAGTATAACCAAAGTCTTATTCAACAATTAAGAACTTTTGCAAAAGAGTTTGGCAGTGAAAAAATGAAGTTTGACGATAAGACTAGTGAAGTTGGCGACGAACTTAAAAATAAATATTTAAACGAGGTGGGTCAACTTGTAACTCTTCGTTTATCTAATAATGAAAAGTACTTGTCTGAAAAACAAAGGTTAATAGAGAAAATCGCCAGTGAACACCAAAACTTAGAAGATATTGAATCTGTTATCTTCAAACTGGAGAAGGAGTTTGTTAGAAAGTCTGTTTTAGATGATAACAAAAGAGTTGATGGCAGAAATTTTGATGAGATTAGACCGATTCAAGTAGATGTTTCTATTCTTCCAAGAACACACGGATCTGGTTTATTCCAAAGGGGAAATACTCAGGTTTTATCTGTTGCTACATTAGGCGCTCCAGGACTTGAACAGCTTATAGAAAGCTCTGAAGGTCAAGAGATTAAAAGATATATGCACCATTATTATATGCCTCCATACTCAGTTGGAGAGGTTGGAAGGCTTGGTTCTCCTTCTAGAAGGGAGATAGGTCATGGAGCATTGGCAGAAAAGGCTTTGATTCCTGTTTTGCCTTCAGAGAAAGAATTTCCATATGCTATACGAGTTGTTTCAGAGGTGTTATCTTCAAATGGATCAACCTCAATGGCTTCTGTGTGTGGTTCAACCTTGGCTCTAATGGATGCTGGTGTTCCTATAAAATCAATGGTGGCTGGTATTGCTATGGGTTTGTTCAGTAAATCCGATGATGATTATAGGATTTTGACCGATATTATAGGACTTGAAGACTTTTCAGGCGAGATGGACTTTAAGGTTGCGGGTTCTTCTGAAGGCATAACTGCAGTTCAGCTTGATGTAAAAAATGAAGGTTTGACTGATGAGATGCTACAAAAGGCTCTTCTGCAAGCAAAACAAGCTAGATTGTTTATTTTGGAAAAAATGCAAGCTGTTATCTCAACACCGAGAACTGAGATTTCTTCATTTGCTCCCAAAATTGTTGTTATAAAACTACCAGAGGATAAGATCGGCGAGGTTATTGGTCCAGGTGGTAAAACCATAAAATCAATTATTGCCAAAACCGGAGCTGAGGTTAATATTGATGAACAAGGTCGGGCAGTCATAAGCGGCATAGACAAAGAGTCAGTAAATCTTGCGTCAGAGTATATAAATAATATGATTAAAGAAGTGCAGGTTGGAGATGTCTACGATGGACAAGTAGTCAGATTGCTTCCTTTTGGAGCTATAGTCAACCTGTTTCCTGGAAAAGACGGTATGATTCATGTGTCTAACTTAAGCAAAAAATTTGTAAAAGATCCAGCAGAGGTTGTAAAAGTTGGCGATAATGTGAGGGTAAAGGTCATTAAGATTGACGATCTAGGCAGAGTTAATTTATCTTTAGTTGAAAAACTTTAAATAAGTTTATTGTTGATACTTCCTAAATTTATTTATCTGAACCATCTTTATTGCTTTTTTTTAGGTAATAAGTTAAGATGTTAAGTATATGCCAAGAAGAAAAAAAGCTGTTCAGATAAGTTTTTTAGGCAAAAAACTAAATCTTCCTAAAAAATCTTTTAATAATATATTGTTTGTTATACTTTTGTTAATTTCTATTATAACAGGTGTGTCTTTGGCAAGTTTTTTTAGCCCTTCATTACAGGGAGCATTTACTTTGTTTATTAGAGAGATTTTGTTTTCTAAGTTTTCTGGATTTGCTTTTTTTGTGCCGTTTATTTTTCTGCTGTTATCAGGCCATTTTTTATCTAATGAAAAGTTAAAGGTTATAAAATGGAATATTACAGCAGGGTTTATTCTAATTTTTATTTCACTGATAGGATTAAACAAAGCAGGAGATTATGGTCAGTTTTTGTTTGAAAATATTTCTTTTGCATTTTCTTCAGCTGGGGCTTATGGCATTCTGCTGATTAGTTTTCTTTTTGGTTTAGTTTTGTTTTTTGATATGTCATTTACTGATATTGTTTTAGTTTTAGCTAAATTTTTAAATTACCTAAAAAAATTCTATTTAAGTTTGAAAAAGATTTTTGAAACTACAAAAGACGAGTTGTCAAAGATTGAGGATTTAAATAAAACTGACAAAACTAATGCTGAACAGTTGTCTTCTGAAGAAAAAAAAGATATTAAAATAAACCCAGGTACTGAGGTTTTTGTCAACCAAACAAATCCTAAAGATAATAGTAGGGAAGAATCGAACCATAAAGAATCAAAGATAGAAGAGAAGCTTATAAAACCTTTTCCAGCTTCAGATCTGCAGTCATCGTATTTATTTCCGCCACTGTCTTTGCTTGAAGATATTCAACAAAAATCAGCAGAAAGAGGTGATGTTAAAAAAAATGCTCAGACAATAGAGGAAACTTTAAGCAGTTTTGGAATCAGAGCTAATGTCGTTGAGATTAATTATGGTCCTGCTGTTACCCAATATGCTTTAAAAATACCATTAGGAACTAAGTTATCAAAGATCACTACTTTATCAAATGATTTGGCGTTGAATTTAGCGGCTCCAAAAGGTCAGGTAAGAATAGAAGCTCCGATACCTGGAAGATCCTTAGTTGGAATAGAACTGCCAAACATAAGACCACAAATAGTTACTTTAAAAGATGTATTATCAAGCTCTGTTTTGCAAAAAGAGACAGATCCTACTATTGTTCCTTTAGGTTTGGATGTTGGCGGTGAGCTAAAATTTTATCCAATTTCAAAGATGCCTCATGTTTTAATTGCTGGCGCTACTGGTTCTGGTAAATCTGTTCTTTTAAACGCATGGGTCTGTAGTTTTCTAATGAGAACCAGACCAGATGAGCTAAAGATGATTATGGTTGATCCTAAAAGGGTTGAGTTAACTCTTTACAATGGCATACCTCATTTGTTGACAGATGTAATAGTGGAACCTGACCAGACTGTGTCTGCTTTGCGTTGGACAGTAAAAGAGATGAATAACAGGTACAAAGAGTTTGCTGATTTAGGAGTAAGAAACATACAAGATTACAATGAACTGCCCAATGTAGAAAAAAAAACCTTATATTATCTTTATAATAGATGAGTTGGCAGATCTTATGATGTATGCCGCAAAAGATGTGGAAGAACTGATTACAAGATTAGCTCAGATGGCGCGAGCTGTTGGAATTCATTTAGTGCTTGCTACTCAAAGACCATCTGTTGATGTTATTACAGGTCTTATGAAGGCCAATATTCCTACAAGAATCGCTTTCAATGTTTCTTCTATGGTAGACTCCAGAGTTATTTTAGATGGACCTGGAGCTGAAAAATTATTGGGCAAAGGAGATATGTTGTTTCTGCCTCCCGACCAGGCAAAGCCAAACCGTATTCAAGGTCCTTATATAAGCAGTTCTGAGATTAAAAAAATTATTGATTTTCTAAAATCTCATAACCCTGAGGTTGAGTATGACAAAGAAATAATTCAAGGATCAACAGAGTATATTCAAACATCTAAAAAATCAACATCAATAGATATTGATGGCAAAGATGTTTTGTTTGATAAAGCCTTGAGTTTAATTATTGGTCAAAAAACAGCTTCTGCGTCTTTATTACAGCGTTATTTGTCTATTGGTTATGCCAGAGCCGCAAGAATTTTGGACCAGTTGGAAAAAGCTGGTTATGTTGGTCCTGCTGAAGGCTCTAAACCAAGAAAAGTTCTTAAAAGACAGGTTGAACAATCTACTTAGTTTAATTAGATAAGGCAATTTTTGGACTGCTTAAATTGACTATTGTTTGTTTATCAGTAAGACCTAAAACTTTCGCTTTTTGTTCTATTACCTTAAGAGAGCTTTTGCTATATACCTTTTTTTCATATAGGCTATTTTCCAACTGTAGTTTGGTTATTGATAGGTCTAGTTTTTTTATTTCATTAGAAAATGATAACAGTTTGGTGTAAAGCGCAATATTAGCTGTAAACATTATAGTCAAGATTATTAAAGCCATAAAGTAAAATCTATTTGTCATAGGTTTTTAAAATAACTCGTAATGTTGCAATTTTTTCAAAATTAGCTCTTGCTTTTTTATTAGTAATGGTTTTGTTCTGCAGATTTTTTTCTTTAATAAATCGCTTTACTATTCTGTCTTCTGTTGGGTTAAAGGTTAAGCAGAGAATTTTCCCGTTTTTATCTAATACTTTGTAGGCAGAGTTTAACCCTTGTTTAAGATTGATATATTCATTGTTTACAGCAATACGCAGTGCTTGGTAGACTCGTCTAAAAACTGATTCATTTCCAGTAAGACTAATTTTTTCAATTATCTGGTTCAAATCAGAGACTGTTTTTATAGATTTTTTACTTCTTGTTCTGATAATCTCTTTTGCTAAATCATAGGCTAATGGTTCCTCTCCAAAACTCATTAAGATGTCAAGCAGTTCATTTTCTGATAAATTGTTAATTAAATCTGCGGCCGTATATTTGAAGCGTGTATTGAATCTCATATCCAAGGGGTCATCTTTTTGTTTATATGAAAAACCCTTTTTAAAGGATATCATTTGGTCCCATGATAATCCTAAATCAAAGATTACTGCTTGAGCTGGGATAAAATTATGTTGTTTGGCATATCTATCAAGATAGGCAAAATTGCCATTTTTGAGTATAAGCTGTTTGTTTTTGATCTGTTTGTCAAACTGTTCTTTAAGTCTTTTAATCTGATTGGGATCTATATCTATTGCCAAGACTTTTTTGGTTGGATCAGCCAAAATATTTTTTAGATAACCTCCTTGTCCAGCTGTGGCATCTATTATTTTTTTTATGCTATTGTCTTTTAATTCATTTATTACCTTGTTGTGTAATACTGGTGTGTGTTTATTCATTGTCAATTTGGTTTTGATAAACTTCCCATTTTTCTTTAGACCAAATCTCAAAATGATCACCAACGCCGATTATCACCACATCTTTGTTTATCTCCGCAAACTCTAGAAGGTTTTTAGGTATTATGAATCTGCCCTGTTTATCAAACTCCAGATAAACAGCTGATGAAAAGATTATTCTTTTCTTTTTAAGATCGGTTTTGTCAAGTAATGAAGCTGACATAAGTTCTTTTGCCTTTTTCTCCCAGTCTTGTGTTTTGTATCCAGATAAACAAAAGTCAAATCCCTTTGTTAGAATAAATGTATGGTTTTCAAGTTGATCGCGAATCTTTTTAGGCAAAGCAAGTCTGTTTCCAGTTGTTAAAGATATATAATATTCACCAAAGAAAACCATATATAACCATTTTACACCAATATTAGGTGAGTTGTCAAACTATGTTTAGGTTTATAAAAAAGTTTAAAAAGCTGTTTTTTTTCCAGCAAAATAGTATTCTTTCATCAGCCTTAATTATTGCTTTTATGTTTGGTTTTTCTCGTGTGCTGGGTTTTGTCAGATATAGAGTATTTTCATATTTTTTTACGGTAGAACAGTTAGATCTGTTTTTTGCTAGTTTTAGGTTGCCTGATTTAATCTTTGACTCTATAGTTTCTGGAGTGTTAGGTTATTCATTGATTCCTATTATCTTAAGGTATAAAAAAAGATCAAAAGAAGATTTTTATAGATCAATATCTGTCAATCTGAATCTTTTTATGCTTTTTTTGTTAATAGTTGTTGTTTTATCTATAATTTTTGCGGATTATTTAGTCAAGCTAATCACACCAGGATTTAATTTAAGGCAACAAGATACAGTAGTTTACTATACTCGTATTATCTTGGCCACACAGGTGCCGTTTTTAACTATTGGATCAATTCTGAGTTCTTTTGCTCAAGTTGAGAGACGGTTTTTGTTCACTGCTTTGGCGCCTTTAGCTTATAATCTCTCTATTATTTTAACAACATTAGTCTTTGCCAACAAACTTGGTCTTTTTGCTTTAATATTAGGTGTTGTGATAGGTTCTTTTTTATATGCTATCTCACAGTTGGGAATACTGCGTTTGACTGATTTTGTTTATGTTTTAAGTTTTAAGCCAGAAAAGTCTTTTAAGGATTTCGTGTTTTTGTCATCAACTAGAGTTGTGAATTTAGCTGTAAAGCAGTTAGAGTCCACAGTTGAGCTTGCGTTATCTACGCTGTTAGGTTTAGGCTCTTATACATCGTTTTATCTTGCTCAAAGACTGCAGTTTTTGCCTGTGTCTTTAATCGGACAATCTATCTCTCAGGCCGCATATCCTTTTATATCCTCATTAAGCGAACAAAATAGAACCAAACAAATAGCTGAGATTATTAAAAACAATACATTGCTTATAATTTTTACAACTGTGCCGATCTCTTTTTTTCTAATTTTTGCCAGAACACCTATTGTAAGAGTGTTTTTCGGAGGTGAAAAGTTTGATTGGACTGCTACTGTCACTACTGCTTATACTGTATCAATGTTTGCTTATTCAATACCTTTTCATAGTTTGTTTTATCTTTACAATAAAACTTATTTTGCTTTATTTAAAACAAAAGTTCCTTTGATATTTAATAGTTTGTTTACTTTTGTTTCTATTCTGTTAAGTTATTATTTTATTTTGTATCTTGATAAGCAGGTTTGGTATTTGGCTTTGGCGTTTACGATAACAAATATTGTCAATACTCTGTTTTTAGGATTTTATCTTAATAAAAAGTTTAGGTTTGTTGATTATCATTTTGTTATAGAAATAGGCAAGATCTATTTAATAACTTTTTTGAGCGCAGTAGTTTCTTATAACTTTATGAGATTGGTTGATGGCTTGTTTATTGAAACAATAAACTTGATAACATTGCTGATTTTATTGTTTTTTACCTTTGTTGTTTTTGGATCAATGTTTATTTTTTTGTCTTGGTTGGTTGATATAAAGCAGTTTTTGATAATTCCAAGAGTTTTATCAAAAATTGATAGATATAGAAAAAGTTTGATACAATATTTTACATCAGTTGAATAATTATTATGTCATCAGAAGAACTAGAGATTGTAGAAATAATACAAAATAAATTAAATGGCAAAAGGTTAAAGTATGACGATTATTATAAGTTGCTCAAAGCCATTGCAGAGAATAAAGTAAACGAAGTTTTGATGACTTACTTTACTGCAAGCACTTATAAATCGCCTCCGTCTATTCCTGAACTGTATGATTTTACCAAAGCTATGGTTGACATTGGCACAGTTGTAAAGTTTAAACCTCCTGTAGCAGATAAGCACTCCACTGGCGGAGTTCCTGGAAATCGCGTGACAATGATTTTAGTGCCTATTATAGCTTCTTTGGGTATTAAAATTCCAAAAACTTCATCAAGGGCAATTACATCTCCTGCTGGAACTGCTGATTGTATGGAGGTTTTAGCTAAAGTAGATTTTGATCCTGATGAGTTGAAACATATTGTTGAAAAAACTAATGGTTGTATTGTTTGGGGCGGCGGGCTTAATATCGCTCCTGCAGATGATGAGCTGATAGCTGTGGAAAAGCCTATTCATATCGAGTCTGAGGATAAGGTCATTGTTTCAATCTTGGCTAAAAAATTAGCTGTTTCAGCAACTCATCTTATACTGGATATTCCCTATAGCAGATCTCTTAAAATTAAGACAAAAAAACAAGCAGAGGCAATTGCTAACAAATTTAGAAAATTAACTAAAATGTTCGGTATTAAAACAAAGATTGTTATAAACTACAGCACCGATAACTTAAGTAAAACATCTGGTCCTGCGCTTGAGAGTTTCAGTTGTTTGCAGATTTTGGAGCAAGATAAAGATAGAGATCTGCGTTTAGAACAAAAAGCTATAAATTTTTCAGCTCAATTATATGCTTTGGTAAAAGATATTAGGTTAGATAAAGCCTATGATGAGGTGTCTGCTGTTTTGAGTTCAGGCAAAGCCTTAAAAAAATTTAAAGAAATAGTCAAAGCTCAACAAGGCGATGACTCAATTACATCAAAAAACTTGTTTGAAAAGATAAAGAAAAATACTGTTTGTTCGGTGATTAAAGCAAATCAAGAAGGGAAAATTTCTAAAATAAACAACAATAACTTGTCTGCAATCAGCAAGATTTTGGGAGCTCCTGAGCATAAGTTTTCAGGTATCAAACTATTGGTAAACACTGGAGAGTTTGTCTTAAAAGATCAGCCGATTATGGAGCTTTACGCTGAAAATAAAGATAAGTTAGAGTCAGGCATAGAAACATTAAAACTTTTTCAGGTTTTTGAGATTAAATGAAAAAACTAATAATAATTTTATTGCTTATTGTTGTTTTGTCTATTTTTGGTTATGGGGTTTATAATTATTTAGTTTCTCCTGTTGACCCAAATGCTCAGATCACTAAAAGTTTTGTGATTAAAAAAGGTGAGTCTTTGGCTGATATTGCCAAAAGACTTGAAGCAGAAGGTTTGATTAAAAATAGATTAGCCTTTATTTTAGTTGTAAAACAATTGGCGATAGAAAATAAGATACAGGCCGGTTCTTTTAATCTGACAGCATCAGCTTCAGCTTTTGATATAGCCAAATCCCTTACCAAAGGCACCAATGATGTTTGGGTTACAGTACAAGAAGGTTTGCGAGCAGAGGAGATTGCCGACATATATGCAAAGACATTAAATATTGACAGAAACGAGTTTTTAAGATTGGCTGAAGGCAAAGAGGGTTATCTTTTTCCAGACACTTATTTAGTTCCAAAACTTAGCACAGCAAATTTGTTAATCAATTTAATGACAAAAACTTTTGATAAAAAGGTAACCCAAGAGATTAGGTCTGATATTGAAAAGCAAGGTTTAAGTTTTTACGAAGGTTTGATATTGGCTAGCCTTGTTGAAAGAGAGGCAAGGAGTTTTGATGAAAAAGTTGTTGTAGCCAGCATACTGCTTAAAAGATTAAAAAACGATTGGCCTTTGCAGGTAGATGCTACTGTTCAGTATGTTTTGGGTTATTCTGACGATGAAAAGACCTATTGGAAAAAAAACCTTACTAAAAAAGATCTTGAGGTAGATTCTCCTTATAATACATATAAATACAAAGGTTTGCCTCCAGCTCCAATTTGCAATCCTGGGCTAGATTCTATTAAATCAGTTGCTTTAGCTGATGTAAATACACCTTATTGGTACTATTTAGCTGACAAAACCGGTAAAACACATTTTTCAAAAACTCTTCAGGAACATAATGAAAAGATTAACAAGTATCTGAGATAATCAGTTAGGATTAAAGTTTTGCCATAAACTATAGTAGTGCTTTGCTTTATCATAATCTTTTTTTTCTTGGTAGAGATTGGCAAGCCTAAAGTATGCTCCAGCGTGGTTGGGGTTTATTTTCAAAGTTTCAAGCCAGTATTTTTCAGCTTTCTGATCTTGTTTTAACAGATAATACACAATGCCTAAATTGTACAAGGCTTTATCATAGTTAGGGTTAATCTTAAGTTCCTTTTCAAACTCATCAATGGCTAATTCATATCTGCCTTGGTCCATATAGATAACACCGATATTGTTATGAACAATCGGCTCTTGAGGGTTAAGTTTTAGTGCTGTTTGGTAATGTTTTAACGCTTGTTGATAGTCGTTTTCAAAATACAGCATTACTCCATAATTTTTGTGTGCCAAAGATGAATGCGGTGAAGCAGATACAGCCTTTGACCAAAAAGTCAATCGGTCAGAGAAATTGAACTGAAACAGAAATGACAAAAAAGCAAGCACTGTTATCAAACTAGTAAATACATATTTGTTTGAAAGTAATGCTTTAATTTTGTTAAGACTTGCTATCATTATAATCAAACCAACTATGGCAGTGTAGCTTCTGTGAGTTAAAAACTCTGGAACTGTAGATATATTAGGCTTAATAAGATTAAGGATATTAAAGGATAAGAACCAAATTAGTCCAAATAAGTAAAGCCTGTTTTTTTTAGGTTTTAAAATGGCTGTTGTTATTATAAAAATTAAGCTAATGGCAAGATTTAGGGAGATGTTTATATCCTTAAGAATTGGAAAAACAGAGAGCTGAATCGGCACAAGAAAGTTTGTTATATAAAAAGCAATTGCAGGTAGATTTTTAATTATTGAGTTGATAAGCTCTATGATATTAAGATATGTTAATTTTCCTAAAACTTCTTGCCTGATCATAAAAATTACTGTAACAATAACAATCCAGCTGAATATAATTTTTGGCAGTTTAGAGTAGTCTTTTAATACTAAAACAATAAAGGTTATGCTAACAACTGTTATCATTATGGCAGTTTCTTTTGTTAATAAAGCCAGCGAAGTAAATATAAGATGATATATTAAGTATTTTGCTTGATCTGATTTTAAGTATTTTAACAACCAAATCAAAGCTGGAAATAAAAATATTGCCATTAGAGGGTCATTTCTGCCTGGAATCCAAGCAATAGCAGGTGTTAGAATAGGATGAACCAGATAAATTAGAGATAATTTAAAGGCCAGGCCTCTGTCTATTTTAAGTTCATTTAAAAAAATAAACAACAGGCATACAGCTAAACTGTGATAAAAAACATTGCTTATGTGATATAACAGTGGAGATGACTTTGAGAAAAAAGCATCAAGCATAAAACTTACAGTTAATAGTGGTCTATAATAAAAACCATGAGAAGGCGAAAAGAAAACATCTTTTTTAAAAGCATTGATTAGGTTTTGAGGCTTTGTTAAAAAATGGAGGTTGTTTAAAATTAGCTCATTGTCATCAAAATAAGTAAAATCAAAAAAAATTGTTGGAAAATATATAAGAAGCGTTGTTAAAAGAAAGTAAATGAAATAAATTAAGTTATTTTGTTTTTGGTTCATATTTGTTTTGGGTAACTAAAGATCTTAAAAAATATAATACTGCTGTTTTTAATGTTAAAACTGCATAGATTATAGATCGTTTAAAGTTTATGCTTGAAGACTCAGGCAAATACCGTGCCGGTATAGATAGTTCACCGATTCTAAAACCTCTTTCAACTGCTTGAAACAGTATTTGAGTATCAAAGACAAAATCATCTGAGTTTTTTTCAAATGGTATTGTTTGCAAAACCTTTTTTCTAAAAGCACGGTATCCGGTATGCCATTCACTTAAATTTTGTCCGCTTAAGATATTTTCTATAAAGGTAAGGATTCTGTTGGCAAAGTACTTATAAATAGGCATGCCTGATTGTATTGCCTCTTGACGCGATCTGATCCTTGTGCCAAGCATAATATCAAAATAACCGTCTTGGATAATCTCAACAAAGTATTTAATCACTTTAGGATCATACTGATAATCAGGATGCAACATTATTATAATATCTGCGTTATGAGCCAGGGCCAGTTTGTAACAGGTTTTTTGGTTTGCTCCATAGCCTTTATTTGTTTTGTGTTTATAAGCGGTTAGTTTTAGTTTTTTGGCAATTTTGTAGGTATTGTCTAAACTTCCGTCATCAACCAAGATAATTTCATCAACATAATCTTTAGGTATTTCTGATACTGTTTTTTCCAGTGTTTTTTCAGCGTTATAAGCAGGCAATACTACTACAACCTTTTTCTCCTTCATAACTTTATATTATAATCCTAGTTGCTGTTGTAAGTTGTCCATTTTTTTCAAAAACATATTCATTGAGATTTAGCTATAATTGTGCAATATGGCAAAACAACAAGGCCTTACTCCCATGATGAAGCAGTATTTAAGAATTAAAAAAAAGTATCCTAATCATTTAGTGATGTTTAGGTTGGGAGATTTCTATGAGTTTTTTTATGAAGATGCTAAAAAAGTTTCTAAGATTTTAAATATTACTTTAACCTCAAGATCAAAAAGATCTGATCAAAAAATTCCTATGGCTGGAATTCCTTACCATTCTGTAGAAAATTATTTAAAAAAACTTATAAGCCATCAGTATAGAGTAGTGGTTTGCGAGGAGTTAACAGAAGCTGATGGCAAAAATTTAGTTGAAAGGGATGTTGTAAAGATTCTTACTCCCGGCAATTTAAACGCTTATTTGTCAGATTCAGATGATCAGTTATCCTATATTATAAGTTTTGCTTATAATGGCAAGAGAATTGCCTATTGTTACGCTGATGTTTCAACCGGTGAGTTTGTTTTTAATGAAACTGCAGAAGTCAGCCTTGTGGATAAAGCAGTTGAGTTGGTAAAAACACTGCCTGTGTCTGAGGTTGTTTTTCTATCAAAGGACAAAATTGCTCTTGAGATTGAGACAGCAATTAAAAAACACAGACAGGTGCATACCCATTTTTATCAACCTGAGTATCTAAATTTGGAATCTTCTGAGAGTTTTGTCAAGAATCATTTTAAAGTAGCTAGTTTAAAAGTGTTTGGACTTGAGTCGGGTTCTTTAAGTTTAGATGTTTGCGCTGGTTTGCTTGATTATTTGATCTATGCTGAAAAAAATTCATTGGCTCAAATAACTACAATAAAAAAAGAAACAGAAAGTAAATATTTAGCTGTAGATTTTGCCACTCTTTATAATCTTGATGTTTTTGATCATTATAAATATCAATCTCAAACCTCTTCATTATTTAATTTGTTTAATCATTGCAAAACTGCGGGCGGCAAAAGAAGATTGCAAAAATGGTTTCTGCAACCTTTGGCAGATCAGAATTTAATAGAACAAAGGCTCAACGCAGTTGAAAAGTTCTTTAATGATCAAAAATTATCTGAATCAACAGCTGATAGATTATCACAGATTTACGATGTTGAACGAATCCTAACACGGGTTGTAAACAATAAATTTAATCTTGATGATTTAGTTAATTTAAAGACCTCAATTGTTAATGCTTTGGAGCTTAAGAATCTTCTTGGCAAAGAACAAAAGATTTTTGGTAGCTTGACAAAGGTCATAGATGGCAGTTTGATTGATTTAGCCAGTTCAATTGAGGAAACAGTTATTGACAATGCATTGGAAAGATCTGATACAAACAAAATCAAATCCGGAGTTTCAAAACAGCTAGATGAATTAAAAAATTTGCTTGAGAACACTCAACAGATTATAGCAGAGATGGAGACTGAAGAAAGAAATAAAACCAAAATACCAACTTTGAAGATTGGATACAATAAAGTTTTTGGTTTTTATATTGAAGTAAGCAAAAGCTATCAGGAAAAGGTTCCAGATGATTATATCAGAAAACAGACATTAGTTAACTCTGAAAGATACATAAGCTCAAGATTAAAAGAATTAGAGGATCAAATACTAACAGCTGAACAGAAAATAATGCAGTTAGAGGCTGAAATTATTCAACAGTTAAAAGATAAGGTTTTAAAAAACTTAGTGCCATTGCAGATATTGGCAGAAAGTGTTTCTGAGATTGATTGTTTGCATAACTTATCCCAGATAGCTTTTGAAAACGATTATGTCAGGCCAAGGTTTTCAGACTCGAATAAACTTAAAATCATTGATGGCAGACACCCCATAGTAGAGAAGACGCAGTCTGATAAGTTGTTCTCTCCCAATGATACGATTATGAATAAAAAAGACAGCCAGATTTTGGTTTTAACAGGACCTAATATGGCTGGCAAATCTGTCTATATTCGTCAGTCTGCTTTAATTGCATATTTAGCTCAGATTGGATCGTTTGTACCAGCCAAAACTGCAGTCTTGCCTGTGTTTGACAGACTTTGTGTGCGCAGTGGAGCAGGAGACATTATCAGCGAAGGCATCTCAACTTTTATGTTAGAAATGATAGAAGCCTCAAAGATTTTGCATTCTATTACAGATAGAAGTTTTGTTGTATTAGATGAGATTGGCAGAGGAACCAGCACCTATGATGGCATTAGCATCGCTTGGGCTATTGCTGAGTATTTGTCAGAAACTCCAGGAAAACAGGCTTTTACTTTATTTGCTACTCATTATCATGAACTGCAAGATTTAGAGACAAAGTATAAAAATATTAAAAATTATCAGATGGCAATAAAGCTACAAGATGGCAAGCCTGTATTTTTGTACAAAGTCATAAGAGGAGCTAGTTCCCATAGTTTTGGTATTTATGCGGCTGAGATGGCCAATATGCCAGTTGAAGTTATTCAATCAGCAAAACATGTGTTAAAGATTCTTGAGAGTAAGACTAAAAAGATCTCAGTAAAAAAAATTGTTATTAGTCAGCCTGCGCTTTTTAGCAGTTCTTATTCAAATAAAATTATAGATAAACTTAGACAGTTAGATCCAGATGCAATTTCACCAAAGCAGGCGTTGGATATTTTGTACAACCTTGTTCGTCTTGCCAAAAAACAAAGTAGCTAAAACTTAAATAGTTTTTTACAATATCTGCAATGTCAAAAATTCAGATTTTAGATAAAAAGGTTGCAGACAAAATTGCGGCTGGAGAGGTAATAGACAGACCAGACTCTGTTGTTAAAGAATTGCTAGAAAACTCTATAGATGCAGGTTCAACTGCTATTGAGATAATTATTGATAAAGCCGGAAAAAAACGAATAGAGATTGTTGACAACGGAGAAGGCATAGAGTCTGATGATATTGAAAAAACTGTTTTTAAGCACGCTACAAGCAAAATTAGTTCAGTGTCAGATCTTGAGAAGATTGCTACTTTAGGCTTTAGGGGCGAGGCTTTGTACAGTATCTCCAGTGTTAGCAAACTTACTTTAAGTTCCAGGTCGGCAAACGCTGAGATCGGTACTCAAGCTGTTTTTTTGGAAAACAAACTAGTTGAGAAAAAACCTGTTGGAATGCCAAGAGGAACTAGAATTGTGGTTGAAAATCTTTTTTTTAACCTTCCTGCTAGAAAAAAGTTTTTAAAATCAGATGTTACAGAATTCAAACATATTTTATCGCGAGTTATAAACTACGCTTTAATATATCCTGAGGTTTCATTTAAGTTAGTCCATAACAATAGAACTATTTTGAATTTTAAATCCAATGATTTAGAGAGTAGAGTTTCAGAGGTTTTAAAGATAGATCTAAAAAATGATTTTGTTAAGTTTAGTAAAAATATTGATGATTGGCAAGCAGTTGTTTTTGTTGTCAAACCAGACAAAGTGTCAGAGTATCCTTATTTTAATTATTGCTTTGTAAATAAAAGACCTGTAAACTCTAGTTTAATTTTTTCAGCATTAAAAACTGGGCTAAAGACGCTTTTCCCTGAATCTGTAAAGTTCAGTTACTTGGTTTATTTTAATCTGCCGTATAACGAGTATGATGTTAATATTCACCCTAGAAAAGAGGAAATTAAGTTTTTAGATAATAACAAGGTTTTTAGTTTTATCCAAAAAACAGTTTCTGAAGATCTGTTAAGCAAAAACTTAATTTACAGACAAAACATCGGCAATTTCTCAACTAAATTCAGAAGCAGTTTTGCAGATTCTGCAAATAAAGATAAATCCAGTTTTAAAAATCTTTCTCAATCTAACTTAAGTAAAACAAACTTTAAAGACTTTGCTGTTATTGAGTCAAAGTTTCGCAGAACATTAAGTAATTGGAGTTTTAAAGAAGATCAACTGTTGTTTCAAGACAAACTAGACCAAACCTTAAAGTATTGGCAGATCTTTAATTTGTTTATTCTCGTGGAAAAAGATAATCAACTGATAATTATTGATCAGCATGCCGCAGATGAAAGAAGAATTTATGAACAGATCAAATCAGAGCTGTCTAAAACTAAATCATTAAGCTCAGTTAACCTTTTAATTCCTTTATTAATTCAACTGCCAAAGGATCTTCAAACAGTATGTTTTGAGTATCAGAAAGAGTTAAAACAGCTTGGTTTTAAATTTGAAGAGTTTGGTTTTGATAAACTTAAGATCACTGCTGTTCCAGAATTTATTCAATCAAAAGACATAAAAAAAATTTTTTTTGAGCTTGTGTCATCTTGTCAAAATCAAAATCAACCTCATTCAGACAGACTTGAAAGAATCATAGCCACAATTGCCTGCAGAACAGCTGTTAAAGCAGGAGATAGATTGACAGATCAAGAAATAGAGACACTTATTAACCAGTTAGAGGATGAAACTTTTTTTAGGTTTACTTGTCCACATGGCAGACCAACTGCAATTATATTTAAAAAAACTGATCTTGAAAAGATGTTTAAAAGAAGAAAATAAATCTGTATATTTATAAATACTATGCAAGCTAGAGTCAAGATTGTTTTTTATCTTTTTTTAATTTGGCTGTTTATTGTATTAATCCGGTTATTTCATTTTCAAGTAATGAGCAAAACCTTAAACTCAGCTAATGTCTTTAATAAAAAGTTAAGCGCTGATAGAGGCAAGATTTATTCTAGTAATGGCAGTTTGTTAGCTGTAAATGAAAAAATCTATACTTTGTACTTTGATAAATCAAAGACAGAGGATTGGGATAGCTATGCCCAAGAATTGTCTAGTTTATTGGAGCTTGATCCTGCAACTGTTTCAGCTAGGATAAAGAAATACTCAGTCTGGGTGCCTATAAAAAACAACTTAAGTTTGGAACAAAAACTAAGATTAGAGCAGAAAATTGACACAAAACCTTTGTACTTTGAAGAAGGTTATAGCAGATTTTATCCTGAAGCATCAGACAGTGCGCACTTAACTGGTTTTGTTGGCAAAAATAGCAAAGGTGAAAATGTTGGTTATTTTGGAGTAGAGGGTTATTATAATGATATTTTAACTGGATTATCTGGTGTATTCAAAAGTGAAAGAGGCGGCGGTCAACTACCTTTAATCTTTGGTTTGCAGGAAGTAATTAAACCAATAAACGGAGCAGATCTTTATCTAACTGTTGACAAAGGAATTCAAAGCATTGTTAAAAAAAGAACTGCATTGGCAAATGAGAGGTATGGAGCAAAACTGGGTTGTTCTATAGTAGCTGAGGTAGCAACTTTAAAAATTAAAGCATTAAGTTGTTTGCCAGATTATGATCCAAATGATTATCAGACAGCCTCTCCTTCAGCTTTTATCAATCCAACTGTTTCCAATGTTTATGAACCTGGTTCAATTTTCAAGCCTTTGGTAGTGGCAATGGCTTTGGAGGAAAAGAAAATTACTCCAGAGACAGTTGTTGATGAGTCAGGACCTGTGCAGTTTGGACAGTATTTTATAAGAACTTGGGATAACAAATACGAAGGACAGATCTCTATAACTAGAGTTTTACAAAGGTCATCAAATGTAGGTATGATCAGGATTCAAGAAAAACTAGGCAATGACCTGTTTTATGAGTATTTAGACAGATTTGGATTTTTGGAAAAAACAGGCATTGATCTGCAAGGAGAGGTCTCTTCTGTAATTAAACCAAAAAAAAACTGGTATCCTATAGATTATGCTGTTGCAAGTTTTGGTCAGGGAATTGCAGTAACTCCTATTCAGATGATTACAGCTTTTGATGCAATTATCAATAATGGAGTTCTTCTTAAACCTTATGTAGTTGAAAAAATAATGCAGGGAGATAAGACAAAGATTATCAAACCCCAACAGAGAGGTAGGGTTGTCTCTGTTGAAACTTCACAACAGATTAGAAAACTATTAGTTGAGGTAGTCAAAGGCGGAGAGGTTAAGTGGGATGTGCCTGATGGTTATCTAATCGGCGGCAAAACTGGAACCGCTCAGATAGCTGTTGAGGGAAAATATGATCCAGAAAAGACTTTAGCCTCATTTATTGGCTTTTTTCCAGCTGACCAACCTAAGTTTATAGTTATGACTATGCTTAAAGAACCGTCTGCTTCTATCTGGGGTTCTGAAACAGCCGCGCCTTTGTTTTTTGAAATTGTTAAAGATTTAATACTTTATTATAATATTGCTAGTTCCTACTGATTATGATTGAAGTGTTTAAAAGAAAGCTTAAAAATATTTATCATCTGATTTCAGGCTGGTTTTACAGGTTTTATTATGGTCGTCCTTCAGATAAACTAAAAGTTATTGGTATTACAGGCACTGACGGTAAGACAACTACAACTCATTTTATATACAGCACTTTGGTTAAAGCGGGGAAAAAAGCAATGGTTATCTCCTCAGTTTATGCCAAAATCGGCAAGTTAGAGTATGATACTGGCCTGCATACAACAACGCCGTCAAATAAGCAGATTCAATTTTTTTTATCAAAAGCAGTTTCAGAAAACATAGAGTATTGCTGTGCTTGAGGTAACAGCGCACGGTCTGGATCAAAACAGAGTTTGGGGTATCAGATTTAATTCTTCTGGTATTACTAATATAACTGCAGAACATATTAGGTCAAAGGATAGTTCTAGCGATTATTTTGGCAGTTTTGAAAAATATAGAGATACAAAACTTAAATTATTGCTTAAATCAGATCATTGTTTTATCAATGCAGATGATAAAAATTACAACTATATTAAACGATTTTTAAAAAAGCACAACAAAAAATTTTTTGCCTATGCCTTCAAAGACAAAACCAAGGCTGATTATAAAATTGATTTTAAAAGGTACCAGTTGAGCAACTTACCTGATTTTTTAAAAGAAGATTTTAGTTTGGGATACAGTATTTTAAAACATTTAGGTGTTCCTGAAAAGACGATTATTTCATCAATCAAGTCTTTTAAAAAACCAGCCGGCAGAGTTGAGGTAGTCTGGGATAAACAGGTAACAGCTATTATAGATTTTGCTCATACCCAAAATGCCTTTAAAACAGTTCTACCTTTTATTAAGTCAAATTATGCAAAAGATACAAGACTAATTCATATCTTTGGTTGCGCTGGTCAAAGAGATTTTGCCAAAAGACCAATGATGGGTTATTACTCTAGCAAAAACGCAGATATTGTAATTTTAACTGAAGAGGATTATAGAGACGAGGATTTAAACCAGATCTTTGCAGAGATTGAAAAAGGTATCTTAAAAAACAGGTTTAGGTTAATAGATGAAAATAGCAAAAAAATACCAGAAAAAAGAATATATTTCAAGATTGCCGATAGAGAACAAGCTATTCAACTTGCAGTTAAATTATCCAAGCCTGGAGATGTAATTCTGGCAACTGGCAAAAGTCACGAAAAAAGCTTAGCTAGAGGTAGTAAAGAATGGCCTTGGAATGAAAAGAAAGCTTTGCTTAAATTTTTAAAGAGAAAATATGGTTGAAAAAAATAATTACTTTAGATCAACTTTGATAAACAATAATATTTTTACTGCCTTTGTTTTAAAAAAAAGATTGTCATTTAAAAACAAAGACTTGACTGCCACCGCAGAAAAAATAAAAGACTTTGTCAGCAAACAGACAGGTGTTTTAAAAAGCAAACTTAAGATAGTTTTTATGGGACAAACTCATAGCACTAACATAAACTTTTTAAACAATTCAGATGATCTTAATTCAGAGTTTACAATTTTGCCTGATACAGATGCTGTTGTGACTAATTTAGTCAATACTGTTTTGGTTATTAAAACAGCAGACTGTTTGCCTGTTTTGTACACTGCTGATAAATTTATAGCTGTATCTCATCAAGGTTGGCTTGGAAGTTTGGCTAATTTTGCTGAGAAAATGATATTAAAACTTCAGCTTCTGGGCGCAAAACTGGATGATATTAAAATAAGCATTGGTCCGCACATAGCTGACTGTTGTTACTCAATTGATTCAGATAGAGCCAGTTTGTTTAAACTTGTTTACAGTAATTGGCAGGACCTGATACTTAGAAAGTTTAACAAAACTTTTTATTTAAACTTGCTGAGACTTAATTTATTACAGTATCAAAAAGCAGGATTAAATAAAAATCAGATTGATTATAGGCTTTTTTGTACAAGTTGTGATAAAAGATTTTGTTCTTATAGAAGAGATAAAGCCTTAAATCAGCAGAATCTTAGTTTAATACTAAAGTTATGAGAATCTATTTTCTTGGCATCAAAGGCTGGGGTATGGTAAACCTATCATTATTAGCCAAAGATTTAGGACACACTGTATCAGGTTATGATGTGGCAGACAAGTTTCCTACAGATGAGTATTTAGATAATAAAGGCATTGTTTATGATACTGATTTGAAAGAATCAAATATAGACATGTTTAATCCAGATTTAGTTGTATACACTGGAGCCCATGGAGGAGTAAACAACCCTTTGGTTGTTTATGCTAAAAGCAAAAATATCAAAGTGCTTCATCAATCTGAGTATATTAGACAGCTTCAAGATAAGTTTCAGCAATCAGTGCTTATTGCTGGCACTCATGGTAAAACGACAACAACATCTTTAACAGCGTTTTGTCTTTATAAACTTGTTGCCAGTATTGGTTACTATGTGGGAACTACTGAGTTTTCTGGTTTGCCGGCAGGTGCTTTTTTTGGAAATAAGTACTTTGTGTTGGAAGCTGATGAATATGCAGTATCACCTCCTGTTGATATGAGAATTAAACTTAAACTTTATAAATTTGATCATCTTATTATACCTGCTTTGGATTATGATCATCCTGATGTGTACAAAGATTTTGACGATGTTTTAAGAACTTTCTATCAGTATATTTTAAGCTATCCTGAATCTACTGTATATTTAAACATTAAAGATAAAGGAGTTTTAAAACTTTATCAGCTTATTAAAGACAAACATAAAAACATAATTACTGTGTCAGATAATGGCTCTTCTGATCTATCAGTCTCAAGTATAGATTACAATAGTTTAGGCTCCAAATTTAGATTGTTTTACAAAAAACAACAGTTTGAGTTTTTCCATAAAACTGTTAGGTGAAAAAAATATTTACAACTCAGCATTGGTTATATCATTGCTTTTTAATCTTGGTTTTAGTTATAAACAAATAGCAGAAACTATTGCTTTATTTACAGGACTAGTTAGACGACTGCAGTATTATGGTAAAACCTCTGATAATAGAGAAATTTTTGATGATTATGGTCCATCATCCTACAGAGATTTTAGCTGTAAACAGCGCTTTAAGGCAAAGTTTTTCCTAACAAAAAAATAGTTTATGTTTTTCAGCCACATACTTTTTCAAGAACTTTAAGTCTGAAGCAGGAGTTTATTAATGCTTTTAGACAGTTAGATTATCTTATTATATTGCCTATTTTTGCTTCAGCAAGAGAAACAGATACTGGAGTAATTAACTCTTATCAGTTAATCTCTGAGTTAGATAAAAAAAGATTTTTTTTTATGCTAAAGATTTTAACTCGGTTTTAACGATTTTAAAATCTTTGTCTGATAAAACTGATATAATAGTTACTATAGGAGCAGGAGAAGTTTATAAGCTAATACCTGCTATAAAACAAATATGAATCTAAAAGAAAGATTGTTAAACTACTTTGCGCCTGACCAGGTATTGTTTAATATTGATATAGCTCCTTATTTAACTAGCAAGGTTAGAAAAAAGATTTCTTGCTTGGTTAGGTTAAGGCAAAAGCATGATTGGCAGAGTCTGTCAGAGTTTCTAAAAAAAGAAAAGATTGTGCCAGGAATTATCGGCGGAGGATCTAATATGGTTATTATAAAAGATCAATATCCCTTTTATATCTTAAATCAGTATAGGCATAAAGAGATAATTGCTGATGATAAAGAAACAGTTTTAGTAAAGGTTTCATCTGGTTATAACATGAACCAATTGGTTAATGAAAACTGTTAGTATGGGTTTATCTGGTATTGAGTATCATTTGGGTTTGCCTGGAACTGTGGGTGGAGCTGTTGTTATGAATTCAAAATGGACTAATCCATTATCCTATGTTGGTGATGTAGTTGAATCAGCTTTAATTCTGACTAGAGCAGGCGAGTTCAAAGAGGTAAAAAGCAGATTATTTTAATTTTAGTTATGACTACAGCGTATTACAAGACACAAAAGATTTTTTAGTAGAGGTTGTTTTAAGTTTTAAGAAATTGAATAAGGCTATTTTAGTTGAGAGAGCAAACTCTGCCTTAGAGTATCGTAAAAAAAACTCAGCCTTTTGGAGTGTTTACAGCAGGTTGTTTTTTCCAAAATATTTCAGAGGATCTTAAAAAACAAACTGGAACTTCCAACAACTTCAGCTGGTTACCTTATTGATAAATGCGGGTTGAAAGGTTTTGCTGTTGGAGATTTCGTTGTTTCAGAAAAACATGCCAATTTTATTATTAACAAGGGCAATGGCAATTACAAAGATTTGCTTAAAATAATTGAGATAATTAAAGAAAAAGTAAAAAATAAATTTGGAGTCAACTTAAAATTAGAAGTTAAATTAATTTAAAATATGAATAACGCTATTGAAAATGTTTATGTTATAAACGGAGGCAAACTGCTTGAAGGTGATGTTAGAGTCACTGGAGGCAAAAATTCTAGTTTAAAACTTCTTATTGCTTCTTTGTTTTTTTAAATCTGGCATTGTGTTAAAAAATATTCCAAGAATTAGAGATGTTAATGAGGTATTACATATCATCAAAGATTTAGGCGGAGAGTTTAATTGGATTGATGAAAACACAATTGAGATAAGATCTAACAACCTAAATTATAATAAGGTAGATATGGTTGCATGGCTCAAAAATAAGGGTCTCGTTTATGTTTTTAGCTCCACTTTTATATAGAGTCGGAGAATGTTTTGTTCCTAATCCAGGCGGGTGTAGAATAGGAGCCAGACCAATTGATAGAATTATAGATGGTGTTAAGGCTTTAGGAGTCGATGTGGTTTACAGTTCGTCTGATGGTTATTATCATCTTAAAAAAAGAAAAGCCTATTGGCGGAGAGTATTGTTTTCCAAAACCATCTCACACTGGCACTGAGACCTTAGTAATGCTTTCTGTTTTTGCAGATAAACAGGTTGTTATTAAAAAACTCAGCTTTGGAGCCAGAGGTAGATGAGTTAATCGCAATGTTTCAAAAAGCAGGCGTTGATATTAAAAGACTGCCAAATGATCCAAAAACCATAATTGCAAACCCTCCAGAGCAGAAAAATTTTAGGCTAAATACTGAAGTTTTTGTAAAAGGCGATCATAATGAAGCTGTTTCGTATGCTGTTTTAGGTTTGGTTGTCTGGAAAAAGGATTAGAGGTCTCTGGCGCAGAGGTTTCGGATTACCAGGTTTTTTTTGGACAATTTAAAAAAAAGCTGAAGCTGAGTTTAAAATTATTGATCATCAGACTGTTTGAGTTTTATAAATCTGATAATCTTAAACCAGTTGATATTGAGACAGCTCCATATCCTGGTTTTAAAACTGATTGGCAGGCAATGTGGACAGTTCTAATGACTCAAGCTCATGGAAAATCAAGATTATCTGAGTATGTTTTTGAAGATAGATTTGGTTATGTTGCTGAACTTAAAAAACTTGGCGCAAAGATTGAGTTTATTAGAACTCCAGAATCTGAGTACGATAAATTCCAGTTTAATCTTGATCCGAATAAAAAAGATTATTTTCAAACAATTGAGATTAAAGGACCAGTTAGGTTTCACAATGGTGTAGTCAAGGTCAATGATCTGCGAGCTGGAGCTTGTCTGGTAATTGCTTGTTTGGCTTGCAATGGAGAGTCTATTGTAGATGGTGTTGATATAATTGAAAGGGGTTATCCTAATTTTGACCAACAGTTAAGAAATTTAGGCGCAGATATTGTTAAGAAATGACAGCTAAAAAAAAGATCGCTGTTTCAGTTATTGGAGGTGGAACTGGTTCTTTTGTTGTTTTATCAGGTCTTAAAAAATACAGCAATCTGCTTGACATCTCAGCAATAGTTACGATGTTTGACTCTGGAGGGTCTACAGGAAAACTTAGAGATCAATTAGGAGTTTTGCCTCCAGGAGATCTTAGACAGTGTTTAGTTGCTCTCTCTGCTAAAGATTTAATTTGGAGACAGCTTTTTTTGTATAGGTTTGAATCTGGTGATTTAAAAGGTCACAACTTTGGCAATTTATTTTTGTCTGCTTTAGAAAAAATCACTGATTCATATCAGCAGGTTTTAGATTATTGCCATATACTTTTGCAATGTAAAGGAAGTGTAATACCTGTAACTTTTGATCATTCTCACCTTATAGCAGAGTATAAAAGCGGCAAGATTCTCAGACAGGAGGCAGAGATTGACAACTACAGAAACACAGAAGATAGAATAATTAAACTGGATCTTGACTCTGATGTTTCAGCCAATCCAAAGGCAATAAAACAGATTAAGATCTCCGATTATATAATTTTAGGTCCTGGAGATATTTATACAAGCATTATTCCTGTTCTGCTGGTTAAAAAAATTCGCGATGCTGTAAAAAACACAAAAGCTAAGATCATTTTTTTTGTTAATTTATTTACTAAACCAGGAGAAACACACAGTTTTACAGCTCAAGATTATGTAAAAGTAATAGAGAAATATTTACAAAGACCTCTTGATTATATTATAATCAATAAAGAACCCATAAAAAAAAGAGATTGTTGATCATTACAAAAAGTATAACAGTGAGATGGTCAAAGATAATCTGGGCAGAGATCCCAAGAGTTATAAGAGCTAATCTGTTGTCAAAAAGGATTAACAAACAACATAAATCAGATGAGGTTGTCAGAAGTGTGTTAAGGCATAGTTATAGCAAAACAGCCAAGGTGTTGCTTAAAATAATTGATCAGAAATTAGGTTGATAAATGTTTTTATGAATAGTATAAAAAAAAACAATAAAATTCATTTTCAAACGCATATTCAGGATTAGTTTGGGCTTTAAAAAACGCAAAATAACTTTAAAACGCATTTTCTGTTTTCCATTTTAGCTTTTAATATTAGGTTTTAGTTTTTAAAATTACTTTGCCAGAGTTTTTAACAATCGTTGTCTTTATAACTATGGGGTTGGTAATTGAGATGATAAACACAGCTATAGAACAAACTAATAATGCAATAACTAGAGAATGGAAACAAGAAATCAAGTTAGCCAAAGATGTCTCAGCTGCAGCTATGCTAATTTTTTCTATCTGTTCAGTGATTACAGCAGGAGTAATCTTTTTGCCCAAGATTTATAATTTAATACTGACATTATTATGACATCGCTTTATTTGGGTATTGTTTTAATGTCTTTTTTTATACATTTTTTGCTATTTTTTCCATTTATTGATTTTTTGTATGATCTTAAATTTAGGCGCCAAGATCAACAAACTAAGGATCCGTTTGATAAACCAACGCCAATATTTGACAAATTCAATAAAGCAAAAAAGGGAACTCCTGTTGGTGGAGGTATTTTAGTAATTATGTTAACCTCTATTTTATATTTATGTTTTGTTTTATTGTTTTTGCTTAAACTGCCGCCAGAAAAAGTGTTTTCCAATTATCCTAATATGTTTGCTGAGATGATGATAATTCTTTCTTGTTTTCTAATGTTTTTTTTAATAGGTTTATATGATGACCTAAATAAGATCTTTTATTGGCAAAAGAAAAAGTTTTTTGGTTTAAGATTAAGGCATAAGTTGTTTTTAGAACTATTCTGCGCCAGTGCAGTTAGTTTGTCTATTTTTTATTTTCTTAAAATAGATTTTATTCATGTTCCGTTTATCGGAACTTGGCACTTAGGATGGTTTTTTGTGCCGTTTGCTGTCTTTGTTATTACTGCTTTTGCCAATGCTTTAAATATTACAGATGGCATTGATGGTTTATCTTCTGGTGTGTTAATAATTTCTCTGGCGGCTTTTTGGGTAATCTCTGCATCTATTTTTGATATACCAACTTTGTTGTTTATTGCTATTTTAATGGGTGGTTTGCTTGCTTTTTTGTATTTTAATATTTATCCGGCTAGAATTTTTTTAGGTGATAGCGGAGCTCTTTCTTTTGGTGCTACTTTTGCAGTAATTGGCTTGATCTTAGGTAAACCTTTTTCAATGCCTATCATAAGTGGTGTTATGACCTTGGAGATTTTAACTTCACTTTTACAACTATTATCAAAAAGAATTAGAAAAAGAAAACTATTTCCTGTTGCGCCATTGCATCTTTATTTACAGTATATAGGCTGGCCAGAACCTAAGGTTACTATGAGGCTTTGGTTGCTTTCTATTCTATTTGCTATTCTTGGTTTAGCAATTGCTTTTATAAATTAAAAACAAATGTTGAAGTTTAAAGGCTTATCTGAATTCAAGGAATTTATAAAAGGACGCAAGGTTGTCATTATGGGTCTAGGTCTGCAGGGCGGTGGAGTTGATTCTGCAATATTTTTTGCTCGCCTTAATGCTAATGTTGTGGTTACTGATTTAAAGAGCAGTCACGAGTTAAAAAACTCAATCAAACAGCTTGGTGATTTTGAAAATATTACATTTGTTTTAGGCCAACATAGAAAACAAGACTTTGAGACTGCTGATTTGGTTGTAAAAAATCATAAAATCAAATGGTCCAATAAGTTTTTGAAACTAGCAGAATCAAGAAAAGCTATAATCATAAACGGTATTGATCTGTTCTTTACTTTGGTAAATACTGAAAACATTATTGGTGTTACAGGCACTAGAGGAAAAACAACTGTTACAACAATGGTTTACAATTTTTTAAAAACAAAAAAAAATACTTACTTGTTGGGCAATCTTCCTAACTCAAAAAATCTTCAAACTTTGTTTGAGCTTAAGCAATCAGATTGGGTTGTTATGGAGCTTTCTTCGTGGATGTTGTCTGGGTTGCATAGAGTTAAGAAAAGTCCTAAATTTGCGGTTTTTACTTCTTTTTATCCTGATCATTTAGATTATTACAGTTCTATGGATGAATATTTTTATGATAAATCTGCAATCTTTAGTTATCAAAAACCAGAAGATTTTTTTAATTGCAAATAAACAAATTATAAATTATTTGGAAAAATACAAAGTTAAATCTAGACTGCTTTATTATGATAAAAAAGACTTTAATTATAAATTAAAATACTTAAAAGGCCAACATAATAAAACAAACTCAGCAGGAGTTTATAAACTTTTAGTTGATGTTTTGGGCAATGACAGCCAGGAAGTTGTTGATTATTTAGTTAATTTTAAACCAGTGGCTTTTAGATTAGAGCAGGTCGCAAAGATTAAAAACCTAATCTTTATAAATGACTCAACCTCAACAACTCCAATTGCTTTAACTAAAGCAATTCAATCTTTTAAGTCAGGCAATATTATACTAATCATGGGAGGTAATACTAAAGGCTTGCCTTACGATGATGTTGTAAAAGAAATAGCAAATGTAGACAAAGTGTATTTTCTCAAAGGAAGTTTCTCAGATGAAGTAAAACCTGAAATTGGCAGATTATATCCTGATAAAATATCTGCTGTCAAACAAGAATTAGAACCTATATTAAACGATATCAAAAAAAGATTTTTGGGTAAAGACAGACAGTATTATGTTTTGTTTTCTCCTGGAGCAACATCTTTTGCTCAATTTAATAATGAGTTCGATCGAGGTAGAGCCTTTAATCAATTAATTAACCAAATTTTTTAAAGACAGTTGTTTATTGTGATTTTACTATGATTAGATCAAAACTTAAGCATAAAACAATTGTTAATCTGGCTAATAATATTCTGTTCACAGCAGTGGTGATTAATTTGATGGGTATTTTTTTTATTTTTGAGGCAAGTTCTGTGAGCTCTTATGTTAACTTTAATGACCCATTTTATTATGTAAAACTTCAAAGCATTTGGTTCATAGTTGGTCTAATAATTTTTTATATAACCTCTAAAATAGATTATCACAGATGGTATTATTTAGCTTTTAGTTTAGTTGTTGTAAACTTCTTGTCATTGCTAATTG
The DNA here is from genome assembly GCA_026004415.1 of Patescibacteria group bacterium. Classification (GTDB taxonomy): domain Bacteria; phylum Patescibacteriota; class Microgenomatia; order UBA1406; family GWC2-37-13; genus BPJC01. Next base: position 63,544 of record BPJC01000004.1, on the reverse strand, counting down.
TTTTAATACCTGGTATTGGCAAACAAATAGGAGGAGCCAGAAGATGGATTGATCTAGGTTTTTTTAATTTTCAGCCTTCTGAGTTTGCTAAACTTGCAATGATCTTATATCTTTCCTCATGGTTTTTAAAAAAAGAGAGAAAACAATTTGCCTCGTTTCTAATACTGTTAGGTTTGACAATGTTTCTTATTATGAATCAACCTGATTTAGGTACTGGTTTGTTGATATTTTTGCTTTCAATAGGTATTTATTATTTTTCTGGATTAAGCTATGTTTATTTAATCTATCTTTTTGCTTTAGCTGGTATGCTTGGTGCTGTAGGCATTATAATTGCGCCCTACAGACTAAGACGGTTCTCTGCTTTTTTAAACCCAGAGTCTGATCCTTTAGGAATAGGTTATCAAATAACACAGATGAGAGAGGCCTTAAGCAGTGGTGGATTGTTTGGCAGAGGTATTGGGTTTTCTGAAAAAAAGTTTTTATTTTTGCCAGAGGCTCATACAGATGCCATACTGGCAATCATAGGAGAAGAACTTGGCTTTATAGGTCTTATGATTGTTTTAATTATTTATTTTTATTTAATTTTCAACCTTTACAGAACAGCTATTTCAGCTCCAGATAAATTTGGGTTTATACTGTCTGGCGCAATTATGCTTTTTTTTATGCTACATCTGGCAATTAATGTCTCGGGTATCGCAAGAATAATTCCATTTACTGGTTTGCCAATTCCTTTAATTTCGTATGGAGGTTCTAATTTGCTTATAACTTTTTTTTTGTTAGGCATTGTTTATAATATAGCCAAGCATATATGAGAAAATATTTAATTACAGGAGGACATCCTGCTCCTGCTTTTGCAATAATTGATTACCTTAAACAAAAAGACCCAAACTCAACTATTATATTGGTTGGCAGAAAATATAATTTAGAAGGAGATAAAGGTTATTCTTTAGATTATAAAAATGCTGTTGAAAAAAAGATAAAGTTTTATGATTTAAGAACAGGCAAGTTTATAAGGAGTTTAAGTTTTGACTGGATTAAAAATGTTTTTAGAATTATTCAAGGATTTTGGGAAAGCTACAGGATTATAAAATCTGAAAAACCAGATGTAATAATTTCATTTGGAGGTTATATAGCTTTGCCTATTGCTTTGATTGGTTTCTTAAATAGAGTTCCTATATTTACTCATGAACAAACCAGACAAGCGGGTTTAAGCAATATCTGTATTGCTTTTTTTGCTAAAAAGGTATTTGTGTCTTTTTATGAAAACCAGAAACAATTTCCATTTTTTTTAAGAAAAAAAATTATTGTAACTGGAAACCCTGTTAGATCTGCTGTTTTCAAAATAATAAACAAGCCCTTTAAAATTAACAAAAACAAACCAGTAATATATGTTACAGGAGGTTCTTTAGGAGCGCACAGTCTTAATAAACATATTTTTAATATCATAGATAGGCTTTGTCAAAATTATATTGTTATTCACCAAACAGGCAGTGTGCAAAAATATTCGGATTATGAAACAGGACTTAAAATACAAAAAATATTAAATAAGTCAGACAACTGTTATTTTATAAAAGAGCATTTCACAGATAATGAGATTGGTTATATTTACTCCATAGCTGATATAGTAGTTAGCAGATCCGGCGCCAATACATTTTTTGAGATTGTGCGACTTAAAAAGCCTGCGGTTTTGGTGCCACTATTATGGTCAGCTGGTAGAGAGCAAATTTTGCAAGCTGAGATTTTAAAATCAGCAAACTGCGCTGAAATTTTTAATCAAAACAAAACATCTGAAAAACTTTTAGAATTAATAAACAAGGTTGCTAAAAATTATGAGTCTTATAAAAAGAATTTTGACAAACTTTCAGATATTTATATTCAGCATGCTGAAGAGATTATTTACAAGGAGATTTCTAAATCTATTTTTGCCCATCATTAGATTTATCTCAACCCTTGGTTATATTTTATTTGCTGTGTATTTATTTAATAGTGTTTTTTTCATAAAAGAAGTATATTTGACTTCTTCAGATCAAGTAAATGGTTTGTCTAAATTAAAAAATACTAATATTCTTTTTCTAAATACCACTGATTTTGCCAAGAAACTGGAAGAAACCAACCCTCTTTTAACAGATATTAATATTATCAAAAAGTATCCTAATGCAGTTATTATAGAGTTCAAAAAGAGGTCGCCTTTTGCTTTTATCAAAGCTGACGCAGGTTATTTTTTAATAGATAAAAAAGGCTATATTTTAGTTAAAAGTCGTCAGATTTCAGAGCATTATTTTATTATTAACCATTACCAACCTCTTTCATACTTATCCTATTCTGTAGGCAAACAGATTCAAAACTTTGAGATTGCATACAGCTTGCAGTTTTCAGATGTAATTTTGAATAATAATCTTAAGATAGATTCTATTGATATTTTATCAAGTAATATGATACGATTAAATATAAAAGCTGGTGAGTTGAGTTTTTATATATTGATTTCAGCTGAGAAAGATGTTGAAAAAACAGCTTATGAGTTTAGCTATTTTTGGTCAAGGTTTTCTGAAAAAGATAAATTAGAGTACCTTGACCTAAGATTTGATAAAGTTGTATATAAAAGTTTATAAAATATGTCTGATCAAATAATCTGCGGAATAGATATAGGCAGTAGCAAGATTGCTGTTGTTACAGCTGTTTGCAACGACAAAAGCAAAGATATTCGCATCATAGGCTACAGCAGAAAACCTTCAATAGGAGTAAAAAAAGGCTTAATTGTTGACATAGATAAAGTTACCCAAGCATTAGAGGAAAGTCTAGACAAAGCAGAAAGAATGTCTGGAAAACGAATAAATCAAGCCTATGTTGTAGTTGGCGGACCTTCGATATCATCTTTAAACTCACACGGAGTTGTAGCTGTTTCTGACCCAGAAGGGGAGATAACCCAAGAAGATGTAAATAGAGCTATTGAAGCGGCTGAAGCTGTATCTTTACCTAATCACAGAGAGTTAATTGAAGTTTTGCCTAGAGAGTATATTGTCAATGGACAGAACGGCATAAGCAACCCTATTGGTATGTCTGGCATAAGACTTGAGGTTGAAACACATATAATAACTGCAAGCTCAACAAGTTTGAGAAACATAGATAAAGTCTTGCAACATACAGGAGTTGCCAGACAAGGATTTGTATTCTCTGGATTAGCATCCGCTGAAGCAGTGTTGTCAGAAACAGAAAAAGAATTAGGCGTAGTGGTTGTTGACATCGGCGGAGGAAAAACAGATATCTGCATGTATATTGAAAACGCAGTAGCTTATTCAGGGTCACTGCCAGTTGGAGCCAAAAATATTACTAATGATTTGGCTATTGGTTTAAAAACAACACTTGGCAATGCCGAAAGAATTAAGCTTCATTTAAGTAATGAATTTGATATTGACAGCTTTTTAAATTCAAAATCAAGAAAAGATGAAAAAATCAATCCAAACAAACTAGGAGTGTTGGATATTAGAGAAGAGCTTTCAGTAAAAGAAATTGTCAATGACATAATAATGCCAAGATACGAAGAGATTTTTCAACTAATAGGAGAGGAGATAGAAAAAAGCGGTTTTGCTGAAGCTATTCCTTCAGGATTAGTAATAACAGGAGGAGGAGCTTTAAGTCCAGGACTTGTGTATATTGGCAAAAAGATATTAGGTTTACCTATTAGAGTAGGCTATCCTCAAAGAATAACAGGTTTAATAGATGAGGCTGGATCACCTGAGTATGCTGGTTTAGTAGGTTTGATTTTGTATGTAAAAGACAATATAATAGATGATACAATGGAGTTTAAAAATTTTGATAGAGTATTAAAAAATATATCATTAGCCTCACAGATTAAAAAAATTAAGGAATTTTTCAAACAATTTGTACCTAAATAAAGTATGTTAGTTAAACCAAACGCAGGACAACCAGCAAAGATATCTGTTATCGGAGTTGGCGGCGGAGGCGGAAATGCCATATCTTCAATGATAAAAACCGGAGGCATTACAGGAGTAAGTTTTATTGCTGTAAATACAGATTCTCAGGCATTGCTTGCCAATGAAGCTGATATAAAAATTCAAATAGGAGAAGAAATAACTAGAGGTTTAGGCTCTGGAGGTAATCCTGAAATAGGAAGACAGGCCGCAGAAGAATCAATTGAAAAGATAAAAGAGGAATTGACAGGATCAGATATGGTCTTTATCACAGCTGGAATGGGAGGAGGTACAGGAACAGGAGCCGCGCCAGTAATTGCAAGAATTGCAAAAGAAATGAATATTCTAACAGTTGCAGTAGTTACCAAGCCTTTTGAGTTTGAAGGCAAAAAAAGGTCTGAGTTAGCAGAAGAGGGTATTGAATCATTAAAAGAAAATGTTGATACTTTAATAATAGTCCCCAACCAAAGAGTACTGCAAATAATTGATAAAAAAACATCAATCATAGATGCTTTTAAAAAAATAGATAGCATACTTTATCAAGGAGTTAAGGCAATAGCTGAGTTAATAACACTTCCAGGTTTAATAAATGTTGATTTTGCAGATGTTAAATCAGTTATGGAGAACGCAGGAACATCTTTAATGGGCATTGGTGTTGGCAGTGGAGACAAACGAGCAATCTCAGCTGTGAAAGAAGCAATCTCATCTCCATTAATAGATGTGCATATTGAAGGAGCAGAAGGTGTTTTATTTAATATTGTCGGCGGACCCGACATCTCAATGATGGAGATAGATGAAGCCGCAAACTTAATAACCAAATCAGTCAGTCCCAATGCAAATATTATCTTTGGAGCAGTCATTGACGAAAACTTAGTTGATGAAATTAAGATTACAATCATAGCAACCAGATTTTCAGAAAGAAGGATTAACTCATTTAATTTTTCCAGCAGATCAACTACAACGCAGTCAAGACAAAAACCAGAACCAGAAGATATTGCTAATCTAACATCGCAAACAGAAGAACAAAAATTTGAGGAAGAAATACTTGAAGAGGATATAGATGACAATCAGTTTGACTCAGAACTTGATGTTCCAGCCTTCTTGCGTAGAAAAAAATAAAAGGTAAAATATACAATATGTTTAAAAAACCAGAAACTAAAAAAAACTTTATTGAAATGGAAGAATCTCTGCTTAAAAAATGGTATGAAACAGGAATAGTAAAAAAATACATTAAAAAAAAACCAAAACTCCAATAAATATTTTTCTTTTTTAGACGGCCCTATTACAGCAAACAATCCTATGGGAGTTCATCATGCTTGGGGAAGAACATACAAAGATTTATGGCAAAAGTTTTATAATCTCTTAGGTTATAAGCAAAGATTTCACAATGGTTTTGACTGTCAAGGCCTATGGGTAGAGGTGGGCGTTGAAAAAGATTTAGGCATAACAAACAAAAGAGAGATAGAAAACCTGGTTCCTGGAGATAGAGAAAAATCAATAGAAAAATTCGTTAATCTGTGTAAAGAAAGAGTTTTAAAGTTTTCTAAAGTACAAACAGAACAATCAAAAAGATTAGGCTACTTTATGGATTGGGGTAACTCCTATTACACTATGAGCGATGAGAACAATTATATGATTTGGCATTTTTTAAAAACCTGTTATGAAAACAACTGGATATATAAAGGCAAAGATGTTGTTCCTTGGTGTCCCAGATGTCAAACAGCAATCTCACAACATGAGATCTTAACAGAAGATTATCAAGAACTTGTTCATCAAAGTATATTCTTTAAACTTCCAATTGAAGGCAAAGACTACTCTGTAGTCGTCTGGACCACTACACCATGGACAATTCCTGGTAATACAGCTTTGGCTGTGAACTCTGAATTAAATTATTGTTTATTTGAACATAAAGAAACAGGAGAAAAAATTGTTTGCATAGACCCTGATGAAATAACAGATCCTGAAGTTAAAAAATTTTTAGAAAGAGCTTTAGGTAAATCCTGGCAAAAAAAAGAAAGGTTTAAAGGAGACAAACTAGTAGGTCTTAAATACAGATCTCCATTTGATTACTTAAAAAAAGCTGTGTCAGCCCAAAAAAACTTCTCTAACTTTCATACAATAATTGCTGAGAATGATTATGTAACAGCAGACAAAGGAACTGGTATCTTGCATTTGGCTCCATCCGCAGGAGAAGAAGATTTTCAGATAGCTAAGAAAAACAATCTTGCAGTTATTGAGATTATAGATGATGAAGCAAATTATTTACAGGATTTAGACGATCTGGCTGGTTTAAATGCTAAATCAGACCCAAATATCATATTAAAAAGATTTGAAGATCAAAAAGAGTATTTATTAAAAATTCAAACAATAAGACACAGATATCCTGTCTGCTGGCGTTGCAAAACAGAACTGGTTTGGAAAGTTGCAGAAGAGTGGTACATAGCAATGGATAAACCAGGAAAAGACTCAAGAACATTGAGACAAAGAATGATTGAAACAGCCAAAAAAATTAAATGGTTGCCTGAGTTTGGTTTACAAAGAGAATTAGACTGGCTTGAAAAAATGCATGACTGGCTTATTAGCAAAAAGAATAGATACTGGGGTTTATCATTGCCTATCTGGGAATGCAAAAGCTGTGGTAAGTTTGAAGTCATAGGCAGTAAAGAAGAGTTAAAAGAAAAGGCAGTAGAAGGGTTTGAGTATCTGGAGAACAACTCTCCTCATAAACCTCATATAGATAAAGTAAAAATTAGATGCAAGAATTGTAATAAAGTTATCAGCAGAGTTTCAGATGTGGGCAATCCATGGTTAGACGCTGGAATTGTGCCATTTTCGACTATCAAAAGAAACAATCAAGGTCAACCGCTATACCTTACAGATAGACAAGAATGGCAACATTGGTTTCCAGCAGATTTTATAACTGAGTCATTTCCAGGTCAGTTTAAAAACTGGTTTTATGCTCTAATTGCAATGTCTACTGTGCTTGAAGACACTAATCCGTACAAAACAGTTTTGGGATTTGGAACCTTGTTGGCAGAAGATGGCAGACCAATGCATAAAAGCTGGGGCAACTCTATTGAGTTTAACGAAGGTGCTCAAAAAATGGGCGTAGATGTCATAAGATGGATGTATGTTAAAAACAATCCATATGAAAATCTACTTTTTGGGTATAAAAAAGCTGATGAAGTCAGAAAGAGTTTCTACTTAAAGTTGTGGAATATTTACCAATTCTTCTTAACCTATGTAAATCTTGATCAACCTGATTCTGAACTTTTTTCAAAGTTAGAGTATAAAAAACTTTCAAAACTTGATAAATGGATATTGCAAAGATTAAAACAAACAACAGATGAGGTAAAATCTAATCTTTTAGAGTTTGCGCCCAATAAAGCCGCAGAATCTATTGAGACTTTGGTTGAGGACATATCAAATTGGTATATAAGATTATGCAGAGATAGAGTCTGGACAAATACTGATGATAACAACGATAAAAACAATTTTTATCAAAGTTTTTATTACTTGTTAGTTAATTTGGCAATAATCTTGTCACCATTTTTGCCATATATTACCGAAGAGATATATACTAGCTTAACCAATAAGGAATCTGTTCATCTACAGTTTTGGCCTGAGTTTGCAGAGTTACAAGACGATCCAGATATTTTAAATAGTTTTGAAGTTGTAAAAGAAATAATAGAGACTGGCAGAAGAATTAGAAAAGAAAACAATGTTAAAATTAGGCAACCATTGGCAAGCGCTTTGATCTCGGCTCCTAAATCTTTTCACAGTCTAATCAATGAATTCAGTCAAATAATCTCAAAAGAACTTAACTTTAAAAGATTAACAATTAACACATCAGATAATATCAATATTGAGTTTGATTTTAATCTTACAGATGAGTTAAGACTAGAAGGAGAGATTAGAGAAGAAATAAGAAAATTGCAGATGGCAAGAAAAAAATTAGGTTTATCTCCTGAAGACAAAGTTGTTTTGCAGATTCCTGCAAAGTACGAACAGTTTAAGCAAGAAATAAAACAAAAATTAAATGCTGAAGCTATTCAAATCGGCGACTCTTTTAATATAATCAAATAATGGCCAACATTATTATTATTTTTTTTATAAGCGCACTTGGCATAATCAATTTGATTGGAATTCAGACCTATTATGCATACAGACAACTAATTTTTTTATTACTAGGATTAGTTGTGTATTTATTAACTAAAAAGTTTAATCTGCTTTTAAAACAGATAACTCCGGTTATCTTTTGGCTTATTTGGCTGTTAAATCTTTCATTGTTGTTTTTTGGAGAAGAGATTAAAGGAGCAAAACGCTGGATAAGTTTAGGTTTTTTCAACCTTCAACCGTCTGAATTTTTAATAATATTTTATATCTTTTATATATCTCTCTTATTTAATAAAGATGATCTGGAACTCAAACCAGTAATCTACTTTTTGCATGGATTAGGTATTACTGCTGTCTCATTCATTGTAATTTTTCTGCAACCTGACTTTACCACTGCAACAAACCTAATACCAATATTTATAACAGCATTGTTTTTTAGCAAAATTCCCAAAAAAATAATTATATCTGCTGTTTTAGTCTCAACATTGAGTTTTCCAGTGCTATGGGGATCTTTAAAAGATTATCAAAAAAATAGAATCATACATTTTTTTTCTGCATTTAATGAATCAACTTCTGAAAAATCATATAACTCAAAACAAGCTGAGATAGCTTTAGGATCGGGTCGGTTTATAGGTAAAGGAATTGGAAGGTCCACACAGTCTAAACTTTTTTTTCTGCCTGAATCTCATACTGATTTTGCCTTTGCAAGTTTTGTAGAACAAACAGGACTAATAGGAGGTGTTTTTTTAATAATTTTGTATGCAATATTTATTTACAATCTAATTTTTTCAGTGATAAAAAAAGGCAATATTGGTCAACTTTCCAGTTATATAGGGTTAACGCATCTTTGTTTGGCTGTTTACTTAAGTTATAGAGTAATTATAAACATAGCGATGAATCTTAATCTGTTTCCAATAGCTGGCATACCATTACCCCTTTTTTCCTATGGCGGTTCTGCGTTCATTGCTTTACTTTTATCAATTGGTTTGTTAGAATTAAAAGAATAAATTAAAATATAACTTATGAATAAATTAGCTGTCGTTAAAACAGGAGGTAAACAATATTTGGTAAAAGAAGGAGATGTTATAAATGTTGAAAGAATTGAATCTAATAATAAAACAGTAGAATTGGAGACATTGGCAATATTTGATGAAAAAGGATCTCAGATAGGAGAGCCTGTTTTAAACAATAAAGTTAAAGCAGAGATCGTTGAAGAGATAAAATCTGATAAAATTAATATAAGAAGGTTTAAAGCTAAAGTAAGGTATAGAAAAAACAAAGGCCATAGACAGTTATTAACTAAATTAAAAATTGTCAAGATTTAATCATAAAATAGTATGGCACATACAAAAGCCCTTAAAGCCGCAAAAGGAAATAAAGACTCAATCGCCAAAAGACTGGGAGTAAAGTATTTTGGAGGTCAAGAGGTTAAAAGCGGCTATGTTATTATCAGACAAAGAGGTACCAGAGTTAAACCTGGCGCCAATACTTATATGGGTAAAGATTATACTATTCACGCTGAAAGAGATGGCAAAGTTAAGTTTTATGTCCGCAAAAGTAAATTATATGTTGCAGTTGAGTAAATGAACCTCGATGAGATTGTCTCTGCCATTAAAAAAACAAAAGATCCATTTACAAAAGGAAAACTAATAAAACAAGCCTTAAAAGATTTTTCATTAACTTATCAGAAATTATCTAAATTAACATCAATTCAATCTTCATATTTGGCACATTATGTTAGGTTGTTAAAATTGCCAGATTTAATTATAGATGGTTATTACAGCCAAATTATATCAATTACTCATTTGCTAATACTTTCCAGGCTAAAAACACAAGATGATATGATTAAATTATATGAAGAGATACTTAAAAACAACTATACAGCTTTGCAAACAGAAGAAAGAGTTAGAAATATTCTTCACAATGTTTATGAACAAGGATATAGCAAATACTATTCACAAGACAAAATAAAAGAATTAGAACAAATAATTAAATCAAAACTTAATCCTAATCTTAAGGTTAAGATAATTCAATCAAGAGTTAGAACTAAAGTGGTTTTGGAATTAAAAGCAAATCTTTTAGAATCAAACCTAATGCTTAAGAAACTTACAACGATATTTAATCTAAAAAAAGAACAACAATAGCTGACAATATTTATGTTGTCTTAAATATTGATCTAAAGTAAACAAAACTTTGTAAATTTTTGGGTAAACCATTATCTATAAAGCCAATCTTATTTAACGGAAAATATCTGAAAACAACTTTGCCTTCTATAACATTTATTTTTATAGCGCCAAAATATCTTGAATCTTGAGAGTTTAATCGATTATCTCCCATTACAAAAACACTGCCAACTGGAACTTTATAAGGGACTCCTTCTATAACCGCACTAGAGTTGTCAAGATTAGTGTAACTTTCAATATATGGCTCAACCAATTTCTTGCCATTTAAATAAACATATCCATCTTGAATCAAAATTTCATCTCCAGGCAAACCTATAACTCTTTTAATTAACATAGTTTTTTCAGGAACATCAACTCTCGTAAACACAACAACATCTCCTCTTTTGATTGGAAATATTTTATAGTGAATTTTGCTGGTTATGATATTTTCACCATTATTAAAGGTAGGGTACATTGATTGACCTTCAATTCTATGAGGTGTAAAAACAAAAAAATGGATTATAAGGTAGATTGATCCAACAAATGCAATAGTCTCTAGAATATCCATTATAAATGAAAAAAATTCTGTAATAATATATCTGATCATAAAATCAAATAGTTTAATTAAATAATATGTTAAATTATAATTAAGTTAAATGAAAATTTCACTTATTGTTTTATTAGGCAAACAACATTATAAACTAATTCAAAAAATAATCAAAGAAAACAATTACTTTGATGAAATTATTTTTACAACTAATATTTCTGACAACTCAGTAATTAATAATATTAAACATCTGATTAAACCATTTGACAAAGTAAGACTTTTGCAGTTAAAGACAGATGATTTTTCTGAAATGAGAAATAGAAGTCTTAAAAAAGCAAAAAACAACTGGGTCTTTTTTTTAGACGCTGATGAAGTTATCGACAAACAACTGCAAACTTTATTAAAGACAACAGAATTAAACTCAAAAGCGGCTGGATATAGAATCCCTCGTTATGATGTGTTTCTTGGCAAAAAAATAAAGTATGGAGAAGTTTTTAAACAAAGACTATTTGGTATAACGCGATTGATAAATAAAAACATTGAGGGAAGATGGATTGGCAAAGTCCATGAAGTTTACCAGACTTCAGGCAAAGTTTATAAACTCTCTGGATCAATAATTCATAACTCACATGCTGGAGTTAAAGACTTTTTGCATAAAATCAATTACTACTCAGATTTAAGAGCAAAAGAGTTAGCGCAAAAAAATATTTCAACTATTGAGATCTTTACTATACCAATACTAAAATTTATTTACAGTTATTTTATTCTCTTAGGCTTTTTAGACAAAGCAGAAGGCTTTATTTACTCATTTATGATGTCTTTTCATTCATTCTTATCAAGAGCAAAGGCTTATGTTGGCAAAAATAATTAGCAAAGTTGAACAAAAACTAATATTTTATTTGCTCTGCTTTGTAATTTTAACTGCAAATTTTGGTCTCTTGACTAGACTGAGTTTTACCAAAGAGATCAGATTTACTATCTTTGAAGTATTGGTTTATATCTTTGTTTTAATTGCTTTGTTAAAAATTAAAAAAGACTTTGTTATACAAATTTCAAAGTTTAAATTTTTAAATTTTTTTTTGGTTTACTCTTGGATCAACTTTGCTTTTAATTCAACTAGATATAATCAAAGTTCAATCATAATTGGAGTATTTTATTTGATAAGAATAACTGTTTTTTTATTATTATTTCCAATCTTATACACTTTAATTAAGAATAAATATTTACCTTCAAACCCTTTGATTAAAATTATAAAACTTTCAGCAGTTTTGCAAGTTATTATTGCAATAGCTCAAATACTCTGGTATCCCAACTTAAGAAACCTGCAGTATTTAGGTTGGGATCCACATTACTTTAGAGTATTTAGCGTTTATCTAGACACATACTTGACCAATAATATATTTGTATTATTTGCTTTTTTTAGTTTATATAATAACTGGACAGGTTTATTTTTACTACATTCATTGCTTTCTTTGGCAACCTATGCTAGAGCTGGCATAATGCTTTTTGGTATTGCCTTGTTGTTCAATAAAAGATTCTTAGCAAAGATAAAACTGTTTTTTTTAATCTTAGCAGGAGCAGTAACGCTAATTTTGTTTTTTCTAAATCCATATATAGGCGGCAAATTGTTAAGATCAGACACAGTTATCTCAAGAATAGAAGATTCAAAGCAAGCGCTTGAACTTATTAAAAAAAATATTCTATTTGGCATTGGTTTTAATTTCATTGGCAATTATAAAAAAGAGGTTTATTATTATGAAATTGCACAACTAAAACCTGTTTATAACTCAAAATCATATTTTCATAATCTTTACTTGAGTATTTGGGCAACAACAGGCATTATCGGATTTTGCTTGTTTTTATTAGCACTTGTACAACTATTAAATCTGTACAGATTTCCTGATATTTTAATCTATGTGTTAACCTACAGCCTTATAGATAATGCGCTGTTTAATGTTTTTGTTTTGTTTTATTTAAGTTTATTCTTAAACCTTCTTAAATTTAAATATAAAATCTAATCTGTTATAATATGAAGTAGTTAAATCGTTTCAAGGCGCGTTCGTCTAGTGGCCTAAGACGCCACCCTTTCAAGGTGGAGATCACGGGTTCGAATCCCGTACGCGTCACATAAATGTAGATAAAACTCAAATTGCTGAAAATTTACTCCAAAACTTCAGATATAATATAAACAAATGAGGATTGCAAATAAATTAAACCCAAATAAAACCTCATCTGCAAAAACAAAATCAAGCCTTTGGATGAAATTGCTTATTGCAATAATTATTATACTTGTACTGTTGTATTTTGGACTTAAAATCATGATTATGATACTTTCCTTTTTGAGTAATTATTTTATACAAGACTCCGGTCCAGTTCAGACAACTCAACAAGAGATTAAACCAGAGATTTTGATAGGTTCTATAGATATTCCTAAGGCTACAAATTCAGCTAAAATTAAAGCAAGATTAGATATCCAAAACGCAAAAGCTATAGAGATCTACTTAAATGACAATAAAAACGATGAAGTTGAGATAAAAGCAGGTGATAATATTACAGAGTTTGATATAAACGGACTCAAAGAAGGAGACAATTCTATTTTTTTTATTGCTAAATCAGAAAGTACAGAAAAAAAAACTAAAACCTTTAATATTGTTTATGACAAAACCGCACCAGAAATTTCACTGGAAGAAATACCAACAACAACAGTTTTAGATTTTATTGTAATCAAAGGTAAAGTTTCAGAGAAATCAGAACTTACAATAAATGGTCAACCAATAGTACTTTTATCTGATTTAAGTTTTGAACATAGGTTTTTTTTAAACGATGGAGAAAATAATATAACAATTAAAGCTGTTGACTTTGCTGGAAATGCAACAGAACAGGAGCTGAAGGTAACAAAAGAGCAACCATAATTTGCCGGTGTAGCTCAATGGCAGAGCAATCCCTTCGTAAGGGAGAGGTTGGAGGTTCAAATCCTCTCACCGGCTCAAGGATTATAATATTTTTCTATTTTTATAAACTTATCTATAATTAAAAACTAATATTATTAGAAAACATACCTCATATTTGATACAATCACTTTATGGAAAAGAAATTTAAAACACTTTCAATAGTAATACCTGTTTACAATGAAAAGCTTTTTATATCAGAAACAATAGATAGAGTTTTACACTCTGACTCTCTTGGTCTAAAAAAAGAAATAATCGTTGTTGATGACAACTCAACAGATGGTACAAAGGAAATTTTAAAAGAACTTGAAAAAAAATATGAAAAAAACAAACTTAAAATTATATATAAAAACAAAAATGAAGGCAAAGGTTCAGCTTTAAAACTTGGTTTTTTAAAAACAAAAGGAGATATAGTCATCATTCAAGATGCTGACTTAGAATATGATCCCAGCGATTTTCCAAGATTGTTAGAACCTTTTATAAAAAACAATGCAGATGTAGTCTACGGTTCTAGATTTATCTCTGATAAACCTCATAGGGTTTTATACTTTTGGCATTATATTGCCAACTTCTTTTTAACGCTTCTTTCTAATGCTTTTACGAATCTAAACTTAACAGATATGGAAACAGGATACAAAGTTTTCAAAGGAGATTTAATAAGAAAGATAGCATTAAAACTAAAATCAAAAAGATTTGGTTTTGAACCAGAAATCACAGCTAGAATCTCAAAGATAAAAGGAATAAAAATTTATGAAGTCGGAATCTCGTATTGGGGTAGAACTTATGAAGAAGGAAAAAAAATAAATTGGAAAGATGGTGTTAAAGCTATTTGGGAAATATTAAAATACAATTTATTTTCAGATTAGTAGCTACATTATTTTTATGCTCTATAAATTAGCTAAAATAAACAATTAAAACATTATGAATTGTTTTAAAACATAAAGCAGGAATAGAAATGTTTTTAAAAATAGCTAACACCAAAATAATTAAAATAATGTCTGTTTTAATTTCATTGGTTATAGCCATTTTTTATTTTTTTTATATAAATCTTCCTACTGACTCAATTATTTTATTTTTACCGAATAAATTGTTTTTAGGTTTATGGCTTAAAAAGGGGATATTTCCTCTATACAATCCTTATATTTTTACAGGAATTCCTTTTGCTTTTGATATTGGACTTGGCAATTTACACCCATTCAATTTGTTTTTTTTATCACCATACCCATTATCAATAAGTATTTGGGTTTTTTTTACAACTTTAATATTTAGTTATGGCTTTCTTAAATTTTTCATGAACCTAACTAAAAGTTTGAAATGGAGTTTTTTATTTTTTGGTATTATTCTATTTTCCGGACAAGGTGTGTTTATTAGAATGAATAATCCTACTATGTGGGCTGTAATCTCACATTGGGGAATGATTCTTTATGCTTTGAAAGATATTCAAAAATCAAATTATTTAAAACCTGTTTTTTGGTCTGTATTAATGGTGTTGTCAGGTCATTTTCAAATGGCTGTGTTTGGGCTTTTTCTTATTTTGTTAATAGCACAATATATTTATAATATTCCTTTTAAAAAGATATTACTTTTTAATTTGCTTTTAGCAATATTTTTACTACCCTATATATTGCTTGCCATTCCTATCATTATAGAGTCAACTAGATTAACGAATTCTACTGAATATACTAAATTAGCATCACTCAATCCAATACAACTTACTCAAATAATATTACCTTTTATTTTTGGCAATATAAGAGAAGGAGCTAATTGGGCTGTGGGCCAGGTTGAAGTAATCACAACCTCAATCTTAGTACTTCCTTTTTTGATTATCCTCTTATTTAAACGAAAAATTGAAACATCTTTGATCTTTGTTTTGCTTATCTGCTATATTTTATCATTTGGCTTAATTCAAATACCATTTCTAAGAAATATGCAACAAATGTATAGCGTGATTTTCTTTATTTTAGTTGCCAAAATAGCACAGAATTTATCAGTAATAAATAAAGAATTAAGTTTAATTTTAACTCAAAAGAAAAAAATTATGTTGCTGATGGTAATTTTAAGCTCACTAACATTATTCGTTTACTTATTTTTTGACAATTTATCAATATATTTGTTAAAGATTTTGAATAAATATCCCCATGCATTTTATGATTTAGCAACAATAAATTCGATAAAAATGCTTATTGTTAGAAGTCTAATTATTTGGATTTTTTTATTATTAGTAGTGCTTTTTTTAAATCAAAACATTTGGTTAGGAATTTTTTTATTTGTCTTAGTTGAGGGTCTAACCTATACTTATTATCATAATCTTTTTATACCCCAAAGTATAATTGAAGACTCTATCTTAAATATTTCTTATCTAAATAAACTGGATAAAAATAAAAACTTTAGAATTCAGTCTATACTCGATGTTTATCCTTATACTGGAATACATTCTTATATGCCTGGAGTCTTAAAAAGACCGCCGTTTTCAAAAGAAAAAGATTTTTTTATAAACGAATTAAATAACAATTATGAGCTCTTAAGACATATTTTTTGGGGAGTCCCATCAAATTGGAATATTATTTATTCTGTATCATCAGTACAAGGTTATGCAACTTTTGTGCCTAAAAACTTGGCAGAATATTTTAATAACCCATCTGTTGATTATAAGGAAAAATACTCTAATTTAATAGCCAAAAACCCATTTTTAGGAGGAGAAGACAAAGGTTTTCACACAAATTATATTGAAACTTCAAAAATTACATTTTCAGATCAAAGATGGTCTAATTTAGCTGTAAAATATATTATTTCTCCTTTTGAATTAAAATCATATAACAATTTAATTTTAGACAAAAGAATACAAAATTTATTTATTTATAGAATTAAGGAGACAAAAGCAATATATTCAATTAAAATTGGTAATAAAACAATATATCCAGAAATTATAAAAAAAACTCCTAACAAAACTATTTTAAAGTTGCCTAAAAAATTAAGGTCTGGAGCTGTTTTGGAAGTATTAGAACAACCAGGTGGAAAAATTATAAAAACAGATGGCCAACAATTAACTAAAAATATACAAAATTATTCCTATTTCGTCAAGTTAGAGCCGGGTTTTAAAACAATAGAGATCTATTATTCACCGATACTGCATTTATACGAAATAATTAATAAAATCTTAAACAATAACTAATATTTAATTAAACAACTTAATACATCTTATTGACATATACTATAATCTTTGTTATATTAAACTTATAATAAATTATAGTTATTTATGGAAAATAAAAAAAGTGATTTTAATAATAAAATAAATGACCTTAAAAAATTCGTTACTGAAAATTTAACATATATAATAACAGGAATTATAATTATATTAATTACAGTTGGAGTCTTATATAATTACTACAAAGGATATGATGCTGTGCAAAAAAAAGATACTAATCAACAACAAAATGAGACCAATACAGAAACAAATGAAAAAACTTCCAATCAAGTAAATGAATATATAGTAAAAAGAGGAGATAACCTTTGGAAAATTGCAGAAGAAGTTTATGGATCAGGATATAATGCTGTAGATATTGCCCAAGCAAACAATTTAGATAATCCAAATTTACTGTTTGCTGGACAAAAATTGGTTTTGCCAAAAGATGTTGTTGACAGAACTCCAACAACAGACAAAGTCTCATCTGCAAAAACAGAACAAAGAAAAGCAAATATTAACGAGTATACTGTAAAGAAAGGTGATCACTTATGGAAGATAGCCCAAGAGGTTTACGGTGATGGATATGCTTGGACAAAGATTGCCAAAGCAAACAATTTAAGCAACCCAAATATTTTATTTACAGGCCAAAAACTAAAAATACCTCAAAATTAGCAACAGTATTCATAAAAATAATAGATATACTTAAATTATAATTTTAGTATGAGTGTAAACTTTGATGTAAATTACTATAAACAAAAGTATTTATTTGGCAAAAGCAATAAGGAACTCGCTGAATTGCTTAGATATATTGCCTACAGTTTAGAGTTAAAAAAACAAGATTATTTTAGAATAATTGCTTATAAAAACGCCGCAGACGCATTAGAAAGCTATCCAGTTGAGATATACGATCTTATAAAAAACAATGAAGATTTTGAAATTGAAAATATTGGAAAAATAATAAAACAAAAACTCATAGAATACTGTAAAAATGGTTATAGCCTAGAGATTGCAGAGATACTGTCTGGAATTCCAATTACTGTATTTCTTTTAACCAAAGTAAGATCAATAGGACCTAAAAAAGCATATAGGTTAGTTGAGACTTTTAAATTATATAATCCAGACACAGTCTATGAAGATTTATTGACTATAGCGCAACAAGGAAAAATAAAAGTTTTAGAAGGGTTTGGTGCAAAATCTGAAGAATCTATTATCAAAGCGATACAAACATACTTAAGTTTCTCAAAACAAAGCAGAATTTTACTCTCTGAAGCAGATAAAATAGCTGGGGCTATTATTAAATGGCTTAAAAAATTAGATTCTATTGAAAAAATTGATGTATTAGGATCTATCAGAAGACGCTATGAAACTGTAGGAGATATAGATATTGCTGTTGTAAGCAAAAATAACCAAAAGATTATAGATCACTTTGTTAATTATCCAAATAAAGTAAAGATAGAAAATGCTGGAACGAATAAAGCAAGTATTATCTTAAAAAATAATATTAGAGTTGATATAAGGATTGCTGAAAAATCTAAATATGGATCTATGCTACAGTATTTTACTGGCAATAAAATTCATAACATTAACTTAAGAGAACATGCTCTGCGTCTTGGATACTCTTTGTCAGAATATGGTCTAAAGGATATCAAAAACAACAGATTGATTTATTTTTCAGATGAAAAGGACCTGTACCATTTTTTAAAACTACAGTATATTCCGCCTGAGATTAGAGAAGGCAATGAAGAAATAGAAAAAGCATTAGTAAATAATTTGCCAAATCTTATAACAGCAAGTGATATTAAAGGAGATTTGCATATACATAGCAACTTTAATACTAAAACTGTTTATGATCTTGGTGTCTCTAGTTTAGAAGAGATTATAACAAAAGCCATTAATTTAGGATACAGTTATATTGGAATTGCAGATCACAATCCTCAACACAGCCTTTCTGAACAAGAAGTTAAAAAAATTTTAACAGAAAGACGGCGCTTTTATGATCAAATTATTTACTCAAAAAATATTGAACAATTTAAGGTTTTTAT
Source organism: Patescibacteria group bacterium (assembly GCA_026004415.1). Classification (GTDB taxonomy): domain Bacteria; phylum Patescibacteriota; class Microgenomatia; order UBA1406; family GWC2-37-13; genus BPJC01. The sequence continues at coordinate 44,616 of BPJC01000004.1, read as the reverse complement.
AGCCATAGAATGCGATATTTTACCCAATGGAGAATTAGCGATACCCCATTCTTGCATTGAGTATCTTGATTATTTGATTATATCTGTTCATTCATCATTTGAGCAAGATAAAGATACAATGACCAAAAGACTAGTTAAGGCGTTAGAGTATCCCAATGTTAGGATTTTAGCTCATCCAACTGGTCGTTTAATTAACAAACGACCAGCAATAACTGCAGACTGGGATAAAGTTTTATCTGTTTGCAAAACCAAAGATATAGCTGTTGAGATAAACTCAAATCCATTGAGACTAGATTTACCTTTTGAATTGATTAAAAAATACAAAAGCAAAGGCGTTAAGTTTATAATAAATACAGATGCACATGATTGCCAAAGCATGGAGTTTTTAAAATATGGAGTTGATATAGCCAAAAAAGGCTGGTTAACTAAAGATGATGTTGTAAATACTAAGTCTTTAGATAAAATAGACTTATGGCTGACAGGAAAAAAGTAAAAAAAATAATTATAGACGCTAATTACTTGGCTCAGTTATCCAATCTAAAATTATCTGCCAATGAAAAATCAAGATTAGAACAAGACCTTAACAACACTCTTGATTTTGTAAAAAACATACAACAGTTTGAGTTTAATCAAACAAATACAGTAGACAGTCTTGTGCAAAACAAAATGTTTGCAGATGGGAAGAAAACCCTTTAAAGTTTGATAAAAAAAAGTTATTTTCAAATGCTAGAATATTTAGATCAAATTATTTTGAAGTTGACAAAATACTGTAAAACTTTATGACAGACATACTAGGCTTAGGTTTACTAGAATTAAAAAAACTTATAGAAGAAAAAAAGATATCTTATAAAGAAGTCTTTGATTATTTTATAGCTAGAATAAAAAAACATAACCCAAAACTTAATGCATATATTACTGTCTGTGATAAACAAAACGAAGATAAACTCCCTATTGCAGTTAAAGACAATTTTTGTACCAAAGGCATTAGAACAACTGCTGCTTCTAAAGTTTTAGATAATTTTGTTCCAAATTATAATGCAGAAGTAATAGATAGACTCCTTGCGAACAATTTTTCAATCTTAGGTAAAACAAATATGGATGCATGGGCTCATGGATCATCAACCGAAACCTCTGATTATGGTCCTACGAAAAACCCTTGGAATTTAGATCATATACCCGGTGGTTCATCTGGTGGTTCAGGCGCTGTTGTTTCAGCCTACTTAGCTCCTGCGGCAATTGGATCTGAGACAGCAGGTTCAATAAGACAACCTGCAGGGTGGTGTGGGGTGATTGGTTTTAAACCTACTTACGGTAGAATCTCAAGATTTGGTTTAATAGCTATGGCATCCTCCTTTGATTGTCCTGGTCCAATGACATTAAATGTGCAAGACGCGGCATATTTGTTAGGGGTTCTTTCCGGACAAGATAAAAAAGATGCCACCACAGTTGAAAAACCTCCTGAATTATATTTTGAAAAACTGGCTGAAGGAAAAAAATTAGTGATTGGAATTCCAGAAGAATACTTTGACAATATCCAAAAAGAAACAGCACAAAACTTTGAAAAATCAAAACAAGTATTTAACAAATTAGGATTTAAATTCAAAAAAATAAAACTGATTTCACCAGAGTACGCAATATCTGTTTATACTATAATTCAAAGAGCAGAGGTTGCCTCCAATCTATCTAGATTCGATGGCATAAGATTTGGAAATACAAGAGACAGGTTTGGATTTGAGGCTAAAAAGAGAATTATGCTTGGAAATTTCGTCTTATCTGCAGGGTATTATTCAGCTTTTTATCAACAAGCGCAAAAATTAAGGCAAGAAATAAAAGCTGATTTTGCTAGAGTTTTTTCAGAAGTAGATCTGATTTTAGCTCCTGTCGTGCCAAGTACAGCCCTAAAATTAGGTGAGTTTGAAAAGTATCCATTTTTTGGAGAATTAATAGATAAATTCAATGAACCTGCGGCAATAGCAGGTCTTCCTGCGGTTTCATTTCCTACAGGATTTGACAACAAAAAACTGCCAACTAGTTTACAGCTAATTGGCAATTATTTAGATGAATTAAGGTTACTACAGACGCTTTACAAATTTCAACAGGAAACTAATTACTTTGATGTTATTAAATTAGGTGTTGAAAAATGGAAGTAAGTATAAATGGAAAAAAATACAGATTAGTGTTGGGATTTGAGATACATCTTGAGTTGTCAACTAAAAGCAAAATGTTTTGCAGATGCAGTGCTGAATGGTTTGGCAAAGAGCCAAATACAACTGTTTGTCCTATCTGTTTAGGATTTCCCGGCACATTGCCATATCCAAACAAAAAGGCTATAGAATATACCTACAAAATTGCTTATGCTTTAAACTGCAACATTAATTCAGAGTTTTATTTCGATAGAAAACATTACTTTTATCCTGACCTGCCCAAAGGTTATCAAATAACCCAATGGAACAAACCAATAGGTTTTTCAGGCAGTCTTGAACTTATTTCTGGCAAAAAAATTAAGATAACCAGAGTTCATCTTGAAGAAGACACAGGTAAACTGATTCATAAACAAGGTAAAACATTGGTAGATTACAACAGAGCAGGAGTGCCATTAGTTGAGATTGTTACTGAACCAGACTTTGATAATTTAGATGATGGCAAAGAGTTTTTAGAAAATTTACAGTTAATATTCAGAAGAATAAAGGTCTCTACTGCAGATATGGAAAAAGGCAGTATGAGACTGGAACCGAATATGTCTTTGGCAGAAGTCAAACCAGATGGAAACATTGACCTGCCAGACTATAAAGTTGAGTTAAAAAACATAAACTCTTTTAGGTATGCCAAAAAGGCTGTTGAGTATGAAATTGAAAGACAAACAAAACTTATAAAAAATGGAAAAAGACCAATTCAAGAAACACGAGGATACAATGAAGACAAAGGTATTACAGTTTCACAAAGAAAAAAAGAAGAAGCCTTAGATTACAGATATTTTCCAGAACCAGATATACCACCAATAAAATTTGACAAAAAGGAACTTAAAAAAATAAAAAAAACTTTGCCAGAACTGCCAATTCAACAAGCGAGACGCTTTATAAAAGAGTATTTTCTTTCTAAAGACCAAGCGATAATTCTGACTAAAAAAGAAAACTTTGGCAAATTGTTTGAAGAAACCATTAAAGAACTACAACAACGAAACAAAGGTTTAAATCAAGAAACTATAAAACAGATTGCTAATCTAATTATAAACAGCAGAACTAGTCTAAAGAATAAAAACGATGTATTAAAGATGCTTGATGATACTCAAAAAAAAGTAAACTTTGACAAAAACAAGATATCGGCAACTGTAAAACAGGTATTGTCAGAAAATCAACAAGCAGTAGCAGATTACAAAAATGGGAAAGAATCAGCTATAATGTTTTTAGTAGGTCAATCTATGAGAAAACTTAAAGGTCAAGCACCAGCAGAAAAAATTAAAGAATTATTAATATCTGAAATCAATAAGGCTCAATGAGTTTTGTGCATCTTCACACACACTCAGCCTACTCATTGCTAGATGGTTTATGCAGAATTGAAGATTTAATAGAAAAAACCAAGGAGTATGAGATGCCTGCAATAGCTATTACTGATCATGGAGGCTTATACGGAGCCTTTAAATTTTTTATAAAGGCTGTAGATTCAGGTATAAAACCAATAATAGGACAAGAGTTTTATTATGTGCCAGATCTAGAAGACCAAAATCCGAGTTACAAAAAACGGTACTTTCATCTTACAGTATTAGCTAAAAATTATACTGGTTATAAAAACCTAATTAAATTATCAAGTATTGCGCATTTAGAAGGTTTTTACTACAAACCTAGAATCGATTTTAACTTATTAAAAAAATATAAGGAAGGACTGATTATCTTGTCAGGCTGTTTAAGCAGTGAACTTTCATATTATTTAAAAACTAAAAACTTTGAGTCAGCTGAGAGATTGATTGCACAATACAAAGCAGAGTTTGATAACAATTATTATCTAGAGATTCAAAGACATAAAGAGATCAAAGAATTAACAGAAATTAACAAAAAATTAGTTGAACTTTCACGGAAGTTTAACATACCATTAGTTGCTACCAATGATGTTCATTATATAAATAAAGACGATGCTTATGCACAAGAAATTTTGCTTTGTATCCAAACTCAGACTAATATTTATGATAAAAACAGAAAAATATCTATGATTGATGTGCCTGATTTTTACCTTAAATCTCCAGATGAGATGAAAATAGAGTTTGCAGATCTGCCAGAGGCAGTAGACAATACCCTAAAAATTGCGGATGAGGTTGATTTAAAGATTCCTTATGGACAATGGGTGCTTCCTAAATACGATATTCCCAAAGGAAAAACACCAGGACAAATGCTTAAAGAACTAGCTTTAAAAAACCTTGACAGAGCAAAATCTTTTGATAAAAAAACACTTTTGAACAGAATTGATTATGAATTAAAGATTATTGATTCTAAAGGTTATTCAACCTATTTTCTAATAGTTCAGGACTTTGTTAATTGGGCAAAAAACGCTGGCATTGCTGTTGGACCCGGCAGAGGATCTGTAGCTGGATCTTTGATAGCTTATCTTACAAAAATAACTGATATTAACCCTTTAGAGTATGACCTGCCATTTGAACGATTTTTAAATCCTCAAAGACCAACGCCTCCAGATATTGATATAGACTTTGCAGATACAAGAAGAGCTGAAGTACTTGAGTATGTTAAACAAAAATATGGTAAAGAAAAAGTTGCAAATATCGCAACCTTTGGTTCAATTGAGGCTAAAATGGCAATTAGAGACACTGCCAGAGCGTTGGGTTTTTCCTATGCTGTAGGAGATAGAATTGCAAAAATGATACCTCCAGCCAAACAAGGCTTTCATATCAATCTTAAAACAGCTTTGCAGGAATCAGATCTATTAAAACAAAGTTACAAATCAGATGAAAACACAAAAAAAATCATAGATATTGCAATGAGACTTGAAGGTGTTCCCAGACATCTTTCGGTTCATGCCGCAGGTGTTATCATCGCAGACAAAGACCTGACTGAGTATGTTCCTGTTCAAAAAAACCCAAATGGAGAAGGTGTAGTTACTCAGTTTGATATGTACTGTATAGATCTTAATGCTGTTTCAGAAAATAAAGCTGTTGGCTTGCTTAAGGTGGATTTTTTAGGATTAAGAAACCTATCCAGTATTGAAAACACCTTAAAACTTGTAAAAGAATATAAAAAAACAGAGATAGACCTTCATAATGTTCCTTTAGATGACAAAAAAACCTTTCAGATAATCTCAAACGGCAAAACTACAGGTGTGTTTCAACTTGAATCACAAGGTATGCAAAGACTTGCCAAACAAATGCAACCGTCAAAGATTACAGATATTATTGCTATGATTGCCTTATATAGACCTGGACCTTTAGAACTTATTCCTGAGTTTTTAAAGAACAAAAAAGACCCTGAACATATTAAGTATCTACATGATGATCTTGAATCAATTTTAAAAGAAACCTATGGCATTTTGGTTTATCAAGAACAAGTTATGCAGATTGCCAACAAGATGGCAGGTTACACAATGGCTGAAGCAGACGCATTAAGAATGGCTATGGGTAAAAAGAAAAAAGAACTAATGGCAATAGAAAAAGTTAAGTTTATAAAAGGGTGTGTAAAAAACGGATACTCAAAAAAAACAGCAGAAAAGATTTATAGTTTTATGGAAAAATTTGCATCTTATGGTTTCAATAAACCGCACTCAGCATCCTACGGCCTAATCTCATACTGGACAGCTTATCTTAAAGCCAATTACACAACAGAGTTTTTTGTATCTTTGTTGACCTCTGAAATATCTGGACTATCAGGACCGCAGAGAGAAGAAAAAATCTTAAGAATTGTAAACGACTGCAAAGAATTTGGCATAAAACTACTACCGCCTAATATAAATAAATCAAAATCAGAGTTTACAATTGAAGGAGATAAAAAAATCAGATTTGGCTTATCAGCAGTTAAAAATGTTGGACAGGCTGCTATTGAATCGATATTATCAGCCAGAGAAAAAGGAGCATTCAAAAGTTTCTCAGATTTTCTAAACAGAGTAGATCTTAGAAAAGTAAATAAAAAAACAGTTGAAAACCTAATTAAGGCCGGAGCTTTTTCAGACTTTGGCAACCGAGCCACATTGTTGGAAAACTATCCTGAGGTATTAAAAAAAATTCAACAAAACAAAAACAATCAACAGAATGGTCAATTTAATCTTTTTGCCAGCAAAACAAACACCCACTTAACTGACAACTTTGAAAATCTGCCAGAGTTTAATACTTCAGAACTCATAGAGCTAGAAAAACAGGCATTAGGTTTCAGCATAAGCATAAATCCTTTTCAAGACCTAAAAGATCTAATCAAATCTAGAGTCAATATGTTTTTCTCAAAACTTAATGAAGACTTAAACAACAAAGAGTTTATTTTCATTGGCTATATTTCAGACTTAAAAATACTCAAAACAAAAAAAGATCAAAAAGATATGGCAATTTTACAACTTATAGATCCGACAGGTAGCACAGAAGCTGTTGTTTTTCCAGATACATATGCTAAATTCAAATCTTCTATAGTAAAAAATGCTGTTCTTATATTTAAAGCTCAAGTAAGAAGCGCAGATGACAAAACAGGCCTGTATATTAAAAATCTTAAAAGACTTAAATAAAAATGCTTAACTACGCCTTAAAAATTGACAAACAAAAAGTAAACAAAAAGAAATCCAATCTTAAAACATTTAAAATAGATCTTGATTATTTAATTTTTGGCTGGTATATTGTTATTCCTATTATCCTATTTATAGGATTAGGCAAATTCCTAATTGACAAAGAGGTTATAAGTAAAAAATATTTTATCTATTTTGTTCTTGCTGGTATAGCAAGTATGATATATAATTTAGTTTTATTTATCAAAAAAATAATCAATGGAAGAAAAAATTAGTATCAAACCAGAGCCAATCCTACATATAGGCGATTTTCAGATAACAAACTCATATTTAACATCTGTAATTGTCAGCTTGCTACTTATTGCATTAATATTTTGGTATAAAAAACAACTAAATCTTAAATCAGATCACAGAAGCAAATTATTTTACTTTATTCATTTTATAAATACAGCAATTTATGAGTTTACAGCTTCATTATTCGGATCAAAAAAAACTGATATTTTTTTCCCTATCATCGCAAGTTTTTTCTTATTTATTTTAGTTCAGAACTGGTTTGGATTATTGCCAGGAGTAGGTAGTATTTATATCAAAGTTATAGAACATGGTCAGCCACATAAGTATCACCTATTAAGAGGAGCTACAGCAGATTTAAACCTTACATTGGCATTAGCAATGTTTTCAGTTATTCTAACTCAGTTTTACGGTATAAAAATTTTAGGATTTAAAGAATACATAAGCAAATTCATAAACTTTGCCAATCCGATTGCATTTTTCACAGGAATACTTGAAATAATCTCAGAATTTTCTAAAATAATATCCTTTGCATTTAGACTTTTTGGCAACATATTCGCAGGTGAGGTAATGATTGCAATCATAGCTAGTTTGATGCCGATTTTGATGTCATTTCCATTTTTAGTTTTGGAGGTTTTCGTTGGACTAATACAAGCATTAGTCTTTTCAATGCTGACAGCAGTATTTATAAATTCAGCAATTCAAAAACATCATTAAAAGTTAAAAAAAGGAGTATAAACTATGGAAGCAGAAACAATGAAACTTTTAGCTTCTGCATTAGCAATTGCAATTGGCGCCATAGGGCCGGGCATTGGTATAGGCATGATCGGCGCCAAAGCGGCTGAAGCATTAGGAAGAAACCCAGAAGCCGCTAATGAGATAAGGACAAATATGATCTTGGCAATAGCGTTTGCAGAGGCTGTAGCCATCTATGCCTTAGTTATAGCTTTAATTATTAAGTTCTTATAATTTATATGGAACAGCTTGGTATAAATTATAAACTCTTGCTGGCTCAGCTAATAAATTTTGTATTGCTTTTTTATATTTTTAAAAAGTTTTTAGCAAAACCTTTTTCAGAGTTTGTTAAGAAACAAAAGCAAAGAGAAAAAATTCAAGAAGAGTATGAGCAAAAACTAGCTGAGTTGGATCTTGAAAAAGAAAAGATCTTAAACGCTACCAGGAAAAAAGCCAAAGAAACAGCAGATCAACTTATACATGAAGCAGTCAAATCTGCTGAAGAACTAAAAAAAAGGCTGACAGAAGAAGTAAAAAAAGAAGTTCAATTAGAAAAAGAAAAACTAATGAAAGAGCTGGAGACTGAAAAAGAATCCTTTGAAAAAGAACTTAAGCAAAATATACTAAACTTATCCTTAAAATTAACAGAAGAAACACTTAAAGAGTTTATGACTGAAGAAAGAAAAAAAGAATACCAAAAACTTTTAATTAAAAATTTAGATAAGACAGTCAATTAATGAGAGTAACACCGCAGATTAAGTCTGAGATAAAAAAACTGTTACTAAAGAAGCTTAATGAATCTAAAAATAAGGCTGTTGTATATACTGCAGTTAAATTGACACAAGACGAGATAAAATCATTGGAAAAAGCAATTCCTGAACTTGAACACAAACAAATTGAGCAGATTGTGGACAATTCAATAATAAGCGGTTTTAAAGTTGTCATTGGAACCACTGTTTATGATTTTACAGTCAACTCTAAATTATCAAGTTTAAAAAGATTAAACATATGACAAAAATTGACTCAGTTGTAACTGATATCATCAAAGAACTTGAAGGAACCAAGCAAAACAATAAAGCAGAGATAGGCCAAGTAGTTGAGATTAAAGATGGAGTAGTAACTGCAGATGGCCTTCAAAACGCAACCTACGGCGAGGTTGTTGAGTTTGAAAACGGCGAAAAAGGTTATGTAATTGACTTAACAGAAGACACCGTAGGTATAGTTGTTTTAGATGAATACGAAGATATTAAAGCAGGAGATACAGTTAAAGCATTAGGTTATCAACTTTCCATACCTGTAAGCAATGAAATTATAGGTAGAGTCGTAAATCCATTAGGTAAAACGCTTGACTCAAACACCGACTATAAAGCTGAAAAGTATTACCCAGTTGAGAAAATAGCTCCAGGTGTCATATATAGAAAACCAGTCTCAGAACCTCTACAAACAGGAATTAATGCTGTTGATGCATTGATACCAATTGGTAGAGGTCAAAGAGAACTGATTATCGGTGATAGAAACACTGGAAAAACTACAATAGCAATTGATACTATTATAAACCAAAAGGGAAAAGACATAATCTGTATTTATTGCTCTATAGGACAAAGAAGATCAAAAACAGCATTAACCATAGAAACTCTTAGAAACAAAGGAGCTATGGATTATACAGTTGTTGTAACAGCAGATAGCTCCGACCCTGCAACACTTCAGTATATTGCTCCATACTCTGCTACTGCTATAGCTGAGTATTTTATGGATCAAGGCAAAGATGTTTTAGTTATCTACGATGATTTGTCAAAACATGCTTGGGCTTACAGAGAAATATCACTAATTCTTAGAAGGCCTGCAGGCAGAGAAGCCTACCCAGGAGATGTTTTTTATCTACATTCAAGATTGCTGGAAAGAGCTTGTCGTTTAGATGAAAAGTATGGGGGAGGTTCAATAACTGCTTTGCCAATAATTGAAACCTTAGAAGGTGATGTCTCAGCTTATATTCCAACTAATGTAATCTCAATTACAGACGGTCAGATTTATTTAGAAAAAGACTTGTTTAATAATGGTATCAGGCCTGCTATAAATGTTGGAACATCTGTATCCAGAGTAGGTTCAGCTGCCCAAACTAAAGCAATAAAAAAAGTTGCTGGCAGGCTTAAACTAGACCTAGCTCAGTATCGGGAGATAGCGGCATTCTCTCAGTTTGAATCAGAACTCGATGAAAGCACACGAAACTTTTTAAACAGAGGCGCTAAAATAACCAATGTTTTAATCCAAAAGAAAGGAGAACCCTATGATTTAGCTGAACAAGTTTTAGTCATTTGGGCTGGAATAAAGGGATTTTTAGATAAGATACCTTTGACTGAGATCTCTCAAGTTAAAGAGGAAATGTTGGAAACCCTTAACTTAAAATATAAAAAATTTGCAGACAAAATTAACAAAAACAAAGATTTTACAGAAGAAGATGAAAAGGTCTTTGAAGAAATAGTATCTTCAATAATTGCAAATTACCAAGATGAACAACAATGAACTTAAGGCAAGTAAGACTAAAAATAAAATCAATCGGCAATGTGAGAAAAATTACAAAAGCTATGCAGATGGTAGCGGCAGTAAAAATGAAAAAAGCCCAAGAAAGGGCAATGCAAGGACTTATTTATAAACAATACCTAAAACAGATGATAACTGAGATTTCTGCTAATGTAGATAAAAGCACATCTGAGTTGTTTCAAAACAACAAAGATGTAACAACCAGAACTTTTGTTTTCATATCAACAAACAAAGGTCTTTGCGGTTCTTTCAACCTGAATTTATTTAAATATTTCCTACACAATATTAAAACAACAGATAACGATCAATTCATAATATTTGGCAAAAAAGCAAGAGAGTTTGTGGAAAACCTTAAAGGTGAAGTGGTTTTAGATTTCTCCGATTCTAGTTTTATTGCTTCAGTATCAGCTGTTTACAACAATGTTTTAACTCGTTTTCTAAACAAGCAAATAAACACTGTTTATCTTGTTTACAACAGATTTATATCAGCTTTTAGATCAGAACCCACTATAGAGCAGTTACTGCCATTAACTAGCCAGCAAAATCAGGATAAACAACACAGCCAAAAGCCATACAGCATTGAACCATCTGCTGAGAGTTTTTTAGAATCACTTCTGCACTCATACCTAGAAGACAGAATCAGAACCGCTATAATCGAGTCTGAGGCAGGAGAATATTCAGCTAGAATGATGGCGATGAAAAATGCAACTGATAATGCTGGAGAGTTAATCTACCACCTAACACTGCTAAGAAACAAATTAAGACAAGAAAAAATAACTTATGAGTTGTTAGATATGATAACAGCAAAAGAATCAGTTGAGGTTACAAATTAAATAAAATATATGCAAAAAGGAATCATAAAAACTATTAGAAATGTAGTAGTAGATATAGAGTTTTCTGGTTCTTATACTCCAAAAATTTACAATGCCTTAATTCATAAAGATAAAGACGGCAATGAAACATACTTTGAGACCACAACAGTTTTAGACGAAGGTTTAGTAAGAGCTATTGCATTAGGACCTGTCTTTGGATTAAAAAGAGGCGATGAGGTTGCAGACACAGGCAAACCTATATCAGTGCCTGTTGGCAAAGAGATTTTGGGCAGAATGTTTGATGTTTTGGGCAAACCTATTGATGGTTTAGGAGATGTTAAAACAAATCAAACATACCCAATTCACAAAACTGCGCCAAAACTAGCAGAACAGTCAGTTAAGCAAGAGATCTTTGAAACAGGTATAAAAGTAATAGACCTGCTGGTTCCTTTTATTAAAGGAGGTAAAATTGCTGTGTTTGGAGGAGCAGGAGTAGGAAAAACAGTCCTCATTCAAGAAATGATTCACAATGTTGCAACTGCGCATGAAGGAGTGTCTGTGTTTACAGGCGTTGGTGAAAGAACTAGGGAAGGAAACGATCTTTACAGAGAAATGAAAGAGTCTGGAGTTTTGCCAAACACAGTATTAGTTTACGGCCAGATGAACGAACCACCTGGAAATCGTTTAAGAGTAGCTTTAACAGGAGTAACAATGGCAGAGTATTTTAGAGATGAAAAAAACATGGATGTTTTGCTTTTTATAGACAATATCTTTAGATTTGCTCAAGCTGGATCAGAAGTTTCTGCTTTGCTGGGACGCATTCCATCTGCTGTAGGGTATCAACCAACATTAGCTTCGGAATTATCAGCTTTGCAAGAAAGAATCACCTCTACAAACAAAGGTTCTATTACATCTATGCAAGCTGTTTATGTACCTGCAGACGATTATACAGATCCTGCGCCTGTGGCCACATTTGCCCATTTAGATGCAAGCGTATCACTGGAAAGATCTTTAGCTGACCAAGGGTTATACCCAGCAATAGATCCTTTAAGCTCCAACTCTAGAGCGCTTGATCGCAGAGATTGTAGGAGAAGATCATTACAACACAGCCAATGAAGTACTTAAGGTTCTGCAAAGATACAAAGATCTGCAAGATATTATTGCGATTTTAGGAATGGAAGAACTCTCAGAAGAAGATAAACTAACAGTTGCCAGAGCTAGAAAGATACAAAGATTTTTAACTCAGCCATTTCATGTTGCTGAGGTTTTTACAGGAATGAAAGGAGCCTATGTGCCAGTTAAAGAAACAATTAGAGGATTTAAAGAAATTTTGGAAGGAAAACATGATGATAAACCTGAAATGGCATTTTATATGAAAGGAACTATAGATGAAGTTAAATCAGATAATAAATGAAACTTAAAATAATTACACCCAACAGAGTATTGTTTGATCAAGATAAAGTTGCGTCAATAACAGCACCGACAACAAATGGGTATATAACAATACTTGACAAACATCAAGGACTATTTACAATGCTTGAAGAGGGTATTGTAAGCATCAAAGAAGAAGGTAAAAAAGATGGCGAGTACTATGCAATTGGTGGAGGATACCTAAAAACAGATGGCAAGGAAACTATAATTTTAGTAAATAGAGCCTTTGGACAAAACGAATTAAATGAAAAACTAATTGAAAAAGCGATAGCATCAGCCAAACAACAACTAAATAAAACCAAATCAGATAAGGAAAAACAAGAAATTATGCGACTACTCAACCGCTCTTTACTAGACAGAGCCTTGCTTGCCAAACTTCAAAAAAAAAGACAAAACAAAGCAATTTAAATTTAATTTGATATTATAAATAAAATGAAACTTATAATCGTTGAGTCACCAACAAAGGTAAAAAGTTTTAGCAAAATCTTTAAAAACAAAGAAATAACAGTTTTTGCCACAAAAGGGCATATCAGAGATCTACCCAAAAATAAACTGGCTATAGATATAGAAAACAATTTTAAACCTGAGTATGTTGATATAAAAGAAAAAAAACAAGTTATTAAAGAATTAAAATCATTAGGAAAAAAAGCTGATGAAATAATTTTAGCAACAGATCCAGATAGAGAAGGAGAGTCTATCTCATACCATACTGCATATTATCTAGGATTTATTAAAGAAGACTGGCCTGATTTTAAAATAATAAATAACAAAACCAAACTTAAAAGAATGGTTTTTTACGAAATAACAGAAACTGAACTCAAAAAAGCCTTTGAAAACGCAAAAGAATTAAGATCTGATTTAGTAAAAGCGCAGAACTGTAGAAGAATATTAGACAGACTCGTAGGATACAAGGTCTCCCCATTATTATGGAAAAAGATTGGCAAACGCTGGTTATCTGCAGGAAGAGTGCAAACAGTAGCCTTAAGACTCGTCGTAGAACGCCAAAAAGAGATTGACAACTTTAAACCCGAAACCTACTTTAATATTTCAGCAGAGTTTAGATCAGATAAGCAAAAATTTTTAGCGCAACTTAAGCAAATTAAAGGTGAAGATATTGATATAAGAACAACACTCAGTTTATTTGCTGGAGACTATACCTATAAAAAAACCAAACTAAATGAATCTAACATAGAAGAAGAAATAAACAGATTAGAACATAATGACTATAAAATTAAAAAAATAGAGACAAAGAAAACAAAAAGACAAGCGCCATCGCCATTAAACACATCATTACTACAACAACTTTGTAATAGAAACTTTGGTTATAGCACTAAATACACTATGAGAATTGCTCAGTCTCTTTATGAACAAGGTCTGATTACCTACCATCGTACAGACTCATTTAATTTATCAGAAGAATTTTTAAAACAAGCTAAAACATTTATATTAAAAGAATTTGGCAAAGACTATTTAAATGAACAAACAAAAACCTATAAAACCAAAAGCAGGCTGGCACAGGAAGCACACGAAGCCATAAGACCAACTGATTTAAACAAAAAACCAGAGATATTAAAAAACCTATCTCAACCGCAAAAAAAAGTTTACAAACTAATCTACAAAAGAGCACTGGCAACGCAGTTTAAACCTGCTGAATTTGAGATCCTAAAAATTCACATAACCAACAAAGACAATGATCTTTTTGTTACTGAACAAGAAAGATTAGTTTTTGATGGCTACCTAAAACTATATCCTAACCTCAACCCCAGACAAGACAAATTCTTAAAACTCACTGAGAACTCAAAATTAGATCTGGAAAAATTGAATAAAGAAGAAAAGCAGACTCTTCCTCCTCCTGCATACACAGAAGCTGGCTTAATCAAAGCACTGGAAGAAAAGGGTATTGGCAGACCTTCAACATACGCTCCAATTATCTCATTAATACAAGAGAGAAAATATGTAGAAAAAATAGATGGAGTCTTAAGACCATCAATATTAGGAACTGCAATATCTGATTATTTATCCAACAGCTTCAAAGATATATTTGAACTCGATTTTACAGCTAAAATGGAGGAAGACCTTGATAAAATTGCCAACGGAGAAGAAGACATTATTCAAGTCATTTACAAATTCTATAAACCCTTAGAAAAAGATCTAGAAAAAAACAAAAATGATCAAACACACATAAATGTGGAAAGAGAAACAGAAAAAAAATGTCCCAAATGCGGAAAAAATCTAATACTGCGATTTTCAAAATACGGAAAATTTTATGGTTGCTCTGGTTTTCCAGACTGCAAATATATAGAACCATATATTGAGTATGTAGACAATGTAGCCTGTCCAAAATGCGGTGGCAAGATTATCATCAAAAAAACAAGCAAAGGCAAACGGTTTTATGGCTGTAAAAACTATCCTGACTGCGACTTTAGCAGTTGGAAACTGCCTAAACAAGAAAACAACAATACTTAAGCTAATTTTAAGGTTTAAATAATATAATATTTACAACTTATGAAAGTATTACTTATTGAAGATGATCTTAAAATCTCAAAAGCTATAAGACTTGGACTGGAACAAGAAAAGTATATCGTAGAAACTGCCTACGATGGCCAACTTGGTTATGAACTAGCAACAAATTACAGTTTTGATGTAATAATCATAGACTTAATGCTTCCCAAAATTGATGGCTTAAGACTATGCTCTGCGATACGAGAAAAAAACATACAAACTCCAATACTCATACTTACTGCTAAATCTGATTTAGATGACAAGCTCAAAGGATTCAACTGCGGAGCAGACGATTATCTTGTCAAACCTTTTGATTTTGAAGAATTACTAGCAAGATTAAAATCATTAACCAGGCGAAGGGATAAACCCATAAAAAAAATTATTAAAATTGGAGATTTACAAATAAATACAGAAACCTATGAAGTATCCAGAAACAACAAACGCATTAAACTGACAAAAAAAGAGTATTTAATACTCGAATTATTAGCAAGGTATAAAGGACAGATAATTAGCAAAGATAAAATTATTGACAACATTTGGCATTTTTCAGACGATATTATGCCCAATACAGTAGAAGTCTACATAAAATACCTTCGCCGTAAAATTGACCAGCCTTTTGACAAAAGCAAAAAACTAATCAAAACAGTAAGAGGCTATGGTTATAAAATTGATGATAAGACCTAGTGTTTAAATCTGCTCACATAAAACTTACAGTTTATTACACATTAATTATAATGGCAGTAAGCCTTTTTTTTAGCTTAATCATCTACCAAATAACAACATCTGAAATTGAAAGGAAAATTAAAACAGTAGGCCAAAAATTAATAATACAAGAGATAACACCGTTTTTAGCAGACAAACCATTTGACTTTAACAACAAACAACTAAAGTTAACTGGAAATATAAAAAAAATAGAAGAAGTGCTAGAAAATGAGATTAGTTCAGCCAAAAGCGGCATTGCAATCAAGCTTGCAATAATCAATTTTGTAATTTTAATATTTTCAACAATAGCCAGTTATTTGTTTTCAGGCTATGTACTCAAACCAATAGAGGAAAATATGACTATGCAAAAAAACTTTATCTCATCAGCCGCACATGAGCTTAGAACTCCCTTAACATCATTAAAAACATCTCTTGAAGTAGCCCTAAGAAGCAAAGCAATAAAAAAGAATAAGTCAATTTACGACATTATTGCCGACAACTTAAACGAAGTAAATACAATAATTAGTTTAAGCAATAGGCTTCTTGATCTAAACAAATATCAAAACGATAATAATATTGTCTTAACTACATTCAACATAAAAGATGTTATTTACTCAAGCGTAAAACGCATCAAGCATTTTGCAGAGAATAAAAATATAAAAATTAAAGTAAAGTCTAATGATATTAAACTTAATGCTGATAAAAACGCTATAGAAGAAGTTTTACTAATTTTGCTTGATAATGCAATCAAATATACGCCAAAAGACGGCGAGATCTGCATAGAAAATTTTGTAAAAAAGAATACTGCAGTCATCAAAGTATCAGACACAGGCATTGGTATTCCAAAAAAATACCATAAGAAAATTTTTGAACGATTCTTTAGAGTTGATAGTTCAAGATCAAGACATATAAATACTGGTTTTGGGTTAGGACTATCAATAGCAAAAGACATTATTGATTTGCACAATGGTAACATCAAAGTTGAGTCAACACCCAATCAAGGCAGTGTTTTTACTATAGAACTTCCTATTAAAAAAGCCTAACCTAAATTTAAGGTTAATTTAAGATTCATTAACTAATATTTAAACATTATAAGTTATTTATTTAGAAAGGAGGTGAAAACAAATGAATAAAAAATATTTAATCGCCGCAATAACAGCAATAATTGCAACTGTGGCAGTATCAAGCAGTACAATTTTTGCAGAATCAGATTCCAATAGCTTAGTAGATAAAATAGCAAAGAAATTTGGGTTAAAAAAAGAAGAAGTCCAACAAGTTTTCGATGAACACAAAAAAGAGATGTATGTACAAAGACAGCAAAAATTTCAAGAGTATTTAGATCAACAAGTTAAGCAAGGCAAAATAACTGAAGAACAGAAACAAAAAATACTTCAAAAACAGCAAGAATTAAGACAAGAAATAGAACAACTTAAAAACCTTGACCCAGATAGAAAACGAGAACAAGTTAAACAACTTAAGCAGGATTATCAAAACTGGCTAAAAGAAAATAATATTCCCCTCAATCTAAAACCTGAAAAACCTGGCTTTAAACACTTCCACAGAATGCCCTTCTAAAAATAATAGGTCCCTGTATATGTTTACAGGGACCTACCTCAATTTTTATCAAGTAATTTCAAACTATCATCAGATTCTGACAGCATAATCTTATCTACAACCCGCGTCAATGCATTCGCTCTTGTTGTTTTTATAGCATTATATTGATTTTGCAATCTATTTATATAAGTCTCCATCTTTTCAAATTCTGTTGAAAACTTATCAAACTCAGACTGAAATCTTTTAATTAAAGCTATGATCTCGTGAATATTTTGTTGAAACTTAAAGTTATCATATGCCTGCTTAATCATTCTTAAAATAGCTGTAAAAGAAAACGGGCCTGCTAAAACAACTTTATTTTTCATCGCCTCTTCCCAAATATCTGTCATTTTTTCATAAATATATGAAAAAATTGATTCGTTTGGAATAAACAAAATAACAAAATCAACTGTTTTATCATCTGGGTTTATATATTCTCTGCCAGCAACCTCTTTAATCTTTTTTTTAACATCTCCTTCAAATACCTTCAGCAATCTGCGCCTCTCTTCCTTATCATTAGTTTCAACAGCTTTTTTTAAATTTTGATAAGGAAACTTTACATCAACATTAATTTTAGTCCTATCTGGCAAAAAAATTGAAAAATCAGGTCTTGAAGTGTTTGAAGATTGAGCTGTATTGACATTGTAATCTGTACCTTTAACAAAACCTGACATTTTAAGCAAGTTCTCAGCAACCTGCTCACCAAACTGTCCTCTCATTTGGTTGTTAGACAAAACTTTGCTCAAAGCCTCTGCAGTAATCGTTAATTTATCAACCTGTTGAATCTGTTTAGTTATTGCCTCCTGCAATCTACTAAATGATGAGATCCTTTCTTTATCTGTTTGCTGAATATGCGACTCAATCCTATTTATCATCTCCTGAAAAAGTTTACGCTTATCCTCCAAATCTCTATGTATACTTTCTTTATCCTGTTTAAATCTACCCTCATAAATTTCTGCAATCTGCTGATACGCAGATTTATAAAAATCTGTTACTTTTGACTCAAAGTTTCTGCTTAACTGTCTAAACAGTATAAAGATAACAACTGATAAGAGTATACCTACTATAAGAGTAGTAATTAAAATCTCCATACTTTAAATTATAACTTATTTATTAATAAAGCAAAAATACAAATTAGTTGCAAATATCTTAAATAATAGTAGAATTTAAACTAATTAAAATTTAATTCATAACATGAACCAAATAACACTTTATCTTTTAATAGCATTAGGAGTAATAATTTTATATATAATCTTTCTTTATAACAGACTTGTAGTTTTACGAAACAGAATCAATGAGGCAGAATCTGGCATAGATGTTCAGTTAAAAAGAAGAGCAGACCTGATACCAAACCTTGTTGAGACAATAAAAGGTTATGCCAAACACGAAAAAGAACTTCTAGAAAACATAACTAAAGCAAGATCAAATCTATTAAATGCTCAATCTATGCAAGAGAAAGCTGAGGCAAACAATATGCTGACTGAAAGTTTAAAAACATTATTTGCAGTTTCAGAAAATTACCCTGAACTTAAAGCAAATGAAAATTTTTTGCAACTACAAAGGCAATTAGAAGATACCGAAGATAAAATAGCTTACTCAAGGCAGTTTTACAACGCTTCAGTTTTAGATTACAATAATCAAATCCAGGTTTTTCCATCCAACATAGTAGCAAATCTGTTTGGCTTTACAGCCAAAGAATTTTTCTCAACTGAAGAAAAAGAAAACATACAAGTTAGATTTTAAAAATGGCTACCTCACCTTATGCTCTTATAGAGAGTAATAAAAGAAAAACTTATCTAACTTTTTTATTCTTCATCTTTGTCTTTACTTTATTTTTTTATGCATTAGGTGCAATCTTTGAGTCTCCAGGAACATTTTTAGTAATTGGCTTATTTGCAAGCATTTTTGGCTCTTTTATCAGCTATTTTTACAGCGATAAAATAGTGCTTTCAATGTATAAAGCAAAATTAGCTGATAAAGAAAAGTACTTTGACCTATATACAGTCACAGAGAATCTATGTATTGCACAAGGTTTACCAATGCCAAAAGTATATGTGATTGAAGATGAAAGCCCTAATGCTTTTGCTACAGGCAGAGATCCAAAACACTCTGCGATAGCTGTAACCACAGGTTTGCTTAAAATTTTGGACAGATCAGATCTTGAAGGTGTTATAGCGCATGAACTTTCACATATCAAAAACTATGATATTTTAGTAGCAACGATTGCGGCTGTTTTAGCTAGCATTATTGGCTATGCTTCCGAGATTGCTTTAAGAAATCTCTATTGGGGATCAAGAAGCTCTGACAAAGAAAAAAACAATAATGCATTTATCTTAATTTTAGCTATTGTTGCAATTATTTTGCTACCAATCGCCGCCAGTTTAATTCAGCTGGCAATATCAAGAAAAAGAGAATTTTTAGCTGATTCAAGTGCTGTGCTTATGACTAGAAATCCCAATGGCTTAATATCTGCGCTTGAAAAAATTTCCAGTTACCCAAAACAGTTCAACGCAAACCCAGAGACAGCGCACTTATTTTTTCATATAAATCCTAAAAAGAACAACGACTTTGTAGCAAAACTTCAGAACTTGTTTTCTACACACCCTCCAATTGAGGAAAGAATCAAAAACCTAAAAAGCCTAATGTAATTCAATCACCTATATACATTAAAGTGTAAATTACAATGATTACCAGGCTTATAGCATAATTGTCAAAAAACCAACCAATCGCAGTGCAGATTATAAACAAAATAGTAGTTCCATATATCTCAACATCTTTTTTTACTCGTAGGCCAAATCTTAATAAAGTTAAAAAAACAAAGGTTATAAACAAATAAGGAATAAAGCCAAGATTAAAACTGGTTATTATCTCAGTTGGAATAATATTACTAGGTTGCGCCAAAACTCTAACAGGATAAATTAACAATAAAAATAAACTAAAAACTAATTTGGCTACTTTATCAAAAACTGTCTTTAAGATATTTTTTTCTGTAGAGCTAAACTTGCTTAAAACATATCTTTGACCAGGAATCCGAATTTTTCTGTTTTCTATGCCAATTCTAATAAAATTTAGAGTATTGAGATCAAAATATTCAGCTATAGATTTCAAGCCATTATGAGTCTTTGAATAAACCCCTGTTTGAATTTTAAATTTTCCTAAGGGTATGTCTAAATCATCATAAACCACTGTAATTTTATCTGGATCAATATAATAATAAGAACAAAACAATTTAAGCGACTGACCTGAAAGATTCATATAACTTATATTCTTGGCCAAAAATTTATTGTTAAATTGAGTGTAGCTGGTCTTTAGCTTTTCTGACTTCTTAAGTTTCAATTTATTTAAAGCTGAAATATAATCAACAAACTGATGACCAATATTATGACGAGTATCTTTGTATTCCTTGCCAAAATTGCCCAAACCAAAGAAAAGCCATTGAGGTTTCATCAATAACCTTTTTCAATTTTAATCATTTAACTCTGACTCAAGACCCAAAAACTTAAGAATCTCTTCTTTTCTATACCGTCTATCACCTCTTGAGTTAATTCTAATTGGGATTAACTTGCCTTTCTTACCCCAACGCTTTATAGTTAAAGGAGAAACACGCAATAATTCAGCCACCTCTCTTACTGTTAATAAATCAGGCAAATTGTCAAGATTTATGTTATCATTTTTTTTAGAAGCAACATTGTCTGACATATTATGTTATTATAATATATATTTAATTTTTTTCAAATAAAAATAAGATGACAAAGATTAAGTTTAAACTCAAAACTTCTATCTCAATTTATTTACTGCTATTCATTATAATAATATTTGAATCATATTATATATACAAAACATCTGAAAAATATCTTATATACCGTTCAACATCAGCTCAAACTATAAAGTACGATAATCAAGTAGATTTTTTAACTCCAAAACCAACGCCAACCGCAACAGCAACGCCAACTGCAACACTAAATACAAACACCAATACAAACACTAACACAGATAAAAATACAAATACGAATACAACCACAGAACAAATGCAACAAAACACAACAGATAATAATCAATATAATCCTGAAAATTACACACCAATTCCCAATAAAAACTACAGCTACACTTTTTATTACCAATGCTCAAATGATTTTGGAAGTTATAAATTACCTCAAGGCTGTGATATCTGCAAAGCAGGATGTGGTCCTACCACAGTGGCTATGATACTTTCAACATTTATTGACAAAAGCTGGACTCCAATTAAAGTAATTGAAAGTTTCTACGAACCATTATCAAAAACAAACAAATATTATATAGCAAATTGCAATGGCACTTATATAAGCGCCGCAAAAGAAATTTTATCTAGATACTTTGATGTAGGAAATTACATTTTTGCAAGTGAAGCTGGATATGAATTAAATATGATAATCAAAGATATGAAAATGTTTATCAATAATGGTTATTATATTTTTGCTTTAGCTAATTTTAATAATTACGGACATTTCTTCTGGATTGTAGATATTGATGAAAACAACAATGTTTGGGCTTATGATCCATACTATAGCGAAGGCAGGTTGGTTCCATTAAACGAAAACTCATTTTATCCAGACCCAAAATACAGATTAGCATTTCCATTTAAAAAACGATAAAATAAAATTATGAACAATAGATTATTTATAATTATTACATCAAGCATTGCCTTATTTTTAGGAATAATATTAATTCTTTTAAATATTTATTTAAAAGAACCACAGGTTAATGAACAAAACACTACAGAACAACCAAAACCTACTACAGTTGAAAATCCTCCTAAAATTACTCTACCAACTTCAAACACAAAGGACGATTTACCTCAACCAACCTTTACAGGAGTAAACCCAGATCAGCAAATATCCAAAGAAGAAGAGGAAACAATAGAACAGATCAGAATGCTAAGAAACAATACTCCTCTTGAGACAGCGCAGTTTAAAATAGAGTACAACTTCGACAGACTCAAGTTTATAGTTACATTAAAAGAGCCTAAAAATGAAACAGAGTTAGCTTTTTACGAATGGCTAAATATGAATTATCCCAAAATTAACAAAAGCGAGTTCATACTTAAATAATGCTGTTTCCAGCAAGTAAAATATTCTGAATAAATCTGACTATTGGAAAAATCAAGTTCGTGGCCATTGAGGAGTTTGAAAATAATGGCATAACCAGCAGGAAAAGAAATATGATTCCATATCTTCTCAATTCAGACCACTCAATTGCTTGTCGTTCTGGCAGTAATCCTTCAACAATTTTGTATCCATCTAAAGGATAAACTGGAATTAAGTTGAAAAAAGCTAAAATTAAATTAATAAATATAGGATACTGCAAAATATCTAAATATTTACTAAACCCTAAAAAAGATAATAAATGATAGATCAAAGCAAAGATAATAGCCAAAATTATGTTAGACAAAGGACCTGCAAAAGAAATAATAGCTGAGTCTTTTCTAGGGTTTGCTAGATTAAATGGATCAAATAATACAGGCTTGCCCCAACCAAAGCCAAACACAAAAATTAAAACTGTCCCTATAGGATCTAAATGAGCTAAAGGGTTTAAAGTAACTCTGCCCATCAAACGAGGAGTAGGATCACCTAATCTATCAGCAGTATATGCATGGGCAAATTCATGCACAGTAATTGCGCTTATTATTGCAATAGCTTGTATTATAAAAAAAGTCAAATTTAATTCAAACATTATAAATAGGATTATATAATAAATTAAACTTAATTTGAATCAAAGTTATAATAATATAACAAAATCAAAAAAGAAAATTTTTATATAAAGTCTAATAATCTATTGTATGGCTGATACCATAACAATTCAGGTTTATTCCAAACCAATCTAAACAACCTATATAAATAAAAAAAATTAAACAAAAACAAGTTAATTTGAAAACAAGACCATCTTTGTTATAATTATAGGTTGTTTGTTAATAGTTTAATAAGTTTATGAATCTGAAGAAAACGCTTATTTTATTGTTGTTATTGATAATCTCTGTCAAAGCAGTATTTGCGGCATCTTATAAAATAGTTTCACCAAACAGCAATCAGATTACAACTATTTGCAATAATAAACAAGGCTGTACAGTGCAAGGTTCAATAGTTTTAACAAATGCATCAGAACAAGATCTTTATGAGACAACTGTAATTGCTAATAATTATTATAAAACTACAGAGTTTAGAGTAAACTCTGGACCTTGGGTAACTGAGATCTATAGACTAGACAAGACTATTGAGCCTGCAGAACCCATAACAATTGAGTACAAAATATCATATCCCTCAAATTATAATGAAAATGAATACACAACCTCTTTTGTAATAGATGGAAAAACCTGTAATTTTAATACTCAGATCCCAGATTGTTATTATTTCGGAGGAGTCTCTGTATCTGTTAATCTCAAAATAGTTGTACCATCTCCAACACCAACACCTACACTATCACCTACACCAACAAATCTTCCTTCAGCAACACCAACGCCAACGGTTTTATCCACGCAAACTGAATCTAGTCTGCCCACCCCAACAAAAGTTATACCAACACCAACAGTAAATTATGAAAGCACTGACACTGCCAGCATCATAACTAGCCCAGTTTCTAATAACACAACTACACCTACCAACACAACTACAGATCCAACAACCTTATCTAATATATCTACAGTTAATGAACACTCAAACAATAAATCTGCGATCAACTCAAATAATGTCTCCGATATTTTAACTGTAAATTCTAATCAAAAAACAACAACTACACAACAAAAAATAGAGATCAAATCAGAGATAAACCAAAATTCTATAAATACTAAAATTTCAACAACTGAAGAGATATCGCATAAAATAACAGTTCAAAAAAACAAAAAAGATAATTTAAACAAAGAGCCAAACACAAAGAATTCAAAATACGAAAAAATTAAAACACTATTTGCAAAGATAAAAAATTATTTCAATAATGTGCTTAAAATCTCAATAGTTGATTTTTTCAAATCAAATTGATAATATATTGTTTATGGTTATTTGTTTTCATTGCGGAAAAACAACACAGTTTGGCAGATCCTATACCCACAGAAAAGGTGTAGCTGGAGGTAGATGGAAAAAAAGGGCTCAAGCTACAAGAAAGATATTTAAAGTAAACCTACAAGCTGTAAAAGTAAGACTTGAAGATGGAAAAATAAAAAGAGTAAAGGTTTGTTCAAAGTGTATCAAAAGAGTAAAAAAGGATTTAAATGATGGCAAAAAACCATTTTTAAATATAGTATCAATAGAAGGCAATTTATCGCGAAAAACTTCAGAGACTAAACAAAACAATTAACGCTTATAAATCAATTTTTACAAATTTGTTGCCAACTTCTTTATAAAGATTTTTATTCTGTTCCATAACTCTTTTTGTAAACAAAATGCCATTCAAGTGATCAACCTCATGTTGCACTATTACAGAATCCATACCAGAAAATTTTTTTATCAAAACATTACCGGAAAGATCTTGAAACTTAACCTTAACCCAGTCAAACCTATCAACTGGACTCCAGATTCTAGGAATAGATAAGCAACCTTCAAAACTGCAGTTAGGCGAATCCTCTAAGTTTTGCATAAGTTTTCCTTTTTCTAAAATCTCAGGATTTATAAACACCTGCGGTTTATCGTTTTTATTTTTTTTAATTACAAATATTGCCAAACACAAACCTATCTGATTAGCCGCCAAACCAACGCCAGGCGGATCAGTCTGTACATCTAATGTGGCTACCATTCTATCAACAATACCTTTTAATCTCTTATCAAATTTTGAAAC
This sequence comes from Patescibacteria group bacterium, assembly GCA_026004415.1. Classification (GTDB taxonomy): domain Bacteria; phylum Patescibacteriota; class Microgenomatia; order UBA1406; family GWC2-37-13; genus BPJC01. The sequence goes on along the minus strand of BPJC01000004.1, from coordinate 19,510 downwards.
CGCAGTTACTGGTTTATTTAAGATTTCATTAGGTGTTGTTAAAATCTTATATGGCTTTGGCATAATCCTAAAGTATACCAAAAAATGCAAAAACAAAGTATAATAACTCTAAATATGCCAGTATCTATAGCTTTAGCAGTTTTCAATGAAGAAAGCAATCTACACTATAGTTTAGACTCAACTATAGAATGGGCTGATGAAATAGTAATTGTAGATGGAGGATCTACAGATAAAACAGTTTTAATTGCCAAAACTTATGGCAAAAAAGTTAAGGTTATAGAGACTCATAATAATCCAACAAACTTCCACATAAACAAACAGTTAGCTCTTGATAATTGTAAAAACAAATGGGTTTTACAGCTTGATGCAGATGAAGAAGTTTCAAAAGAATTAAAACATGAAATTATAAATATTACACAGATGAATAATGAGGAGATTGAAAAATATCAAAACAGCATTCCTGACAATGAAAAAAAACTTTTTTTAAGACACCAATCTTTGGTTTTACCAAAAATGCAAACACAAAAACAGGAACACAAAATTTACGCTGGCTTTTTTGTGCCAAGACTAAACAATTTTTTAGGGAAATTTATGAGATACGGAGGGCTTTACCCAGATGCACCTATAAGACTTATTGACAAAAACAAAGCATACTTTCCATGCAAAGATGTTCATGAAGTAATAGAAGTTAAAGGCAAAATCGGGTGGTTACGCAACCCATTACTGCATTATGATTCTCCAACCTTTGACAGATATATATCAAGAAACAATAGATATGTTCACTTTTTAGCAAATCAACTTAGACAGAACAAAACGCCTAAAAACTTCAGAACTGCAATAGACTACATTATATTAAAACCAACAAACTGGTTTGTATTATCACTTATAAGACATAAAGGCATTTTAGATGGTTGGAGAGGCGTAGTTTTTGCGTTTTTTTCTGCCATAAGATTTTGTAGAGCTTACCTTCTTTATATTTCAGATAATAAATGATATAATCAAATAATTACAAATTAAAATAAAATTATGAAAAGATTTTTTAAAGGACTGTTCTTTGGAAGCATTATAGGATACATAATAGGAGTTCTAACTGCTCCTGAAGAAGGCAAAAAAACAAGAACTAAAATTAAAAAAGAAGTTTCAAAACTTCAAAAAGAAATCAAAGATAAAGAACTCGATAAAAAAGCAAAAGAATTTTTTGGCAAACTTACTGAAACAACAAAAGAGACTTATTTACAAATTCAGAAGGAAACAATTAACTTTGTAAATGAAATGAGAAAAAACGATTCGCAGACCTCGTTTGACAAAGTTAAATCTAAAATAACTGCGTTTATAAATGAAATCAAAGACAGATATAAATTGTCTAAAAAACAAACTAAAAAAATATCTGAAGAAATTACAAAAAAAGTTTCAGCTACAAAAAAGGCAAATGGATCTAAATAATTTATTTTTTCTCACAGGAAGCATTTTCTTTATCTTAGTTATCTTCATACTAATTTTGTTTACTATTGTAATGTGGAGAATCTATTTTAAAACCTCAGAACAAATTAAAAAATTTACGACATTTAGAGGTTTTTGGTCAAATTTAAGGGAGACAACAAAACCAATAAATCTGTTAATAATTATACTTTCTGCAGTTTTTACATATTTTATAAAAAAAAGAAAATAAATGAGTCTGAGGCTAAACTCAAAACAAATCAGAAATCTTGCAGAAGAACAAGCCTTGCAAATTAAACAACAAAGACAGACATTTCCAATATACTTTATACTGGACTCAGTTTATGACACTTACAACACAGGCAGTTTTTTTAGATTAGCCGAAGCCTTAGGAATCAAAAAAATATATCTTACAGGCCAGATGGAGACTCCGCCAAATATTAAGATTAAACGAGCCGCTGTAGGAACAGATAAGCTAATTGATTGGGAGTACAAAAAAGATATAAAAAAACTGATTACAGACTTAAAAAAAAACAATTTTCAAATTATTGCAATCGAACAAACTAAAGACTCCACTGATTACAGAGAAATTAGCTACAAATTTCCATTAGCATTAGTCCTAGGCAATGAGACTAAAGGAGTAAATCAAGCAGTTTTAAACTACTGTGACTATATAGCAGAGATACCAATGTATGGGGTAAACAAATCATTAAATGTTTTAGTTTCTGCTTCTGTAGTTGGTTATTGGATCTTAAAAGACCAACCAAAGCGGTTTCTTTTACAAAGCAATGCAAAATAATGTTGTGGACCGGCCGAGAATTGAACTCGGAACTCTCCATTGCGAACGGAGCGGTATGCCGTTTACCTACCGGCCCTGACTGCGTCTCCGGAGAGATTTGAACTCCCATCTGAGGTTCCGGAAACCTCTGTTTTATCCATTAAACTACGGAGACTAACAATATCTAATGAAATAATTGGACTATTTTGAGCCGACGATGGGAATTGAACCCATGACCCCCATCTTACCAAGATGGTGCTCTGCCTCTGAGCTACGTCGGCTTAAATTTGCACAATCTAATTTTACCAAATGCTATTGATTATTTAAATTAATATCAAAATCTTTAATGGTTTAACAAAAGCAAGAGTTTAGATTGACATAACAACAATAAACACAACCCTTGACAATTAGCAGACTTTGTGCTATATTGCTAATAGTTATAAGTTAATTATAGAAAGGAGGTGAAACAAGATGCCAAGATCAACAACACAATTAGCTAAATGGTTTTTCAGACCAAGCCTAATATGGGATGATTTCGATGAAGACTTTGGAGATCTGACAATGACAGAAGGTGTTGATATGTTTGAAGAAAACAATAAAATATTTGTAAAAGCGGCTGTACCCGGCATTGATCCTAATAATGTAGATATTACTTTTGAAGACGGAGTTTTGCATATCAAGGCTAAAGAGGAGAAAAAAGAGGAAGATAAAAACGAAAGACAGTATTACAGAAAAGATCGTATAGTTTCTTTTGATTATACAGTAACTGTGCCAAGACCAGTAAACCCAGATTCATTAACTGCTGAGGTCAAAGACGGCGTTGTTACTGTAAGCGCAGATCTTGCCGATACAGCCAAATCAAGAAAAATACCAGTAAAAAAAGCCTAATCACACACGCCCTGCAGTCTGGCAGGGCTGTGTGATTTCAAGGTTTGTATTTTATAAAATTTTTGATAATCTTTAATATATGGAAATAAGGTATTTAGGACATTCTTCTTTTTTAATAAAAAACAAAAACATCAAAATTGTCACAGATCCATTTGATCCTAAAATGGTCGGTTTGCCATACAAAAAACAAGGAGCTAATTTAATAACAACATCTCATAATCATCAAGACCATTGTTATACAGAAAAAGAAAACTCAGCTGAGTTAGTTATTGGTCTTCCCGGAGAATATGAGATTAATACAGTCTCTATTACTGGATACCCAACTTTTCACGACAACAACAATGGATTAGAGAGGGGAAAAAATACTATTTTTAGATTTCTAATAGACAACAAAACAATACTACATTGTGGTGATCTTGGCCATATTTTAAACGATGAGTTAATTGACGAAATTGGCAATATTGATATAGCTTTAGTGCCAGTAGGAGGTTTTTACACCATAGGACCTCAAGAGGCAATTAAAGTAATCAACCAGATCGAGCCCAAAGTTGTTGTACCAATGCACTACAAAACCGATAAACATAATGATAAAGTCTTTGCTAATCTAAAAACTTTAAATGAATTCCTAACTGAGTTTGGTCTAAATCCAGAGACAGTAGATCATCTCAACAAACTCACAGACAATGATTTCACAGATGATGATGAGAAAAAAGTTGTTGTTTTAAAACCGATCTATGAATGATCCTTTAAAAACTCCACCTTATGATCTACAAGCTGAAAAATCTGTATTAGGATCAGTGCTTATAGATCCAACAGCAATAAATTTAATCTCATCTCTTTTAAGATCAGAGTTTTTTTACCAACCAGAACATCAAAAAATATTTGAGGCAATGCTAACCTTATTTGAGAAACAAAAGCCTATTGACATAATAACCTTGAAAAATGAGCTAAAAAAAACCAAAGAACTTACAAATATAGGTGGAACCAAGTATTTAAGCCAGTTGATAGATGAGGTGCCTACCTCTGCTTATGTAGAACATTATGCGCAGATAGTAATTGAGAAATATGTTCGCAGAAAAATAATCTCTATTTCTTCAAGACTTGTACAAAAGGCCTTTGAAGAAGAAGACGATGTAAAAAACTTATTAGACATCGCAGAGACTGAGATTTTTTCACTTGCACAACAGAATGTTCACAGAGATTTTCTACCAATAAAAGACATCTTGTCTGAAAATTTCGAAAGACTTGAAAAGTTTCTTAAATCAGGAGATGAATACCGAGGAGTACAAACAGGATTTAAAGATTTAGATAAAAAACTAGGAGGCATGCAAAAAGCTAATCTAATAATTTTAGCCGCAAGGCCAGGTCTAGGAAAAACTAGTTTTGCATTAAATATTGCGTTAAACGCCGCTTTAAAACAAAAAAAATCAATCGGTTTTTTTTCACTGGAAATGAGTAAAGAAGAGTTAGTAGACAGATTATTAGCTAGTCATGCTGATGTTGATTCTTGGAAAATAAAAACAGGAAAAAGTTCAGATGAAGAATACACAAAAATAGTTACTGCTATGGGAGAACTAAGCGATTTAAAAATTTACATAGATGACACGCCAGGCATCTCAATAATTGAGATGCGAACCAAAGCCAGAAAACTTATGTTTGAAAAAGGGTTAGATCTAATTGTGGTTGATTATTTACAGTTGGCTGATGCTGGCAGAAGATTTGATAGCAGAGTACAAGAAGTTTCTTTTATCTCTCAAGGACTGAAAAACCTTGCCAGAGAACTTCAGATTCCTGTTTTGGCATTATCACAATTATCAAGAGCTGTAGAACAAAGAGGCAATAAAAAACCTCAATTGTCTGACTTAAGAGAAAGCGGATCTATAGAACAAGATGCAGATGTAGTTATGTTTTTATATAACGAAGATGACTCAGATGATCTTATAGAACAAAACAAAAGAAAGGTAAAACTTTCTATTGCCAAACACAGAAATGGACCTATTGGAGAAATTGATTTAATGTTTAAAGCAGATAGAGTAAAGTTTTACGGTATTACAGATGAGGTTCAAACTGAAGATATACCACTGTAAACTAAAGATTTTATGCTATATATTTTTTGAACATTAGAAAAAACAAATAGCCAAATAATGAGCCTATTACACCGCCAACCACAACATCACTTAAATAATGACAACCAAGATATATTCTTGATGTACCTATTAAACCTGCAATAAATAACAAAAGTAAAGTAAAATGTCTGTTTATAAAACTTAAAAAAACAGCATAGGTAAAAGCGATAACAGAATGCGAAGAGGGAAAACTGTAATTGCTGGGGCAAAACTGATTCAAATCTGGCCTTGATATTTTAAAAATATACTTTAACAAATAATCTGAGACAAAAAAAACACAACCTCCAATCAAGAAAAAAAAGATAATCTTTTTAATTATATTTTGGCTACTAAACAAAAAAAGAGCAGTAATATAAAAAAAAAGCAAAATAAAGTATGGATTGGTAAATATTGCAAATAAAACATAAAAAAAACTGCTATTACCAAAAAGACTGCGAATGCTACCAGTGTATAAATGATCTATAGCTATAATTGAATCAATTGACATAGATTAAATTTACTCTTTAAACAACAATTTTTCAACTAATTAGATGGCAGTGTTTACCAAAACTTTATTATAATCAAATTATGAGACAAAACAATTATACGCCTTTAGATCTCAAAAAATATAAACAGCCAAATAAAAAAATATTTTGGCTGTTTATATTTACCTTTATTGTTCTATCAATATTTATAGCGTATTCTTATATAATCAGACTTAACTCTGATAAGTCTGAAGATAATTTTATAAAACAAATTGCAACATTTCTAAACTCCCAAGAAATTTTAAAAACAGAACTTACTACTGAAGTGTTTCATAGTAATATTAACAATTATCTAACTGAGCCAACATTGATTAAATCCAACACCATAATGTATTTAAACAATACAAAACTTTACTCTAACAACCAGATACAGTTAAATCATCTCAACACGACAGAGGCAATAAACCTTGAACTATACCTGAACTCAAATCTCTATCTTAAGATAAATAAATTAGACTTTTTACAATCCAATCTGGACAAACTCAACCTAATGTCATTTTACAACTTGCTTATAAACCAACCAAATCTATACAACAAATGGCTAAAAACTAACATCGCTATAGAAAGCACAGACTTTAAAAAAACCTTTATAGATTTATTAGCAAAAATTTCCAAAGCAGGTCAGTATCAAGCAAATGGCGATCAACAAACAGTTGTAACAGAATTAAAGCACAGTGATCTAAGAAAGATAAGTCTTTTTTTTGATTATATAAACAATGATGTTAAAAACATACTGTTTAAAATAAGTTTTAACAACAAAAACAAACTCTTGGAAATCTCAGCTATAACCTATTTTAATTCAGAAGCAACAGATAAAGTAACGATAAAAATAAATATATCAAATAACAACGACGATCCTTTTGCTAAATTGAACATTGGAAATGCTTTAAGTCTCAACCAAATAACTACCCAAAACAAACAGGCAAACACAGATGAAAAAATTGATCAAAATCCTTCAACTTCAGAGTTTTACAATATTAAACAAAGTTTAGACAAAGAATACTTGCTAAATTTAGCTTATCCTAATAATTTATATGAATTCAAACTAATAACAGAAAACCAGTTTCCTGTAACTGCCTTTTTTTCAAATAACAAAGAAGCAACATACCTTGCTTTTATCGAAGAAAACGATCAACTTTATACTTTATCAAACGATAAAAATTTTGATAATAAGACAATAAGCAGAAAGGAGATCAAACCTTTATTAGATAAATTTAAGTTTAATGATAAAGATAGGTTTATTTACGAAATTATCAATAAATCAATCTATTAAATTGGGTTTGCAATACAAAAAGATTGATTTATATAATTAAAAAATGGAACAAAATTTTACAGCCTTAAAAATCAACTCTCAAGATCATTCTTATACAAATTTCCAGCAAACATTAGAGACAAAAATGCCTCCAAAGCCAAAAATTTTTAAAAAACTCATAATTTCTATAGTTTTAATAATAGCTTTAGGAATAATATTGTTTTCCGGAACAATTGTGACTGCAGGATATACAGATATTAATTTACCCTTTTTAAACAATGCTCAAAAATCTGCTATAAAAGTTTATCTTGCAAAACTTCCTTTTACACCCAAAACCAAAGAAATGGTTGTTTTATCAATAATTAGCAAAGCAGAAACAGTAACCAGCTTTGACACAAACATCTCAAGTTCAGTTAATCTGTCCAACATCTCACAATTAGGAAGCCTAGGAGCTGAGTTTGATTCACAAAACTATTTCAGTTTTAAAAATGACACAATTTATGGTCAAGGAAAGCTGAAACTAAACTTAAGAATCATTGCCAACAATTTTGTAGCAGAAGGAGAATATGTGATTATAGGATCTGAACTTTATTTTAAATTAACATATCTACCAATTGATAAAATATTACAAACCTTAAATACCTTCTCAAATTCTTCAGAACAGATAGATGCAAAAATATTTCAAGTTTTATACAACAAAATAAGAAACCGTTGGATTGCTATAACACCTAAAACTCTTGAGTCGCAAGCCAGCAAAGAACTAGAAAAGCAAGGTTCTAAAGAAACATTCTCACTTTTATACAAAGATAATTTAGAAATATTGATTAACGATAAATACAAAAATATTAAATTTACTGAAGGTGATAACAACTATATTTTTACTGCTGAGTTTACAGGCAAAGACATTATTAATCTTATCAAACAGAGTCTTTATGAAGACGGTATACTCCTTACAGAAAATGAAAAAAAACAGCTTGAAGAACTAGAAAGTTTGTTTAACAAACTAACGATTACAATTGAAGCCAATAAAGATTATTATGTAACAAAAGTTTCCACAATAATAAACTTAAACTTAAATAAAGAATATCTACTTAAAGAAATTCCAGAGATTAATAACTTTTTAAATCAAGATACAACAAAAGTTGACCTAGCAATTGCTTCAACCTTTGATAATTTCAATGTTGAGAAAAATATAGAACCTCCGCAAGCAACATCATTAGAAACTATTTTACAAGAAATTCAGTTAGATTTTTTACAATCATACCAAAATAATTATTACTCACCGAAAAACTATACACAAAACAAAATAAACAACTACCAAACAAAAGAACAACTTACAAATCAGATAGTGGCGTCAATCAATAATTATTATCTTGAAAATAAGAAATATCCTAGCAGTCTATATGGGATAAATCCAGAACAAGCTAAATCTGCTATTCAATCAGGCATTATTTACCAAACCAATTCAGAAAACACATCATATTTAATCTATTATAAAAACACAAACAATAAATACTATACCTTAATTAAAAATGGCAAAATTGTTTCCCAAAACCTAAGTTTTGAAGACATAGACCAAGAATTAAAAAAAGAAAACCTAAATATTTTAGGCGCATTTACCCATAGAATTATAGACATAAATAACAAAAACAGCAATTGATTAAGTTCTCTGCATACTACATCGTGAAAGTCTAAATATTTTTTGATACAATTGTATGTTTATGTTTAAGTTAAAATCAAACTTCTCTCCTACAGGAGACCAACCCAAAGCTATAGAAAAACTTACACAAGGAATACAGCTTGGACTTAAGAATCAAGTCTTGCTAGGAGTAACAGGATCCGGAAAAACCTTTACAATGGCAAATGTCATTGCTAAATTACAAATGCCAGCCTTAATCATATCTCACAACAAAACCTTATCTGCCCAACTGTATCAAGAGATGAGAGAGTTTTTTCCAAATAACGCTGTTTCTTATTTTGTGTCTTACTATGATTACTATCAACCTGAAGCTTATGTACCTCAAAAAGATCTTTATATTGCAAAAGAAACTCAAATAAATGAACTGATCGACAAACTTCGTTTACAAACAACAGCCAATATTCTTTCAAGAGATGATGTCATAACTGTAGCATCTGTCTCCTGTATTTATAACATAGGATCACCCTCTGAGTACAATAGGTTTATATACAACATTAAAACTGGTGATTCAACAGATATCTTTGAAATTGCAGAACATTTAGTCAAGATTTTTTATATAAGGTCAGAGTTTGAGTTTAAAAGAGGAACCTTTAGAATCAGAGGCAATAACATAGATATATATCCAGCGTATGAAGATTTTGGAGTTAAAGTTGAAAGAGATCTTAATAATAAAGTCTGCAGTATATCATTATTTGATCCACTAACAGGCAAAGTATTAAAAAAAACAGATCAAATAACAATCTACCCAGCTAAACAATATGTTTCTGATCCAAAAAAATTTAATCAAGTTGAACAAGAGATTAGACAAGACTTAACCAAAGAATCAGAAGAGTTAAAAAAACAAGGAAAAGAGCTTGAAGCTAAACGACTAATACAAAGAGTAAACTATGACCTTGAAATGATTAAAGAAATAGGTTATGTCAATGGCATTGAAAATTATTCAAGATATTTTGATGGCAGAAAACCTGGAGACCCTCCTTACAGCTTACTTGACTTTTACAACTATAGGTATGGAAACAACTGGATCTTAATTGTAGATGAATCTCATATAACAATACCGCAAATCAGAGGAATGTATGAAGGAGACAGATCAAGAAAAAAGAACTTAATTGATTTTGGTTTTAGACTAAAATCAGCCTATGATAACAGACCATTGAAATTTGATGAGTTTTATCCTAAAGTCTCTCATTTTATATATGTTTCAGCAACTCCAGATGAATGGGAAATAAACCAAGCGAGATCTGAAATTATTTATTTGAAAAACAAAAATATTAAAGAAAAACTTAGAATGATTCAACATACTGGGGTTGTAGAACAACTAATCAGACCTACAGGAATCGTTGATCCTGAAATTGAGATAAGACCAGCTGAATCAGAAATAGAAGATGTTGTAAAAGAAATAAAACTAAGATCTAAAAATAAAGAAAAAGTTTTAATTACAACTTTAACCAAAAAAATGGCGGAAGATCTTCATAGTTATTTAAATGAATTAGGCATAAAATCCTATTACCTACACTCTGATATACATACACTTGAGCGATCAGATATTTTAACTAATCTTAGAAAAGGCAAGTTTGATGTCCTAGTTGGCATAAATCTTTTAAGAGAAGGTCTAGACCTTCCAGAAGTAACACTGGTTGCAATACTTGACGCTGATAAAGAAGGCTTCTTAAGATCAAAAACCTCACTGATCCAAACAATGGGCAGAGCAGCTCGCAACATCAAAGGCAAGGTAATTCTTTACGCTGATGAGATCACAAAATCAATAGAAGAAGCAAAAGCAGAGATTGATCGCAGACGACAAGCGCAGATAAAATACAACAAAGAACACAACATAACGCCCAAAAGCATAATCAAACCAATCAGAGAAGACATTATCAAGGCTGAAGACAAAATGTTCTTAAATGAAACAAGATCAGATTACAACACTGATCAGGAATATCTTGACTCAATTAAGCCAGAGAATCTTACAGGAATAGACAAAAAAAAGATTATAAAAAAACTAAGAAAATTAATGAAAGACTATGCAGAGAATATGAACTTTGAACTTGCAATAATGTACAGGGATAAAATAAGAGAACTGGAAAAAAATTAAATCTTCTTCTTACCACCTAAAAAAATTAGCATAGAACTGAATTTTAGAAAAAACATTAATAAAGATAAAATCAACAAAACAAGACCTAATCAAGAAGATAATTTAGCACATTTTATTGTTTCTGGAGTTATCTCGGTTCTAACAGCCTGAAGATTATTTCTGAATCTTAAAAGTTAAGATTGAAAAAACCACATACTGTAAAACATACTATGGGTTAGTTTATTGTAATGAATATGGAGAGAAATATTTTCCCTACAATTGGATATATAGAAAGCTTTGACAAAAGTAAATGGAAAATATTTCATCTTTCTTTAGAAGTAGTAGTAACTTCAAGTGGACAAAAATTGTTAAGAATGAAATCAGAACTTCTTTGTCAACTTCATGAATATAGAGAAGATATCAGAACAAATAGATACAATGTAATACACTATTTCAGAAGCGGAGGAAATAGTGATGTATATGATTTAAGTGGAACTTCTATAGTAATCAAAGAAGCCTTACCAGGTAACTCCGCATGGTCAATTCTCAACAGCATGGACAAATTATACTACTTATGTAGAGAAGCTCTTTACCCTTTAGTTAGAGCACCTGAGCATTATGGATTGATCTCTTGTAGACAATTACCTTGCGAGTATTTAATAATGCAAAAAACTAATGATGGTTTAACTGTTGAAGAAGTTAGAGAAATGCCTTCCTATCAACAATATATAAAATTAATAAATTACCTTTTTAAAGAAGTAAAGAACAAAATAACAAAACTATCCGACATTTACTTTTCTAGAGAAAATTTATTACCGGATTACCACGAAGGAAATATAATAATAGACTTTAGTATACCCGTATCACAAGATGTACCTTTTACTCTGTGGATTATAAATCAATAATCAAAAAAATAGATGAAACCATACCTTGAAACAGAAAACTTTATTTTTCTAGTCTTCATAATATATTCGAAAAATCTTTGGTTTTGGATCCGAACCTTCTGAGAGTCTACATTCAGCATGAAGTATCATAAGATCCTCAACTCAATTAACTTCTGGAGGACTTGAAAACGAAACTGAATTACTCCAAAATTAAAAACTTCTCCAGACTCTATGTGAATATTTTCAATAACGATAACATCTATATATCGGTAAGAGGAATAAGGATTTAAGGTTAATTTCCAGTTACCATCTGGAAGTGTTTGGTTTAAAAACCATCCTACAGCGATTCCTATTATTTCCTGTTAATTATCAAGATTAGTAAAGATGTAGGAAACATCTTATGTTTCTCCATGAGGATCTATTATTGTTGCTTGAATAATACAATCTGCAAAAGCCTTTTTAAGGTAAGTAAAAAAGTGAATAAAAAAATAACAATTAAAAAAGTAGCTGGTTATTTGTAAAAAGAGCTTTCAACTTAATTTAAGTTGATAAATAACTTTATCTTTTATGTCAAGTTTTGTATAAGATAGGTACATAGGTAACAAAGTCATTAACTTATAATTCTCATTATAAATTAATGAGTCTGTTTCTTACATAAACAACCATCAAATTGTTGCGAAACAAAAAAATGTTGCTATAATTTTTGAAAATGGAATTTACATTATTTGCACACATTAGAAGATTATTAAATTATAATAGACCTACAAAAGATTGGGATGATAGGGATCAAGATCGTAAAGAAGAATATTCACAAAAACTTATATTTTGGATAAATCAAGCAATAGCAGAGGCATCTGCTTTAGTATCACAAAAACCTGACTTAGCATCGTTAAACCCCCCTTTAGTGTATGTTTTGGAATTATTAAAACAAAGTGTTTTAGATAATCCATTAGAAACTGATGATTTAAATAAATTTTCAGATCCTGATTATTTGACACAGATAATAAATCAACTTACAGGACAACCATATTCAACAACTCAAGAAAACCCAAACACATTGCGAAATAAATTTAAAAGAAGAACACCAGATACTTTTGATTTCGCTAATTACCTAATCGAACAAGCTGTTGAATCTTACTATACTGTTATAATAAAAATGTTAAATGTTTTACTAATGGCAATTATCCTTCAAGAAAATCCTTCTAAAATAAATCAAAAACTCTATGGTGGTTATATTAGAAATGATATATACTATAATGAAAACTTGCCGCCAAACTTTAAAGTTTATATTAATAATATAGAATCCTTAATATCAAATCTAGAAGCTACTTTAGAAATCATAAGAAAAAGAATTCCAAATAATGATAATGAACTACTACCAAAACCTGATTTGTGGCTAAGAAGACTCATAGCAATATTCTTATCTGCATCCAGAACTCCGTTGGAATTTATGTTAGCAAGATGTTATCCTAATCGTACCGGTAGTATAGCTGATACTTTTGCAACCTACGGCGAATTATTAAAAAAAATTAAAGAAAGAAGTAATATTAACGAATCCGAAGCTCAAATATTAGATGTGCTTTTAGGTGTGTATTATGATCGTCAAACATGATCTATTTAGCTACAATATGGGATTTTCAATCTGTTCAAAAAGCTATAAGGTTTAAAGACTTAAAACTACCGGAAAAAAGACACAATCTTGTTGGGTTTCAGTCACAAAAAAAGATTGACATTTATGACAAATAATTTTTTTAGTGTTTTGTTGGTTTATTAAAATTGTTTACAGTTTCTTAAATACCCATCATTTGATTTATCATCTCTTGTTTAGTTGATTATCCAACTAAACATTAATCAGAACTGTTTATTTGAACTCTAAGTTTGTTGCCCTACCTTTTATGAGCTTTAATATTAATTTATTATCTAAGCCTAAAAAACTACTTTTTGATACAGTTATATGGGTAAAACCTTTTCTTATATTTTATAAAGGATTAATCTATTTACTGGAAAAATTTTGACGATTTATAAAGATTTTTTAATATTATTTTTAATAGCATCTTAAAAAGTAGTTATACAAAATAAATTTACAGGTTAATATTTTAGAAATATAATAATTTATCCAAAATATTATTCTTCAATACTATAAGAAACAACAGCTAAAGCTCCACAAGACTTGCAAACATCTCCTTTAAAAAAAACACTGTCTCTTGTTTCAGTAATTGATCTGATAATTGATTCTATATCATAGCCAGTCGGAAAAGAAGTTAACTCAATGGCAAATCTTATAGACAATCCGCTATTGATGCAAAGACTACCTTCTTCTATAGGATGATAGAGTTTTACCCAGATTTTTTTGGCATTTTCTTTAGCTAAGCCTGAATCTTTCATAAATGTTACTTTACCATATAAATAGAAAAATTAAAAGAATTTTTGTATAATTTTAAGTTCACTATTTTTGTATTTTAAAATGATTGATAAAATAAAAATAACAGGAGCCAGAGAGCATAATTTAAAAAATGTTGATCTTGAGATTCCTAAAAACACATTTACTGTTATTACTGGAGTCTCTGGCTCCGGCAAGTCATCTCTGGCATTTGATACTATTTATGCTGAAGGTCAAAGAAGGTATATTCAATCATTATCTGCTTATGCCAGACAGTTTCTAGGAATCTCAAGCAAACCAGATGTGGACTTTGTAGAAGGTTTATCTCCTGCCATCTCAATTGACCAAAAAAAATCTGGACACAACCCTAGATCTACTGTTGGCACAGTAACTGAAATTTATGATTACTTAAGGCTTTTATTTTCAAAAGTAGGCGATGTATACTGCCCAAACTGCGACAAATTAGTCTCTAAACTAACAGTACAAGAAATTCTTAAAATAATTTTAGAAAAAATTAAAGAATTAAAAAATGATACTGTGAATTTAAGAATTTTATCTCCGATCATTAACCAGAAAAAGGGCGAGTTTAAAAGCTTAATGGAAAATCTTATTAGTAAAGGTTTTAATAACGCAATTATAGATGGCACAAACTATGAGCTGAGGGCAGACAACTTACCTGATCTGAATAAAAATCTAAGACACAGCATAAAAACTGTGATTGATTTTTTGTCTATTAACAAAAAAAATTTATCAGACGAAGTATTTTTATCTAATTTAAAGACAAGGTTAAATTCTGATATTGAAAATGCTGTAGAGTTATCAGAGGGAATTGTTGAAGTTGAGATTAATAATAAAAGTTATACCTTTTCAGAAAAATTTACTTGTCAGATCTGCGGTTGGTCAGTGCCAGAGATTGAACCTAGAATATTTTCTTTTAACTCGCCCATAGGAGCTTGCAAAACCTGCAAAGGATTAGGAACTATATACAAAATAAATCCTGAAAAAATAATTAATCCGAAACTATCTATAAATGAAGGTGGGTTGTTGGCTATGCCAAATCTTTATGAGCAAGACACATGGTATGCAAGATTGATCAAAACAGTTGCCAAAGAAGAAGGAATTAACTTAAATACTCCCTTAAAAGACATACCAGAAGAAAAACTTAATATGCTTTTATACGGCACTAAAAAAAACTACACAGTTTTTGGCAAAAACAGATTTGGGAAAACCACTTTTATAACTGAAAAATTCAATGGCATAATTCCTGATTTAGAAGCAAAATTTTTTGAGGGTGACGGAGATATTGAAAGCCATCATCTTTCAAAATATTTTTATGAGGATATTTGTCCAGACTGTCAGGGCAAAAGGCTTAACAAAACTGCTTTAAGCATCAGAATAAACAATAAAAACATAGCAGAAATAAGCTCAATGACTATAAGCAATATTTTGAGATATTTTAAAACAGAACTTATTGGAAGTTTAGATCAGTTTGAAACTGAAATTTCAAAACTAATTATTAAAGAAATCGAGAGCAGACTTCAGTTCTTAAATGATGTAGGTTTAAGCTATCTAACATTAGATAGAAAAGCCAACACCTTATCAGGCGGTGAATCCCAAAGAATAAGATTAGCCTCACAGTTGGGAACAGGATTAACAGGAGTTTTATATGTACTTGATGAACCATCAATTGGACTGCATCCCTCCGATGTATCAGCTCTAATAAAATCATTAAAGTATCTCAGAGATTTAGGCAACACCTTAATTGTTGTTGAACATGACAAAGAAACAATGTTGTCGGCAGATTATATAGTTGAGATGGGGCCAGGATCAGGTGAACACGGAGGCAAGGTTGTATTTAGCGGTTATCTAGACAACTATCGAACATCAAAAACGCTTACTACAAAGTATTTGTTTAATGGCAATCAAATAAGAATACCACAAGAGAAATTAAGCCTTAAAAAAGGATTTCTTAGACTTAAAGGAGTCAAACACAACAATTTAAAAAACATTGATATAGAAATCCCACTAAGCAACTTTATTGTAGTAACTGGTGTTTCAGGGTCTGGAAAATCAAGTTTAATCGCAGACACATTATATCCTGCCTTAAAGTATTATATTGATGGATACTTTTCAAATCAAATTGGAGAATTTGCGACATTAGAAGGATATGAGCAAATTAAAAAAGTATACTTAGTTGATCAATCTTCAATTGGCAGAACTCCAAGATCTAATACAGCAACATACATTGGATTTTTTAATGAAATTAGAGACCTTTTTGCAGAAACTCAAACTGCAAAATTAAAAGGATTTACCAAAAGCAGGTTTTCTTTTAACTTAAAAGGAGGCAGATGCGAGCGATGCGAAGGCGCTGGAGAAATAAAAATTGAAATGCAGTTTCTGGCTGATGTATATGTAAAATGTCCTGTTTGCAAAGGCAAGAGATACAATGAGGAAACCTTAACAGTTACTTACAAAGGACTTAACATCTATGAGGTGTTAAACATGACCGTAGAGGAGGGTCTTGAGTTTTTTAGATCTCACAAAAAAATATATGAACAACTTAAGACATTAGATGAGGTTGGACTATCATATATTAAATTAGGTCAGTCTGCTCCAACCTTTTCAGGAGGAGAATCTCAAAGGCTTAAAATTGCATCTGAGTTATCTAAAAAAAACAACCAACATACAGTTTATATACTAGATGAACCTACAACAGGACTTCATTTTGCTGATATTCAAAAACTACTCAACTCATTGTATAAATTAGTTAAAGAAGGAAACACTGTAATTGTAATAGAACATAATATAGATGTTATTAAAAACGCTCAATATATCATTGAATTAGGTCCTGAAGGAGGAGAAAAAGGAGGTTACTTGCTGTACCAAGGGCAATTATCTGGTCTTAAAAAAGTAAAAAATTCTCCCACAGCAAAATATTTATTTTAAATTTATTTAAATAATACCAATTTAATAGCCAACCCCAACCCAGTAACGACAAGTCCGGGCAAAGCATAAAATAAAGTGTTCTCAAAATTTCCAGATTTAGGAAGTTCTGTTAATTGTTGGTTTGAGGATCCCTGGTCTGAAGAACCTGATCCTGAAGAATTACTTGATGAATACGAACCTGACGACGATCCTGAACTTGATGATCCTCCTGAACTTGATGATCCTCCTGAACTTGATGAACCTCCTGAACTTGATGATCCTCCTGAACTTGATGAACCTCCTGAACTTGATGATCCTCCTGAACTTGATGAACCTCCTGAACCTGATGCTCCTTGGACCTGTATTTGCGCAGTTTGATTAGAAGAGCAGACTAATAAATTTGTTGAATCAACATCATCTTTATAGATACCAGAACGATTGCAATCAAAATTAATAGTTGCTGAACCATCTGACACAGCTTTAAAAGTAATGCTAGCAATAGTTCCTGATCCATTTACATAATCCACATTTTCCATAAATGCGGTAACATAAGCCTCATTAGAATTTATAACATGCTGTACAGTATCGAAATAATTGCCTGGACTTATTGATTCAACTGAAACCAAACTTGGATCAAAAGTAATATAAACTTCAGCGCCTCTTACATTTTCATTTTCTGTATTTATATTCAACTGCAAAGTTACTATACTGCCTTGATTTATAGTAGAACTAGCTGGCTCAAAATAAAAATAAGCGGCATTAACAACACCATTATAAATAAAAAAAAATATTGCTGTATAAAAAAGAATTGTTAATAATTTTTTCATCAAGTTTACTCAACTTTTAGACTTAAACCAGCAACATTTGGAGTAAAAACCTTATTCTGACTATCAACGAACTGTGTAATACCAAACTCTGAAGACCTAACTACACTTACAGATGTTTCTCCAGGTTTCAAAGCTTGAAATCGCAAAACCAACACATCTTCGTCATTAAATACTAATTGATCTTTGTCTGATAGTTTTTTTACAGCTGATATGGTTATGACTCCAGAATTGTCTTGATAAATAATATCAAGTCTTTTTGCTAAGAAATTTCCAATATCTAAAAATTTAAGAACATTTGGATCATAATTTACTACAACATCAAAACCAGTAATATCCGTATTATTAGAATTTAAAACTATAAATGTTTCTATATTTTCATTTACACTTACTGACTCTTTATCAGAATAGGTATATATACTACCTAAAGCTTCATAACTTTCAGCTTCTTGTGCAAATTTTTCATCTGCGTTAGATTCTTTAGATTCTGATGCTGTATCTAAAAAAACTTCTTGTTCTGAAACAGTTATGGCTTCATCTTGATTGTTAGACCATCTATAATAAAGAAAAACTGATATTGAAACTAAAACAAGGATGATCAATGCCAAAAATGCATAATTTGTTTTTACAATTTTATACAAAACAGTTGCTTTTGATGTGTTTTCTTGATTATTAAATTCTTCCATATAAATTATTATAACTAAAATTCATCTAATTTAATTGATAATGAATACATTATCAAAGTATAATCCTGAACATTTACTCTTCCGTCATAATTTATATCTGCTAGCCTGATTGCAGATTCATCTGTAGTTCCAATGCTGTTTCTTACTAATGCCCAGTCATATGAGTTAATGACACCATTTTGTGGATCTAAATCTCCAGCAAGCAAAGTTATTTTACTGAAGTCATAAACTTTGTCATTAGTTATAGTCAAGCCTGATCCAGAGCAAATATAGGTTCCTTCAGCTCCTGCTGACTCAATCGGCATTTCATCACAGATTTTTTTTCTTAAATGCTTTGGTCCTTTAATATAAATAAAGTAACCATCTGATGGCGACAAATTAAAGCTGGATTGTCCAATCCACACTCTTTGTTGTTGATTATAATTAAATGTTACTGTCTTGGAAACTCCTGTTTCAAAAGCTCTTCTAACAGTTACATTGACAGGCAATGTTGTTACAACTGGATTGTTTATTCCCTGGAATTTTACTTTAAATGTTAATACTATATTTCTTGGCTGACTAGATGGAGTATTAGTAGGAGTATTATTTGCAATAGGTCTGGTCGGAGTACTAGTTGGTTGTCTGCTTGGAGTACTGGTTGGTTGTCTGCTCGGAGTACTAGTAGGTTGTCTGGTCGGAGTACTGGTTGGTTGTCTGGTCGGAGTACTGGTTGGTTGTCTGCTTGGAGTACTGGTTGGTTGTCTGCTTGGAGTACTGGTTGGTTGTCTGCTTGGAGTACTGGTTGGTTGTCTGCTTGGAGTACTGGTTGGTTGTCTGGTCGGAGTACTGGTTGGTTGTCTGGTCGGAGTACTGGTTGGTTGTCTGGTCGGAGTACTGGTTGGTTGTCTGGTCGGAGTACTAGTTGGATTATTTACACAATCTGCATCAACACTACAGCGTCGTCTATTTGCTGGAGGAGTACCTGTTCTCACAACACATCTATTATTTTCACAAGTGCTATAATAACTTGTTGGAGCTGGTGTTGGAGTATTAG
>BPJC01000003.1 GCA_026004415.1 Patescibacteria group bacterium | reverse complement strand
ACTTTATATTGGAAAGACTAAAGATCTAAAAAGAAGAGTAAAAGAACACAATGCAGGAAAAGTAAAAGCAACTAAAAACAGAAGACCGTTTGAACTGGTATACTATGAAGCGTATACCAACAAAGATCAATGGTCACAACAAGAACACTTTTACAAAACAGGAATTGGCAGAGAAACTCTAAAACATAAACTCTAAAAGGAGAGGTGGCTGAGTGGTTGAAAGCGCCCGCCTTGAGAGCGGGTTTCCGGGCTAAAACCCGGAACGGGGGTTCGAATCCCCCCCTCTCCGCTGACCTTTTATACTAAAAATAAAATTTTTATAAAATTGATATTTTCATAGACCAACACTTGCAGGCTAAAAAAATTATAACATCAACACTAAACCTATCAAACAAAGAACTTCCAATCTGGGAAAAAGCCATTAAACTATTTAATAATCAGTTTGCAAGACAAAACTATTACCTAACCTTTAGACAAAATAAACACTTTCTCATTAATAAAACAATAAATAACTTAGTTTTTATAGCTAAAAAAGATATAACCTATAAGTTAACTTCTGAAAAAAAAAGATCAATATACTTTCTAAATATTATTTATGAATTAGAAAGATTGAAAGAGACAAATAAAAAAACTCTCATAATCATTGATGATATAGCCAATTACTACAATTATAAAAATAAATATGCGATTGTAGATTATCTAAGACAACTAAGCACAAATAAAAACTTTAATTTTATAATAATGACAGCTAATTTTGATTTTTTTAGAACTCTAATAACCAGAGGTGTTGCCAGCTATAGACAATGTTTATTTGCGCAAAAAACAACTGAAGGAATAAATCTAATAAAGGCCTACAAAACAAGAAACCCCTTTTTGCAATGGAAAAATCATTTAACAGACAACAAAAAACTCATAGCTTCAATAGCTTTTGTCAGAAACTTAATAGAATTTTCAGAAGCAGTAAAAACGAAGACTTTATTAAATTAACTAACTGTATGCACTATAAATCAGAAACAAAAAAAATCCTAGTAAAAGACTTAATAAAGGTTTATGAAAAGTTTATCTCTTTTTCAAGTTTAAAAATTAAAAAAAGTGTTTTAAACAAAAAGGTTTTCTTCTTGATAATTCAACAAGCAGATCAAATTTTAAAAAGTAATAAAAACTCTCAGATAAAACTTGAAAATAAGATAGTCCTATCTATAGCCAGCAGATTAAAAGCAGAGGAATTTATGTTTAATAAAATTAAAGACCAGAAATTCAAAAGAATTATAGAAAATAAACGCAACTATTCTGCTGTCTTATTAAATAAATTTATTCAAGAATTCCCAGATCAAAGAAAAAGGAAATAGAAATTCTAAAAAATGTAATCTTAGCTACTGCAGAGAATATTCATCTAAATGCATTTATGTACGAACCTCTTATTGATATAGATGAAGAAGAACTTAAAAGTATCTATAAAAAATTAAAAAAACTCTATCAAAATCCTTGCAAATAATAAAATTATACTTAAAATATTATCATGACCAAAGATCAAATAAGCAAAAAATCTAGCATTTTTTCAATTTTTACATCTAGTTTTAAAAAAGTCTTTGCTAAAAAAACTTATTATCTATTAACAATATCTATTGCATTAAATATTATTTTTATCTATTACTTGATTTTTCTTCAAACAACTACTTGGGAATTATTTTGGCAATCGAATATAGATATTTACAATTGGTTGCAAATAATTTTAAGCATTATAAACAGCATATTAATCGGAATTGCCATATCAATGTTTGCATTTATATTAGACAATAAAAACCAAACAACAAGTTTTTTAGAAATATTAGGATCTCTAATCTACTCATCAGCCGCCACTGGTTGCACAGTTTGTGGAGCTATACTTTTACCAACTCTTGGCATTGCCGCATCGTTATCTGCTCTGCCATTAGGTGGTCTTGAAATAAAAATATTAAGCATACTATTGTTAATTTATGCTATCTATGAATACAGCAAAAATATTCTTGGTTTATGCGTTGTAAAAAAAGAAAGATTAATCTCTATAACAAACAACAATTTAGAGTTGAATATTAAGAAAGAGACTTTATCTGATTTAAAACCTTTGGCAGTGATACTGATTTTTTTATTAACGATTTATCTTTTGCCGAAACTACCCAACAATCTTAAAATCAATTTTAGTAAAAAAAGCGCAACTAATGCATTAAACTCAAATGAAAACAAACAACAAGCAACCGATGATGAAGTATTGTCAGAGATAAATCCACAACAAGGTTATGAAATCAATGCTGAGTTTGGTAATCTAGGACCAAAAATGATTGAACTAGGAGTAATTGATTTGGAAAAATTTAAAAATGTCTACGAAAGATCAGGACAACCATTAACTCAAGAACAGATTGATATTTTAACTAAAGGAAGCAATCAAAAAGTTAAAATAGATCGCAACTCTGCCTACTTTCTGCTTAATTTTTTCTGGGCGGCGGGGTTGGCTAATAAAAGCAAGGTCTTGACAGAAGGAGAAATAACCAAATACGGCCAAGATCAGCTAGGCTACTTTGCCTCAACTGGCGGCTGGTCGTTATCTAAAACAGAACCTATGAATTACTATGCTAAAGAAAGATTAATACCCCTAACGCCTGATCAAGAAATTTTAGTAGAGAAAGTAGCTTCAAATATATATAGACCTTGTTGCAACAACTCAACAGCTTTCCCAGACTGCAATCATGGCATGGCTTTGCTGGCTGTGCTTCAACTTATGGCTGCCAATGGAGCCACAGAAAACCAAATGTATGAAGCGGCAAAATACTTTAATGCTTTTTGGTTTCCACAAAATTATTATGACCTAGCTTTATACTTTAAAAACAAAGAAGGAAAAACATTCAGACAGATAAATAATAAAACATTGCTTTCAGCTGAATTCTCATCAGCCTCAGGTTGGCAAAAAGCAAAGAAATGGCTACAAGATAACGGTATCGTACAAAAACCGCCTCAAACAGGAGGCAGTTGCGGTGTATAAATATCATTTTAAATATATTTGGCCATAACATAATAAAAAACAACCACTTGACATATAATATTTGATCTGTAAAATGTTAATATATACCTATACCATAGGTATAGGTGCAAGAGTAAACAACAATGAAACAAAACAACTATTCTCAACAAAAAAAACAACTACTCATCAGTTTAAAAAAATTAAGGACATTGACCTTTACACTAGAGAAAATGATCAATGAAGATCAATACTGTCCTGAAATTATGCAACAAGTATTGGCGGGAATTGGGCTTTTAAGATCAACACATAGACAATTACTAACAAGACATCTTAAAGGCTGTTTTATCTCAGCCGCCAAATCTGATGATAAGGCAAAACAAGATAAGATGATTAAAGAAATATTAAAAGTTGTAGAGCTTTATAATAAAAAATGAACAGAAAAACACTTTTACAAACAATATTATTTTTATTAATAACCTTTTTAATCTTAAGCCCAAGACCAATATTAGGACACAGTGATACAAACAATAACAGCGTTGATGATATTGTCTCGCTTATTTTAGAAAATCAAAACATAGATAATATTGAAAAAATAAACTGCACAAAAGTAACAGATCAAGAGTTTGAGGCTTTAGGAGAAGCACTAATGGATTATATGCACCCTGATGAAAAAGAACACCAAGCAATGGATAAGATGATGGGAGGCGAAGGTTCTGAGAGTTTAAAGCAAGCTCATATTTTAATGGGCAAAAGATATTTAGGTTGTGATAATGTACCAGGGTTTATGGGTATGTCTGAGATGGTGAGAAAAAAAACAGATAATATTAGAAATTTAAACAAAGAAACTTCAGAAAGGGGGTGGGAACATATGATGGGAGCAGGATTAAATGCTATGACAGTTCCAAGCATATACGGATTTTTAGTTTTTATAACTTGGATTGCCTTTATTATATTTTTAATTTTAGGCAGTATTTACTTTTGGAAAAACATTAACAAAAAAAATAAACATTAACCTAAATTTTGACTTGCCATTAAAATGAAAGATAAAGAATTTAAAAATATTGTTGATCAAAAAACAGAACATCATAATAATCACTGTCACAACAGCGATAATTGTCATAATATGAACTCTGACTCTGCTAAAGAGTTTTTAAAACGGTTTTGGATAGTAACTTTTTTGCTAATTCCATTATTTATTTTTACTGAAAAAGGTATTAGTATTTTAGGTTTGACTGAGTTTTACTGGAGAAGATATGTTCAGTTTGGTTTTGCCACTGCAGTTTTTTATTTCAGTTTAATTTTTTACCAACATGCTTGGCATGAAATTAAATCAAGAAACCTTGGTATGATGACTTTAGTATCTCTGGCTATCTCAGCAGGATATTCTTTTTCAGTGTTCTCAACATTCTTTCCCAAGTTGTCAACAACAGAGTTTTATCTTGAGATATCAACATTAATCTGGGTGCTTTTATTCGGTCATTATCTGGAAGCAAAATCTTCAATATCAGCCAGATCTGCATTAGATGAGGTAGAAAAACTTTTGCCAAAAACAGCACATCTTGTTATCAATAACAACTTAGAAACAGAAGAAATACCAATAGACAAGCTGAAAACAGGGAATAAAGTTTTAGTAAGATCAGGTGAGAAAATTCCTGCAGACGGCATTGTAATTGAAGGATCTGCTTATGTAGATGAGTCATTATCAACCGGAGAGTCTAGTCCAACTGAAAAAACAGTTAATGATAAGGTTATAGCTGGTTCAATTTGCCTAGATGCTCAACTTATTATTAAACTGACACAAGTTGGAGAAAACTCAACTGTGGGACAAATAAAACAACTTATTAATAAAGCGAGCCAGACCAAACCAAAAACTCAAAAACTAGCGGACAAAGCCGCCTCAGTACTAACTCTTACAGCTTTAATCACTGCGTTAGCTACAGTTGTTATCTGGAGTTTGATTATTGGAAAACCTTTTGTTTTTAGCCTTACTTTAGCAATAACTGTCTTAGTAATTGCCTGTCCTCATGCTTTAGGTTTGGCAATACCTACTGTTTCAACTATTGCTACATCGTTGGCTGTAAAAAATGGTTTTTTTATTAAAGACTTAAGCAAATTAGAGATAGCAAAAGATATAAACTACATAATTTTTGATAAAACAGGAACCTTAACAGAAGGGAAATTTCAAGTAGAACAAATTCTAATAGCTGAAAAAAAATTAAATAAAACTGTGGCTATTGCATTAGCCGCCAGTTTGGAACAAGGTTCAAGCCATCCCATAGCTCAAGCAATTTTAAACTATGCTAAAAAACATTCAATAAAATTGAACAAAGTAGATGATTACAAAATAATTCCAGGAAAAGGCACCAAAGGAAAAATCAAAAACAAAATCTATTATCTAGGCAGTCCTAACTTTGCCAAAGAGATTACAAACTTCAAAAACTTGCCGCAGTTATCTAATCACAAAACTGCTAAAACTAAAGTTGTTTTATTTGACAAAGATAAGATTTTTGCAATAATACTTTTAGGAGATAAAATCAAAAAAGAAGCCTACATAGCTATAAAAGAAATACACAGTCTAAATATTAAAACAGCTATGCTAACCGGCGACAATGAGAGCATAGCTAAAGAAACAGCGGAAAAATTAAAAATAGATAATGTTTTTGCAGAAGTAAAACCAGAAGACAAATACAAACACATAAGAGACCTTCAACAAAAAGGCTATAGAGTAATGATGGTTGGAGACGGTATAAATGATGCCCCAGCTTTAATGCAGGCAGATATCGGACTTGCTATCGCCAAAGGAACAGATCTTGCAGTATCTGCTGGAGATGTTATTTTAACAAGAAATAATCCAAAAGATGCAGTTACACTAATAAAACTATCAAAAGCAGTTTACAAAAAAATGATAGAGA
Organism: Patescibacteria group bacterium; assembly: GCA_026004415.1. GTDB lineage: Bacteria > Patescibacteriota > Microgenomatia > UBA1406 > GWC2-37-13 > BPJC01. The sequence goes on along the minus strand of BPJC01000003.1, from coordinate 206,640 downwards.
ACCTAATCTGGGCATTAGGTTACAACATAATAGCTATACCAACAGCCGCAGGTCTTTTTATTCCTTTAGGCATTAAACTAAAACCAGAATGGGCCGCTCTAATAATGAGTCTTTCATCTGTAATCGTTGTTATTAATGCAATAAGGCTTAAAAGTTTCAAACCCTAACAAACTATGAAACTATCAATGAACATAAAAACAATTGTTATTAGTTTTGCTGTATTAACCAGTCTTTTTTTAATCTATTATGGCATTACAAAGTACGAACAAGCCAGATTGCAGTATTATACTAAAAATACTAATGACAAAGCCAAATTAGAGAATGAAATTTTAGTTTATAAAGAGCCAACTTGTCAATGTTGCGGAGGTTGGATAAACTATCTTAAAAATAATGGTTATAAAGTTAAGACCGAGACCACAACCAATATTGAAGAAATCAAAAATAAGTTTAATATTCCTCAAAGGTTAAGATCTTGCCACACCGCTGTGGTAGGCAAATATATTATAGAAGGACATGTGCCTTTACCTGCTATAGAAAAATTACTTAATGAAAAACCTGATATTTTAGGCATAGCACTACCAGGAATGCCAGCAGGATCACCTGGAATGGGTGGTTTAAAACAGCAAACATTTACCATATATTCATTTACAGAAAACAACAAAATAGAAAGATTTATTGAGTTGTAAAACTAATTAAGTTATAAAACTAAAGATCAAATCTATACACATTAGTTTCTCTTTTTTGAAAACCCAACTTTTGATATAACCTATTAGCTTGAATTCTAGAAGGATTTGAAGTTAAATCTATATACTCAGCAGACAATGATCTGGCAAAATTGATACATGCTAAAACTAACTCAGTACCAATACCTTTACCCCTATAACGCTCGTCAACAACAAGATCTTCTAACCTGCAATGAATACCAGTCAAGGTATGATACTTAACCAAAAAAACTATACCTAAAATAGGAGAACGCAAGTTATTTCTATAAACAAAACAAAAGACATTATCCTGACTGAGTATATTTAACAGATCAAAACTACTTGTCTGCCTAACTTTTGAACTCAATTGAACCAACAAGTTATTCAATACTTTCAATTCAGATTTATCTAAATTTTTATCAAGCTTAAGTACAGGCATAATATGAATTATTTTTTTATCATTATTTTCTAATATTATAATAATAATTTATGTCAAGAAACAGAGAAATAGGTTTCATACCAGAATACACTCTTCATAGTCCCATGAAAGAGGTCATATACCAACTTTATGATCCTAACACAGAACAATTATTACTACCCTATAAAAACCCGGTAATATTTGTAATAAATTTTGAAGGAATTAATTCACCCACAGATGGACATGAGATTGAAACAATAAAGTTAAGTTTCTTGCCAGAGAATCTTTATGGCTTACCAGAGATTTTAGAATATACTCTATATGATGAAATAGAACAAGAACTGAAAAAAATATCTGATAAATTAATCAGATATTATGATGAAATCTATCAAGGAAGATCTAAAATAGCATTAAAGGTCATAACAGGAAGATACTATGAAGGTTTGTTTAATCCAAATTTTGCAACCGAAGAAATTAACTATTTAGCCCCTTGGATAAGACCTGAATTAAAAACTTCTGTATCAACTGCAATTTTACCCCCATCTAGAAAAAGAATTATTAATATGCTAATTATAAATAGGGTTTTTTTAAACAACTAACGACAATACTGATAAAACTGTTTTAAAAATAATAAACATTATCAATCAAACCTCTTATATTGCATAAAAACAAATAATTTAAATAAACATAACCAGCACTAATTATCTCTCCTATATTTACAGAAAGCACAATTGAGGAAACGCTCTCAAGAAATTTGTTATATAGTATATCCATATCTAGGGGTCTTCCATTAAAACAATCTTCAATAAACCCAGCTTCAACTAAACCTTCAAACACAGACAGTTTAAATTCATTGGGATGCTCAAGTTGAAACGGCAACAAACCTAGATCCTTCAATAAATCTAATTTTGTTCTCTTTAGTTCTACATAAGCTTCAATGTTAAAATTCGGATCTTTATCTTTAAATGATGATTTAATATTAGCTATCATAGTAGAAGATAAATTTTCTAAAAACTGAAAAAGTTTTTCATCATCATTATTAATACTTGAAACACTTTTCAATAATATGATAGGAATTGGAGTTAATAAAAATTGACCTAAAAAATCACATATATATATAATCTTTTGTTTCATCTTTTCCAATTTATCAGGTTCACCCTGATTATTTTTAAAAAAACAATCCAGTTGTATGAAAAAATTTGACAATAAATTTTTATAATCCAATAATTTTGCAAACTCAGATGCAGATAAAGCTTCAAGACTGTTTTTGAAACCATTATAAGCAGACTCGTCTGACATTTTTAAAACTAAATTAGAAACAACTTTGCTAATCCTAGAAAAATCAAAAAACCAAAAACATCTGTAGCTGTGGTTATAAAAATAGTGGCAGAGCTAGCGGGATCTTTACCTAAACTTTTCATAATCAATGGTATCAATGTCCCAAAGAAGCTGGCAATAATTAAATTAAAGATTAAAGCAAAAGCCAAAAGAATACCAATCTGCCAATTATTATTAACTATCATAACTATTAAAATAACGATTACTCCATTCAATAAACCATTAATAAATCCGGCAAAAATCTCTTTTTTTACTATTTGAAAAAAAAACTTGCCAATCAATCTGTTTTAAAGCCAGACCTCTAACCATAACAGCCAAAGTTTGAGTTGCAGAGTTTCCTCCCATACCTGCTACTATTGGCATATAAACAGCTAATAAAACATACTTAGAGATTACATTATCAAACAACTTTACTGTAAATGCCGCTAAAAAAGCTGTTGCTAAATTCAAAATCAGCCACTTATACCTATACCTAACCTTGGTAAGAGCAGAATCTAAAACAGATTCCTCATTATCAACTCCAGCCAGATTATATAAAGTAATTGAATCTTTTTTAATAATATAATCCAAAATATCATCTGCATAAATAACACCTAATATATCTCCAGTTTCATCAACCACTGCCGCCTTGCTATGAGGAAAGTTTTTAAAATACCTGATTATCTTCTCAGCTGGCGTATGAGGCTTAATAGTAATTATTTTTTTCATAAATAAAAAAACACTCTTTTTAGGATGAGCCAAAACCAACTTATCAATAGGAAGATACCCTTTTAGCTTACCCTTATCCATCACAAAGATTACTGGAATTTTGCCAGTTCGTTTTTCATGAAGTTTTATCCTATCAGATACATCTGCAATTCTATCATTAACATTAACTTGGATATAATCAAAACTCATCAAACCTATTGCGGAATCCTTTGAAAGTTTATTTAACATTTTCAAAGACTTCTGAATATGATTATCAAATCTGATCAGAACTTTATTCCTTCTGCCAGCATCTAAAAATTTAATAAAGTCATAAAGAATAACAGGATCAAGTGATTTAAATATTTCATACAACTGGTCATCAGATAATTTTTTAATAATCTGTTTTTGAATCTTTTTATTAAGTTTAGACAACACCTCAGCCTGAAGATTATCATTAAGCTGATTAAAAACCTCAAATCTGTTCTGATCACTTGAAATAATCTTTATAAGATCAGATAACGAATAGTTGTTGTAATTTTTTTGCATTCTATTTTAATAATAGAATATTATTTGAAAATAGAGTAGAGAAGTATTCAAGATTTAATCTTTTTTTCATAAATCGAAAACCTATATGAATCAAAGTCTTCATTACTTACCAAACTCCAGTTATTAAGATCAAAGTTAGGAAAATAAGAATCGCCTTTATAATCTCCTTTAACCCAAGTTATATACAATCTATCAGCCAAATTCAAAGATTGTTTATAAATTTCTGCTCCTCCAATTATAAAAACTTCAGATTCGTTTTCATCTCTGCAATAATCCAATGCTGACTCTAAAGAATTAAAAACTAAACCTCCTTCAACAGAGTAGTGCTTGTCTCTAGTTAAAACAATATTAGTTCTTCCAGGCAAAGGTTTTCCTAACGACTCATAGGTTTTTCTACCCATAATGATATGATGACCATAGGTTAAAGACTTAAACCTTTTAAGATCAGCCGGAATATGCCAGATCAGTTTATTATTGGCGCCAATAACATAATTTTTTTCAGCAACAGCCGCAATAATTGAGATTATCATACTGCAATAGGCGCTTTTATAGGCGGATGAGATTTATAACCAACTAATTTAAAATCCGAATACTGAAAAGAGAAAAGATCTTTCACATTAGGATTTAACTGCATCTTTGGCAGTTTATAAGGCTTGCGACTCAACTGAAGTTTAACCTGATTTAAATGATTAAGATATATATGAGTGTCTCCTAAAGCCATAACTAAATCACCAACTTTATATCCAGTAACCTGGGCAACCATCATTGTTAATAACGAATATGAAGCTATATTAAAAGGCAAACCCAAAAAAACATCAACAGACCGTTGATACATCAAACAGTTTAGCTTATCTTGTGAAACCTGAAACTGGTATAACACATGACAAGGAGGCAAAGCCATCTTAGAAATTAAAGGAGGATTCCAAGCGCTAACTATTAACCTTCTACTTGATGGGTTTGCCCTAATCTCATTGACAACCCAATCTAACTGATCAAAACCATAAAAATTACGCCACTGAACTCCATAAATTGGTCCACAATCACCCCATTTATCAGCAAACTCATCATCGGTTTTAATTTTTTCTATAAACAGTTTCAACTGTTTTTTCCAACCAGAAGAATAAATAGGATATTTAGAATCTAAGTTATTAGCCTTAAGATAATTTTGAAAAGGCCATTCATTCCAAATATTGACACCATTTCTAACTAAAAATTTAATATTGGAGTCTCCATTTAAAAACCACAGCAACTCATAAATAATACCTTTAACAAACATCTTCTTGGTGGTTAACAGAGGAAAGCCTTTACCTAAATCAAATCTTAACATTCTGCCAAAAACCTTTATCGTGCCAACGCCAGTACGATCATTTAATTCTTTTACACCATTGTTTAACACATCGTTAAGCAAATCTAAGTATATTTTCATAAAATAAATTGATTATAATTATTGTAAAATTTCAATTAAAATGCAACTGTTTTATAGTTTTAAAGTATTAAACAACAAATGATAACAATTAGTGACTTTGCCAAAATTGAATTAGTAATAGGACAAATTCTTTCAGCAGAAAAAATAAATAATTACGATAAACTGTTGAAACTAAAGGTAGATATTGGAGACCAAACAATTCAAATAGTTTCAGGCATTGCAGAACACTATAAGATGGAAGAATTAATAGGAAAACAGATCGTGGTGGTAAAAAATCTGGAACATAAAACAATAGCTGGAGTAGAAAGTCAAGGAATGCTTTTGGCAGTAGAGTCTGATGGAAAAATTATACTAATTACACCAGAGTCTCAAATAAAAACTGGAATTAAAGTAAAATAAACACAATAAAATAAACATTTATAAAAAACCGAAACTGTTTTTTTGTTAAACAATTTTTAACTCAAGTTATAATCAGAACAATGAAAAGAACTTCAATAAAAAACCTGCTTATCCTAGTTTTCATTATTACGACATTTGCCATAATCTATGCTTATTATAGACAACAAAACCCTATTACAGAGCCTCAAATTATAGAAAAACAGCCAAACATAAAAGGCAATCCAGATAAGCCTTATGAAGTTCTGTTAACAAACCTCAACATACCTTGGGAAATAGTTTTTCTTGATAATGAGAGTTTTCTTATAACAGAAAGACCAGGCAATGTAAAGATATTCAAAAAAGAACATCTAAACAATGATTATAAACTAAAAAATGTTTTCCATTTTGGAGAAGGAGGACTACTTGGAGCAGAGAAACACCCAAATTTTTCTCAAAACAAATACCTGTATTTTTATTTTACATATAGAGAAGGAGTTAAAATACTAAATAAAGTTGAAAGATATAAACTGAATGAAAACACTCTTGAATTTGACAAAGTAATTATAGACCAAATACCTGGAGCAATCTACCATGATGGAGGCAGAATTAAGTTTGGGCCAGACAATTATCTTTATATTACAACAGGCGATGCTGGGAACGCAAACTCAGCGCAGGACATAAATCAACTAAGCGGCAAAATATTAAGACTAACTGACAATGGTGCAATACCAAAAGACAATCCTTTCAATAATGCTACTTATTCGTACGGGCACAGAAATCCCCAAGGATTAGCATGGGATAAAAACAATCAACTCTGGATAACAGAACATGGTCCCTCAGGAGTTCAGTCAGGGTTTGATGAAATCAACAAGATTATAAAAGGAGGAAACTATGGCTGGCCAATAACTAAAGGAGATGAAAGCTATAAAGACTTTATTAAACCATTCATACAATCTGGAGAAAAAGATACCTGGGCTCCATCAGGCGCAGTGATTGTAGACGAATATTTACTGTTTGCAGGTTTAAGAGGATCAGCTATTTACAAACTTAATCTAAACAATAGAAAATTGACAGAGCACTTTAAAAATCAATTTGGAAGAATAAGAACCATATCTCTTGACCCAGAAGGTAGATTATATATTTTAACCAGCAACAGAGATGGCAGAGGAGAACCTCAAGAAGATGATGATAAATTAATTAGACTAAATAAAGATTATCTGTTGTACAATTAAATAAAATGTCATACAGCTCTGTATCACCAACAGATGATTATTTTAAAAACATTGATATATCAGATAAAATAGCTTACATTATCAATAAACTTCAAAAAAATAAAATCTTTATAAGTAAAAACAAAAATATTTGGCAAAGCAGATACTGGGACAAAGGCATAGGAGCTGTTTTAATAGAAGGATACTTTATAGATGATAATAACCAAAAAATCAAGTCTGTCTTAAAGATTCAAGGATCCAAACCGCTTTACAGCGAACCGGAATTAATTGAAAGATTTAACCAACAAAACAACAGCAATATCTTAAAACTTCCCAAAACATTATACCAATCAGAGTGGGATAATAAACTAAATTTAGAGTATTATATCTTTGAAAAAATAGAGGCTAAACAAATAATAAAACCTTATCAATTGGCAACACAAAAACAAATTAGAGAATTTTACAATGTCTGGCTGGAATTAAAAAACAAAGCCTTATATCAACCGTTTATCCCAAAACCTAAAAACTATGATTCCTATTGGGATAGATTCAACAAATGGAGAACAATCCGACTAAACCACAACTTGAAGGATCTTATAGATAAAGAACAAGACAAAAGACTTTTAATCATTGCCAAGAAATTAAGCAATATATTCGAAAAATATCAATTAGAGTTTTGCCATAGACACCTATCAATTTACGACATTAAAAAGAAAGGCAAGAATTACTATATTTTTTCAAACTTATTCTACGGCTGGTCACATCCTTTATATGACTCAATCTTTCCTTTTGAATGGCATATATTAGGTTTATCAGATTTCAAAAATGAGGAAATTTACAAACAGCTGTATTTATGGGATACAGAAAGATATCAGGCAATAACAAAATCTCAACAAAACAGAACATTTTACCAAAACCAACTAAACAAACTGCACAACTTAACAATAATAGAAAGAATAATTGCCGCTTTAAATCTTGATATTCTAATGATTCAGGACTATAAAAAAATAAAAAAAATGCAGAATATCTTAACAGATTACCTAAACAGCAAACTAAAGACAATTGAAATCTAAAAATCAATAATCTAAAATTAAGTGATAGAGATATTAACAGATGAACAGATTATCTGAACAGACTGCCCAAGTAATAAATAAAATGGATAAAGAGAGTTTACCATCTAGTTTAGAACAATACCGAAAAATTGTTTCAAAAGCAGAACAAAGACAAGCTAAAGAAATCCCCCCATTTATAGATTTTATCAGAAAATGTGCCAACAACTTAAATGAGAATATTTTTAATGAAGACTGGCTCTTTGATTTTCTCAACAGATTACCTTTTAATGATGATATTAGAAATCAAATAATTCAACAGTTTCAAGAGTATCTCAATCTTTTTTACATCTCCTGTCAAAACCCTAATCAATCTAACCTTCTAGAAAACAAATTTAATTGTCTTAATAATATATTTAACCTATTATACTTTCAAAGCTTATCTCTTGATGATATGGAAAAAGATAAAGCAAAACAACTAGGTTATATACCAATTATGAATGACTTCAACCATGCCAGAAATAATGCAGATTTAATAATACAAAAATTTAAAGACAAGGACCATACATTTATTGAAGAGTTACAAACATTTATAAACATATGTATATTAATGATAAACTCACCACAAGAATTATCATTACCATTATGATTAGAATATCATATGATTAGAAGATCACCAGAAGGTCAGTTTGAGCGTAATAAACCAAAAGAACACATAACAAACATTATTTATCAAATTATAAATCAGTTTTATTGTAATTCTCTACTAAACCCCGATCTTAATCCAGAAAAACATTACATAAGATCAGATAATTTTAATATGCCTGTCATTTTAAACAGACAAAGTATACAAGAAATAAAAAGAAACCTAATAGAGCTATTGTCAAAAAACAGCCTTCCAGTTTATGGAGAGATGTTTGGTGATTTTTTTGATATCCGAATACGAAGAACAAAGTATGTCAAAATCACTCTTAGCTTTAGATACAGTGATGAAGGTTTAGCAACAATAACTTTCATCTTAGAAGTAAGAATAGTTGATTACAAAACTAAGTTAAAAGATTTAGAAAAAAAAAGACCTGATAACTTATGAATTAATGACTTATATTAAGACTTCGCAAATAGGATATTAACTTTGTATAAAACCTTAAGTTATGAATAGTCGCTAACCTAAAAGCTAAAGTTTCATTTATCTTAAAGAGATATGTCAAATAGGGAAGAGTATAGTTAGTGCAAGTTAGACAATCACAAAATTTATCTATTTTTTTAAAAAAAAACTCTTGGTCAAGATATTTAGCTCTTTGTAAATAATAAAATTTATAAAAATTGTCAGAAGATAAAATTTCATCAAGATCTGAGGTCCGATACACATATAATCGCTTATGCCTAGCATCCCTTGTTGGCAAAACGCAATCAAACATATGATAACCAAAACCAAAACATTTAACAATATCTTCTGGTTTTCCGACACCTAAAGCAAACCTAATTTTACTATCAGGAGTTAATTTAGCATTAAACTTGCTAATCTCATAATCAAGTTTACCATGCTCGTCTATGACCCAACCTCCAAAACCATATCCATCAAAACCGATCTTCAAAAGATCATTAGCAGATTTTTCTCTCATTTTCTTTGACCTACCGCCCTGAATTACAGCCAAAAGTAAAGGCCTACCACCCTTTTTTAATTTACGACATTCTATCTGTTTTTCATACTCATCTTTGCATCTTTTAGCCCATTCTGTAGTTATCTTGACACTCGTCTCAATCTCGTCTAAATTAGCTTTAGGATCTGTAAAATAATCTAAAGCAATAATAATATCTGTGCCTAAATTAAACTGAATCTCTATAGATTTTTCAGGAGTCAACAGCATCTTATCAAATTTAACACCTTCTTTGGTAATTTTTCCTTTGCCTGTTTTATAAATTAAACTCATAATCTGAAACCCGCCAGAATCAGAAACAAACAAACCTTTAAAATTCATAAATTTAGAAATGCCGCCAATATTGGCAATGTAATCATCTCCAGGATATTTATAAAGATGATAAGTATTTACTAAAACACCATCAAGACCACAGTTTAATATATCCAAAGCATCTAATGATCTAACAACACCTCTGGTTGCATCAGGAAAGAAAATTGGCAAATAAACATTTTTTCCTCTGATTTTAATACTATCCACTTCTTTATAACTAAAATTACAAATTTTAAACAAAACAAATTAATATATTTATCACAACTCTTAAATTTTATAATAAAAAAATGTTTTTTTAAGCTAAACTAATATTTTAATCTAAAAATAGAGCTTATCATAATGTTTAGACTGCCACAACAACCCAAAAACAAAAATGGCTAAAATTTGCCTTATAATCGATTTTTATTAATAAAGCTATATAAACCTACCTCTAAAGTTAAGCATTTTTGATATAAACCAATAATAATAAATAAATTAGATAATAAAAACGAATGAAAACTCTAATCTAAGTTGCAAAAAAAGCAGAGAAGAAGATTTTAGAGACAAATCCTTAAAAAACAACATAAATAATAAATGCGACATTTTAATTAAAACAGAACAACAAGTTTAGAGAAGCAAATTGGATTTTTAATCTATAGATAAAACAAAAACAAAGCTTACTAAAAAAATAAATTATTTTAAAACAAAAATAATGATGAGATCAAAAAAACTTTTAAAACTCACTCCTCTACCAAAAACCACAATTTATGTCGTAAAAGATACAATTTACGACTATATAAATTTTTGTTCTCTAAGGTCTTTTTATATATTTTAGACATCAGTCAATCAGAGAACTAAAAAACAGTAATAATTCTTTTAAAAGGATTATTTTCTCTAATAACAAATCTTTAACATATATTTATTTGCAATTTCATTACAATTTAAAACCAGATTCTACTTAAGTTGAAACTAACAATAAACGCCAAGTTATCCACAAATCTTTACTACACTCTAAGTCTGGGCCTTTAAATGGTTTTAGACCTTTGCAAAGGTCTAAAACCAGCAAAATTACACATCTTATGTATATTTTTTCATTGATGCAAAAGCCTAAAACAAATAATACTTACGAACGGACATAAATATCCTATAGTTTTTCAGGATAAGATAAGACCTGTAGTTTTTTTACGACCGTAATTTTATGGCTAAATTCACGACCGTTACTCTACTCCCCTCTCCTCTATTTTAAAGGTTGCAGATATCAAATCTGCTTTTACTATAAATATAAAATAGTTATTTTAAAACTTTGCAGCAAACAAAAGAATTATAAAAAGAAGAAAAATAACGACTTTAAATTCACGCGTTGTTTCAGGATAAATTTTGTTTTCTAAAAACAAGTACATATGTCCAGATATAAAATACAAAAAGGAGCTAATATAAATTCCGAAGAAAACCTCAGTCATCGGAGCAAAACTAGCTAAAACAGCAACCTCTGTTGTTAATAAAGCAATTACCAAAGCAATAATCACCTGGCTAAGACTATATTTATCACCCAACTGAATACTCCAAACGAACTGCAATGATAAAACAAAACTTAAAACAAAAACAGCTACTGCTATAAAAATTGGACCTCTATATAAAGAATAAATTATTACTCCAAATAAAAAAGATACTACATTCATTAACAAAAAATTAATAGCAAAACCAGCTCTATATAACTGAATATTCTTTTCAACAGTAGTGTTTAAGATGTTATTGGCAAGCAAAACAGCATACATTGCCAATCCGAACACAATCATAAACGGAAACCTTGTCAACCATCTGCCTGGAAACAAAAAATAAAATAAATAAAAACTCAAACTTATCATAACAGGCATAACAAACAACATAAACCACTCTATTCCATTTATAGACTCAAGTATTACAAAGTAAGTTAACAAATATACAGAAACTAAAAAAATAAGCAAAAACAATAAATAATACTCCCTTTGAAAAAAAGTTGAGTACAAAAACAGCAATGTAAGCAGTATTGAGGCTATTACAGCTCTATATCTTTTTTTGATTTTTAAAAGATTCTTATAGATAAACCCAAATACAAGGTTAAGATATTTAATCATATTTAAACAATATCTGCATTATTAAACACTTTTTGAACATCGTCAAGATCATCTAGATCAGCTGTCAAGTTTTCTATAGTTGATCTCTGCTCCTCTGACAACTTCATAGGTGATACTGGTTTATAGTACAACTCAGGTACACAACCTGTTATATTCAAGTTCAGCAATTCCTGCAAACAGTTTTCCATCTGATCAAGCGGAAAAACTAATAGATATCCATCATCCTTTGTTAATATATCATCTGCATTAATCTTCTCTGCTAAAACCAACAAAGTATCTTCAGTAACATTTTCTTTAGGTACAAAAACAGCAGATTTTTTTTCAAATAAATAATCTACTGATCCAGTTACTCCTAACTTTCCTCCATACTTCTCCAGTACCTGTCTGATCTCATTGATCGTCCTATTCTTATTATCAGTTAAACAATAAATAATAAAGCCCACTCCAAAAGGCCCAAAACCTTCGTAGAAGACCTCGGAAACCTCAGAGCCAGATTTTCCCATTGCTTTTTCAATTGCCCTTTGAATATTTTCCTTAGGCATTCGGTTTTGCTTTGCTTTCTCTATTGCCATTCGCAACTTAATATTTTTATCAGGATCACCTATGCCGCCTCCTTGAGCTACAGCCAAACTAATCTCTCTACTAAGTTTTGAAAAAATCTGACCTCTTTTTTGATCATTAGCAGATTTTTTTCTTTTAATCTGCGCCCATTTTGAATGCCCTGCCATAAAAGTATATAATTTGACTTTTAAAAACTTATGCAATTATATTATAAACTTAAATCAAAATCAGCTAAAGATACAAAATAAAAATTCGCTTGACATCTAACTCAAAAAAAATATACTTAAACTCATAAATTATCAAAGTCTATGACCACTCAACAGCTAGAACAGTTAGCCATACAATCAGCTCTAGAAAACAACTGGAGCCAAGCTATAAAATACAATGAACAGATATTGGAGTCTGATCCAAACAATATTGACGCGCTACTAAGATTAGGCTTTGCGTCTTTTCAGATCAATGATTTTAACAAAGCCAAAACTGTTTATAAAAAGATTTTAGAGCTAAAACCTCACAACACAATAGCCAAAGAAAAGATTAAACAGATAAATATTTTATTAAAAGAAAAAAAATCTATTAACTCAAACAATCTAAAACTTGACCCTAACTTATTTACAGATGTTCCTGGAAAAACAAAAACAATTAAAGTTGTAAATTTAGGTCAAAAAAATGTTTTGGCCAAGCTAAATATCGGAGAAAAGGTAAATATAAATATAAGAAAAAGACGCGTAGAAATAAGAAACGATGAAGATGAGTATATAGGAGCTCTACCAGATGATTTATCAAAAAGATTAATCCTATTTTTAAATGCAGGGTCAGTATACGAAGTCTATATTAAAGAAGTTAATCTAAAAGAAGTCACTGTTTTTATAAAAGAGGTGTCAAAAGGATCAAAATTAAAAAGATTTATTTCTTTTCCAGAAGATCTTCACAAAAACATTGAAAATTTGGAAAAAATATTAACAAAAGATACTAATGAAGAATATGATAACGATGAAGATGACGAAGAAGATGATGAAAATTTAGATGATGAAGAACCAGATGAAATAGAAGAAATGGCCGAAGAACTTGATAATTATGAAGAAAGCGACGAGCTATCCTCTACTCTGGCTTTCTCATCAGACTCAGACGAAGATGAAGATGAGTAAATTCTGATACCATCTTTAAAAAAGACGATTCTCGCAACAAACTTCTTAATACTTCTTAACTTTTTTTCATCTTTATATACTTCTCTGACAACCTCAATTACAGCAGTTAAAAGACCAATGGTTAATGAGATAAATATCAGCTTTATAATGCCTGTTACTTCCATTGTTCTACCAAATTATTTAAATAAAACTCAATATCAACAAAGTCATCTTTATTATCAGGGTCAATCTGATACTCGCAATTAAAATATTTGATTAAGAACTCCGCAGTTCTAGACCTTTCCCCTACTCCATTTTCAACAACTAAACAATTTGACAAATTCTCAACAGATTTACTAACTGTAAAAACATTCAACCCAATACCTTCTAAAACTTTACTTAATCTCTGGCCAGAGAGATAATTCCAACTGTAAATTACAATCAGCTTATCTTCTTTAGAATAAAGATTACTATAGAAAACGCCTTGAAGATCATTTGACAACAGATCATTATCTATAACCCCTTCTTTATTAACAAATCTATTTAACGACAAAACCTTAAGGTTTCTTTTATTGATATCAACAAGTTTAGTCAAAAAATAAATCTTTTCAATAAAATTAAGGTTAGAATTAAGACTCCAAACATCCCAAAGTCTTAAAACAGCAACTTTATCTTGACTAAAATCTCTATATATTTGATTAGTGTTTTTATAAAAATAAAAATCAATAGGCAGACCTAACAAACTTGAAAAAGCATTTAACAAAATATCATTGTTTTTTTCAAGATAAGCTATCTTACCTACTGATCCTATCTCATAAAGCCCGAACCCTCCGGCAATATCAAACTTTAAATTAGTTTCAAGTTTTATCAAATAATCTACAGTATTAACTAGGTCATAACTGTAAACATAAAACTGCGGACTATAAACTAAAAAATTTATTCTTCCTTTTGCTTTATAATAACTGTCTAACTGTTTTATTTTTAAAACAAAAAACGAGATTAAAACTACTGTAATGGCTGATATTGATAGAAAAAATTTTCTCATTATATAATTGATTATAACCAGTGTTCGATCTTGAGTCTAACCATTTTGCTTTTTACATCATCTTTAGATAGATTCATCATCAACAAAATCCTACGAACTATTGATAAAGAAGCCTCAAACTCTGAATGAATAATAATATCAGCTCCTAATTGTTTAAACCTGTGCATATCTGACTCAGAATGAACTCTACTGAAGATTTTAATACTAGGGTTAATTTTTTTGGCAGTAGTTATAATAGTTTCTTGATCAAATCTGCTGGGAACTGCAACTATTAAAATTCTTGCTGTCTCAATCTGAAGATAATCTAATACATCTGGATTAGTAGGATCTCCATAAATTATATTAACTCCTTTTGATCTAGCTTTTTTGACAATTGAAATATCTGAATCAACCGCTATAAAGTCTTGTCCAACCAATTGCAAGGCTCTGCCAACATAAGAACCAACACGACCATAACCACATATAACAATATGATTATTAAGATTAAGCAAATCAATATTAGGAATCTCTCTATCAAATTTTACAGAGATTAAATTGTACAAGGGTCTAAAATGTTTTTGTAAAAGTTTTTTAATCTTTGCATAAAAAAGATCTCTGTTGTTTATAGCAAATGGTGTTAACACCAACAACAAAATTACACTCAACACAGACGAAGAGTAAACAGTCTCTGGAATAATTTTTGTAGAGGTTAAAATTATAAAAGCTCCTTCTCCTACCTGAAAAAGATTAACAGCTAAACCAAAGGCAGTCTTAGAATGAAACCTAAGCAAAAGACTAGAAAAAACAATGACAGCAACCTTCACTATAAAAATAACAAGAACAAAGATACTAGCTGTAAACGCAATCTGAGAAAAACCGCTAAAAGAAAAACTTATTCCAAGCAATGAAAAAAATAGAATTGAGAAAAAATCTCTAAAAGGTCTTATTTCAGAAAAAATATGTTGATGCTCCAAGGTTTGAGCTAACACAACGCCTGCCAAAAAAGCCGCAACCAATGTTGGCAAATGTAACAGATTAAATAAATACAAATTAAAAACCACAAATGTTATTGTAAACAGATTCAAAATTTCTCTATTAAACTGAGCAAAATAATCAAAGAGCCTAGGGACAATTTTTAACCCTAAATAATAAATTAAAACAATTACAATTACAGCTTTGGATAACTGCAAAAACAACTGTTGCAATACAGCAACAACATTAACATCACCCGATAAAGACTGCGACAAAATAAGTAATGGTATCAATGCCAGATCCTGGATTATTAAAACACCCAGACTTAAGCTTCCAAGCAAAGAAGTTTCTTCTGCTTTCTCCTGCAATAGTTTGGCCACAACTGCTGTAGAAGAGATGCTAAAGGCTGAAGACAATATTAAAGACAGCGAGGTATTATAACCAAACAATAAAGTAAATAAGATAAAGAATAAAACAAAAGAAAGACTAATCTGCAATAATCCCAACAGTATTATTTTTTTGCCATATTTGCTTATAAAATTTAGATTAACCTCTAGTCCTATTGTAAAAAGCAATAATATTAAGCCAATATTGCCTAAAAAATCAAGATTGGCTACAGGTAAAAATCTGTTTAAAACATGAGCTAAAGCAAAACCTCCTATAATATAACCCAAAATTGGAGTTGTCCTTAATCTAACAGCCAATACAGCTCCTATTAAAGGAAAAGCCAAAAATAAAAATACACCAAAAATATTTGTGCTATGCAGTTCAGACATTAAATATTTTCATTATAGCAACAAAAAAGTGTTGTTGCCAGTTATTGCTCTAGTTTATTCATACAAGAGACGCATAGTCTTGCATAAGGTATAAGTTTCAGCCTTTGCTTCTCAATAGCTTTGCCACACATTTGACAAATGCCATACTGACCTTTCTCTATTAGATCAAGAGCAGTTCTAATATCTCTTAAAGTAGATTTAAGATATTTAATCTGGCTTTCAATATTTTCATGCTCAACCTCTTCCCTAGCATCTTCATCATCTTCATTATCAAGCAATCTCTCTGGATCTGCAAAAGGATCTGCTTTTTGCAAATCTTTTATATCATCAAGAATTTTTTTCTCTTCTTTAATCAGTCTTTGTTTTATCTTTTCCAGTTCCTCTGGATTGAAATCTGTTTTTGACATATCCAAAATAAAAACTTACAATTTCAAAAATTTTACTCCTAAAATAATAAACAAATATTATACTACTTGTCAAGACTAAAAATAAAGAGACTGTTTGATTAAACTTCAAATCATTTATCAAATAAAGACTGCTATCTTCAAAAAAAGAGATAAAGTAATTTAACAATGAGACTGACCAAATGCTAAAGACAAAGGAAATTCCTACAGGAAAAAACTCTTTGCGAATACTCATCAAAATTCTATAACTTAAAAAAGCAAAAATTAGCGAAGACAACCCGATCAAAACATACAAAGGCACAAAATGATTTACAACAGAGTAATAACTAGTTGACACAAGATTATCAAATCTTGAAAGATCAAGCTCTCCAGAAATACCTCTTCCCCAGATAATAAAACCAAATGCAGTTAAAAAACCGACAGATAAATAATCCATAACCTCAAAAAAGTTAAATCCCTTTACAACGCAAAAAATATAAGCAGTTAGCAAGCCGCCAAACAAACCTCCGTAAAAAGAAAATCCCGGATATCCATTTATTAAAATAAACCTCAATGGACTAAAAATAGCTTCAACACTAAAAACAAAGTAGGCAACTCTACCCCAAAACAAACCTGAAAAAATACTTAAAAAAATCAGATCAAAAATTTTTTCTTCAGAATACGATGTCAAAGCAATTAACTGCCAAATAAAAAATAATGCCCAAAACAAACCTAATACAATAAATAATCCTTGTGTAAATACCTGCAAACCTCCAAAATTAGTAAATATTGGCATAATTATTATTATATACTTTTATTCAACTAAATATAGCTATAAAACAAAACAACACAAGAGTCTAAATACAGTTATAATTTATTTATGACTTACAAAAACAAAGTCACAAAGATTATACAACAAGCAAAAATAAGATTAAAAAACATCAGCATTTTTAAAACTAAAAAAAGTTTTTCAATTAGATTATTGGTTGTGATAATCATAGCCTTATTTATAAGGCTATTATACCTAAACTGGGATAACGGATTTTTATTTCACCCCGATGAGCGAATGCTGATGTTTGTTACTGCCAGTTTAAAATTATTTGAAAACTGGAACCCTAATTTTTTTAATTATGGTTCTTTACCTATTTATATTTTAAGACTAACAGCAGATCTCGTAGGTTTTATAACCAGAATAGATTTTAATAATCTCTCAAATTTAGTACTCTTGGCAAGAGTGCTATCAACAATTGCAGACAGTTTAACTATAATCATAGTATATAAAATCAGCTACTTGATTTTTTCCAATATTAAAAAAATTAAAGACTTAGACTTTTGGGCTTCTGCAGTAGCTTTAACTTATGCTTTTACTTTTTTTACAATTCAGAATTCTCATTTTTTTATCTCTGATGTTTTTTTAACCCTTTTTTGCACATTAACTATTTATTTAACCATAAAAACCTTATCTAAAAAAAATCTTAGCAGTAACAGTTTTTATCTGTTACCAATATCCTGGTCTGCAGTAATAACTACAAAAATTTCAGGAGTTGTTTTTGTGATAATCTCAGTTATAATTCTTTGGGCAAGCCTACTTTACCACAATAAAAAAAGGATCAAACCTATACTTAAAAAAATCTTTATATCATCAGGTTTATTTATAATATCTGCTTATGTTTTTATGCCCTATGCTTTTTTAGATTTTACGAGATTTAAAACCGATATACTTAACCAACTAAAGATGAACTCTGATCCTTATGTTTTCCCATATACACTACAGTATGTTAATACAATGCCTTATCTTTATTATTTGAAAAATATTTTTTACTGGGGAATGGGGCCAATATTAAGCAGTTTTTCATTTATCGGCACAATACTGTACACAATCTACTCCCTAAGAACCAGAGACAATAAAAAGAGGCTTCAGGAATTGGTTTTTTTAGTTTTTTATTTAACTTATTTCTTAATCATAGGAAGATCAGCAGTAAAGTTTATGAGATATATGTTGCCGATCTATCCTTTTTTAGCTTTTACTGCTGTATTTGCATTTTTAGCTATAGATTATAAAGACAGAAAAGTGTCTATCTGGGCCAAAAGATCTTTTCTTGTTTTTATAATAATTCAAACTATTTTTTTAACAGGATTTTTAAACATTTACAAAAAGCCAAATACAAGAATTCAAGCAAGTTTATGGATTCACGAAAATATTCCTGAAGGCAAAACACTAGCTATTGAACACTGGGATGATCAACTTCCAAGTTTTTTGCCTCAAAGATATCAGTTTGTTACACTACCTATCTATGAACTGCCAGATAATACAACCAAATGGAGAATAATTGAACAAGAACTAAAAAAGGCAGATTATCTAATTTTAGCTTCAAACAGACTTTACACTCCTCTTTTAAAACTATCTGATTGCCAAAAACACAAAAAGTGCTATCCCAAAACAGCTGAGTATTATACTCAATTATTTACAACTGGCAAACTTTTTTTGCCATCTGAAACCATTAAATTTAAACTGTCTGCAGAATTTGTCAATTATCCTGAATGGAAAATTCCATTTACAAATATCTCATTTACTTTAAATGATCAATCAGCAGATGAATCCTTTACTGTTTATGATCATCCTAGGGTTATTATCTTTGAAAAAGAAAAATAAACGGTAAAAGACACTAAAACTTTAGAAATTTATCTTTCAGATCTTTAAAATAAGCAATAAATACCTAAATATTTAGGTTTACATAAACCTTTTAATAACGCCTAAAACTCCCTGCTTCCAACCAACTCTGTGTGTTACTCCAGCCCCTTTGGCCTTAATCTCATCTCTATGCTTGAGATACCATTTATATGCTCTGATTAAAGCATCAGCATTGGAGTATCTTGGCGACCAACTAAGTACTTTTTCTATTTTTTCAATAGAAACAAACGAATCTTTATCTGCTGTCGCATATACCCATGGATACAGCGGAGATAGTTTTAGTTTATAAAACAAAGCCAAAAAAAACTTGACAAACCCAGCAGGAAAAGATAAAAGACTAGAACCAGAGCCTGCAAACTCAAACAAGGCTTTTAGATCTTCAGATACTGTAAAGAATTTTTTAGCTCCAACATTAAAAACATCATTATAATCCTGTCTTTGCCAATCCTTTAGAAATAGATAAACACACTCAACCAAATCAGCCACATCAAGCAATTGATATCTATTGCTCCCATCTCCTATCATTGGTATTTTTTTGCCATCATAGACCCAATCAAACAATATCTCAAAAACACCTAAACGGTATGGTCCAACAAATGTTTTAGGTCTGACTATTGTGCAGTTTAAACCTTTTTTGATAAAAGTATTACATAGCTTTTCAGCCTCTATCTTAGAGATGCCATAATATCCAACACCCTCAAGAGGATCAGTTTCTTCAATAGGATGTTTTTCAGGAACGCCGTAAACTGCAGTAGATGAGATATAAACTACTCTTTTTATGCCATGCTCTAAACTTAGTGCCAAAACATTTTCTGTTCCTGTTATATTGACCTCAAAAATATCTGATTTTTTCCAAAGAGGTAAAGCCGCGGCAGAGTGAATAACAAAATCAGATTGGGAAATATAATAACCTAACAACTCTCTATCTCTTACATCACCCTTAATAAAAATAGATTTATTCTTAGGGTAATCTTTTTTATCAAACTCAGCGATATCATACAGGTAAACCTTATTCACCCAATTTAACTTATCTGCATACTTTGCAAGATGCAATCCTAAAAAACCAGCGGCTCCTGTAATTAATATCTTCATAATTTTTTTTATTGTTTTTGCTAACAATTTAATATAATATCAAATAATGTCAAAAATTAACATTATCAAAAATTTTGACCCAGTAAAGCAGGAACGAAAGATTTTGTTATTTACAGTTCTGGCAATAATTGTATACTCATTTGGAGCTTTATTCCTAGATATTAAACAACTTTTACAACTAAGTAGTCAGTTTAACTGGTTATTGCTTCCTTTGTTAATTCTACTCTCATTTATAAACTATATTTTCAGATCACTAAGATTTTTTTATTATCTTAAAACAATTAACACAAAGGTTAGCTACAAACAGAGTTTTATAATTTTTATGTCAACTCTTTCTATGACTCTAACTCCAGGCAAATCCGGAGAAATTCTTAAGGCTTATTTATTAAAAAAACAAACTAATGAAAAACTATTTAAATTTATACCAGTATTAATACTGGAAAGATTTATGGATGGCATTGCTATGCTTATTCTAGGCAGTATCGGAGTCTATTATTTTTTAGGCAGTATACCATTTTTGTTTATCTTCTCTATAGCTCCCCTGTTTTTACTCTATATTATTTTTCATTATAGAAAAAACATTGTTAATATTGTAAAGAGATTTGAACACAAACTGCCTAAACTTAGGCTACTTGAATCATTAATTATATTTTTCTCAAACTCAGAAAAACTAATTAAATTCAAAGTTATTGCAAATTCTCTAGTTTTGTCATTATTGGCTTGGACATTTGAGTCTTATGCATTATATTTGATACTAAACTACTTTGGCTTTAGTGGACTAAAAATATTAGCATTTTCTTTTTTTGTTTTTTCCTTTTCGTCTATTGCAGGTTTTTTTGTTTTGATACCAGGAGGCATCGGTATTGCAGAAGGTTCCTTGGTATCTTTTATCACTTTATTTCTCAAAGCAGATACAACAACTGCAGGTTTTATAACCCTGCTTTTTAGACTAATAACTCTCTGGTTCGGTGTAATTATAGGAATACTATTTTTTTACAAATTTATCTTTAAAAGGGTATCTAAACCAAGTAACAAACCCTTATATTAATTCTTCAACCGCTTTATCTAATTTAGAGATAAGTTCTGATAAATTCTTACCTTCTTGATTAAAAAATTTTGTTTCATTTTTAATCAAAATCTGAAGTTTTAATTTAAAAACTTTTCCATCTTTCTCAGCAAAAAAACTAAAGGTAAAATCTTTTTTTTGAGCTTTTTTTATCAATCTATCTATAAAAATCTGAACTGATTTTAGATCCTGTCCTTGAATGCCTTTTATATCAATATCTGCATACTGTTTAGGTTGATTGGACAAAATAACTGAGATAATATCCTTTGTCGTAATTATGCCAACTGGTTTTTTGTTATTATCTACAACAACAATACTTCCAATCTCTTTATCTAAAATCATCTGGGCCGCTAAAGAAAGAGTATCTGAAGGTTTTAAAGTCAACACATATGTTTTCATTAGATTTTTTACTGGCATCTGCCAATCTTTTTGCCTATTACCTGCCCTATCTCCATAACTGATTCTAAATTTAGGACTCAGTCCTAAAGTAATAAGATCATAATAAGTTAAGACTCCTCTTAAATGATTATGATCATCTACACAAACTAACTTTGATATTTTTTCAGATTTAAAAATGGATAGAGCTTCTGATACTTGTTTGTTTTCATTTATTGTCAATAATGTTCTCTTATTAGCAAGGATATCTGCAATACTAATATTTAATAAATTATCATCTAAGAGTTTGCGCATAACCCTTCTTGCTGTGGCAATGCCAACAAACTGCATTTTGCTATTAAAGACAGGCAGATAATGAATCTTAGATTCATTCATGAGCCTAACAGCCTCTTTAAGTTCATCATCAACAGAAAGTTTTGGACAGTGAAAAATAACTGTCTCTACCTTTGTTTCAGGCGGATAAGATGTTCGAATCATTGTATAGTACGGACTTACAACACCCAGATAGTTTTTGTAATCATTGGATTCAAAAACAAATGCCGCAGAATGAGATGATGGCAGATTAGATAGTACAGCAGATAAAGTCTCATCTGGTGTTGTTTTTATTATACCATCTGTTTTTAAAATATCTTTAACCTTCATATCTAACAAAGTTGATATAGTCTACATAATTTATAATTACAATTCAAGCTATCCTTTGTTCTTAATTAAGAGTCGCAAAAGCCGCAAAAAACATTTAAAATTACACATATAAAACATTTAAGGCTTTATAAAAAGCCTTAAATAGCAAAAACTCAGCTAAAATAAGGATAAAGCACGAGTCCCATAATGTTGAAGTTTAAATCTTGAATTTTTTTGAACTATAACACATTTTTTATGCTTTTGTTATAACAAATAACAATCTGGACTTTGTGTCTTAATTATTTATTTTTTTATGTTTTGATACAATGTCTTTATATATGTTCAAACTAAACCCTAATGCCACCAAAAAATATCTTCTGACATCATTACTTTCTTTGATATCTTTTGTAGAAGGTGTTATTCTGGCTAATCTCAATCTCTACCCTTTAAGCAGAACCCTTATTATTAACAATGGTTGGTTAATTTTAGCATCTTTATTTTTCTGGATAATCTTTATGATCTTTGTTTTAATTTTAGATTTCGGTCTCAAACGCAATAAAAGAATCGCTTTTACACTAGCCTCAACAAGTTTTAGCCTGCCTTTTTTAATAAAAACTAAATCAATTTTTTTAATATCAGGGTTATTCTTAATTTTTTATTATTTACTAAACACATTAAACAAACAGCTTAAAAAAAAATCAGACAACTATGTCAAAATCAACATTATTGAAATTTTGTCACCACTACTCAAATTAAGTTTCAATATCTTGCTTGCATTAATAACTATAATAGTTTTTTATCAGACAAATCAATATACAACAGAAAAAAATCTAGTAACTGAGGATTCTTTAAAAACAATATTAGAACCAGTCAAACCAATAGTAAATCAACAGTTTAATCAGCTACTGGAAAAAACAATAGAAAAAGATTTAGAACAAAAACTTAGTATTGAAGATAAAAAAACAGCCGCAAAAATTCTGCTTGACGAAACAATAGAAACTCTTTTGGAAGGAGAAATAAGACAAAGTTTTGGGACAAACAAACTAACAGTACCTTTAGAAAAAATTACTATAGATGAAAACGGAGATATAGATATATATCCTGCTATAGAATACTTAATACCTAAAATAATTGAACGAATAAATAATTTATCCCTTGAGTATAGATTGATAATTTCAGCAATTACATCTTTTATTATCTACCTTGCTGTTTCAATAATCACAAGACTTTTTTATTTTATCTCACTGCCAATAATATTTCTTGTGTTCAAACTGCTTATGAAACTTAATGTCATAAAAATAAAACTGATCAAAGTAGATAAGCAGATTATAAGTATCTGATTCTAAAAAATGCCAGTTACAATAATAAAAACTATAGAATTAATTATTATATTTTATTTACTTAATTTATAACAGATTATTATTTTGTACCCATACTCGAACAACTAGGTAAAAAACTTAATCTATCATCAGAAGCAACAGGTTCAACACTAATGGCAATTGGAAGCAGTATGCCAGAATTATTGACATGCTTCTTACAATTTTAAGAACTGATAAAGTACCCAGTTTAGGCATAGGAACTATAGTGGGTTCTGCGATCTTTAATATCTTAGTTATAACAGGAGCTAGTCTCCTTATTAGAAGAGTAAAACTAACACATTATCCTATACTTCGCGACACAGGATTTTATATTGTAGTTATAGTACTCCTGTTTTTTATGTTTAAAGATAGCAAATTAACTGTTTCAGAATCAATCATTTTATTGATTATTTATCTTGTTTATTTATATTTAGTCAAGATCTGGAACAAAATCTTTAAATACAGAACCAAAGAACTTGCATTAGAAGAAATAGAAACAACTACAGACGCGTCTTTTATCTCAAAAAATCTATCCAAACTGATTGATATTATTTTGAATTTAAACTCTAATCTGTTGTATAAATTTACAGTATCAATCGGACTAATTACTCTATTAACACATCTTATGATTGAGTCAGCTCTTGCATTAGCAAATAATCTTCAAATCTCTCCTGCTATTATAGGGTTAACTATTTTATCGATCGGAACCTCTATACCTGATTTACTATCATCTATTGCTGTAGCAAAAAGAGGTTATTCAGATATGGCAATAACCAATGGAATTGGATCAAATATCTTTGATATTCTAATTGGCATAGGTCTACCTTACTCAATTTATTTTTTAATCAACGGTATAAATAAAACCATTTATGTAACCAATGAAAATATCAACGCCAGTATAGCTTTACTTTTTTTATCGGCTTTTGTTATATTATTTGTTTTTATGATCCAAAACTGGAAAACTAAAAAACGATCAGGAGCTTTGTTAATTCTTATTTATTTAGGCTATCTTGCTTATCTTGTTTTAAATTAAAAACTTTCCGTCTTTATATAAAACCAGCTCTACTCCATTTGATAGCTCTGCTTTTACTATTCTATTATGAGACTGAACAATATCTGTATGTTCGACAGAGTCATTAAAACCAAGTTTCTGCCAATCTTTGCTTTTAAGTTGTTTAGGATCACCTGCAAAACAATCATGGTACGATGAACCCAAAGCTAAATGCATATTACCAAATCTACCCCCAAAGTTTTCATCGTACAAGGTATTTGCCATAAATTTATCAATTTTAGAAAACCTTTTATCTGTTAAAGAAAACTCGCCTACTTTATCTGCGTTTTTTTGCTTAATCATTTGCTTTAACAGCTTCTCATTTTTTTTGGCCTTAGCCTTTATTACTCTGCCTTTTTTAAACTCAAGGTATATACCTTGCAACAGATTGCCAAATCTGTATAATGGTTGATCAAAATAAACCTTGCCTTCAACCAAACGCCAATCTGGAGATGTAAACAACTCAAATGATGGGATGTTTCTACCGCTTCCGCCTGCAAACAATCTTTTTTTACCCAAACCAATGACTAAATCAGTGTCTTTGGCACTAACTTTAATAGTTTTAATATTTAATTTGTTAAGTTTTAATCTGATTGTTTCTAAATCATTAAATACTTTTTTCCAGTGTGAGACCGGATCAGAGTCATTCAAAAAACAAGCCTTTATAATCTGATTCCAATAGTCTTCAAGGCTCAATTTGGCCTGATCAGCCTGTTTTTTTGTTCCATATAAACCTAATGTCCAGGTAAACTTGCCGGCATCTTCTTTTTCAAACATTAGTTTTTTCAACAATAACGCAGATTTATTGGCAGCCACTAATTTTTCAGCCGGCACTCCTTTTAAATAAAGCGGGTCTTTATTGGATAATATAGATACTCTATGATCTATTGTCTTAACCAGACCTTTATAATACTCATTAGGAGCAAACTCAATTTGATCAATGCTTGCCAATTCAAAAAACACGCGACTAAATTTTTCATCATACATCCTGACAATAGGGTATCCGCCGGTTAAAATAATTCTTTTGTAAACCTCAAGCCCAAGATCTTTTGCAGATTCTTCAAAATCAAGAAAAACCACTTCCTTTGGTTTTAAACCCTTTCCGCTGTTTAAAGCAAAATTAATCAAAACCTTAGCATAATTTTCCAAGATCTGTTTAGAAGGTCTATACATTTGCCAACACTGCTAAATTTTTAAATACCATTACCATCAAACTCCAAAACCTGAATCTCTGGCTTATTGTTGATTAAAACAATACTAATAACCCAAAGACTTTTGACAAACTCAGCAAACTCAGGTTTTTGAATCAAAAACCAATCTATTGCCTTTAACAATCGTGAAACTTTTGAATTAGTGACAGACTCAAAAGGTTTACCTTTGGCAAAACTCTTTCGCAACTTAACCTCGCAAAAAATAATTCTATTATCTTTCTTTACAACCAAGTCAATCTCAGAATACCTAGTATAATAATTTCTGACAACCAAAGAATAACCCTGTTTCAGTAAATAATCTAAAGCAATTTGTTCTCCTTTATTGCCCAAACTCCTCAATTATTTTTGTCTAGATTTATATAGTTTTCTTCTGATATTAGCATCAGACAAACCTCTGACAAAAAAAGCCCTTGCTTTAGGATAAGTAGATTTTCTAGTTAATTTAATATAATCAATCCAAGGAGAGTTAACTGGAAATATTCTTTCAACGCCAATACCAGATTTAGAAATTTTTCTTACAGTAAAGGTTTTATTTTCATCCATACCTCTAACCTTAAGCAGTATTCCCTCAAAATCTTGAACCCTTTCCTTCTCTTTACCTTTAACAATCTCTCTAATTTTATAACCAACCTTAATAGTATCTCCCACTTGATATGTTTTATTTTGAAACTTCAAAAATCTTGACATAAGTTTTAATATTATACACTAAATTTTGTAAAAAATAGTTAAAATTTTTCCTGCTTCAAGGAATCAGAATGAGACTGTCTTTTCAAAAACATATTTATAGCCCAAAAACCAAAAACCAATAAAACAACAAAGCCAATAGTAAACACCTCCAAATTACTGGTTAGAAATGGTTTTATTGCTGGTCCGAAAAGATGAATACCCAAACCAATTAACATAAACCTACCGCCTCTTCCTAAAACAGAGGCTATTATAAATCGTTTAAAATCAAGTTCAAACAAACCAGCCGCAATAGTAAAAACCTTATATGGAATAGGAGTAAAAGCCGCAATACCAACAGCCCAGACATCATATTTATTATAGAGCTGTTTAACCTTATAAAGTTTTTCGTCAGAGACAAACCTTGACACAATTGGTCTACCACCTTTATAACCAATAAAGTAACCAAAACCACCACCTAAAACAGAGGCTATAGTTGTTAAAAATGACAAAAACAATGCTTTTTCAGGATTAAGCAGAGCCAAAGGAATTAGTAGTGTATCTGGCGGAATAGGAAAAAAAGATGATTCAGCAAAAGCAGTTAAAAACAAACCCAGATCTGCGTACTGAGAGTTTATTATAAAATCAACAAAACTATAAATATACTCTTTCATAATAAAAATCAATTATACATAAAGATCTTACATAATTCTATTTAAACTTTTAAACTTTAGGTGAAGTTTAAAAGTTGATTGTTTTATCTCTTCAAAATATTTAAAACCAGACTTAAATTCTAAAAAACAAACAATTAGCAAGGATATAAAAAATATTATACTTAACAAAACCTTTTAATAAAACAAAAATGACAAAAAAACACTTCAACTAACAAATTGACAAAGTTATTCGATTATGTTAATTTGATAATATGCAAAACAACAATTTTACTAAAGTAGATCAAGAGTTTATAAAATTAAAGTACCAACTTTATGACGATATTAAAAATGCTATTCTCAATGCTCTTCACCAAAAACAAATTAATCAAGATGAAGTCTCTGATATAGCCTCAGAGTTTCTATATTTTCTTGAATTAGCTGAAAATAAAGATGCAATTTTAGCTGAACTTTCAAGTTTGGCTCAAGACTACAGCTTTGCACAAACAATCTATGAAAAATACAGAAGTAAATTCCAAGATGAAGAAAAACAACAACAAATAAAACTAAAACTTGAAAAATTATTCAGTTAGTAAAATATCATGGAACCTAAGGATTATGAACTCATTAAAAAAAGAGATTTTAATTATGAAATCACTTCAAATCAATCTTGTGTTGATGAACGGTCATATTCAAATCAATATTTACTATTCGAAACTACAATAAATAATGGTAATGATATAAATCAAGATTTAGCCAATAATTTAATAGAAATTCTAAATGAAGAAAAAACAAAAGAAAATAAAGAATTTATAAAATTTATCATAAGTTTTAATAATCTTAAAAATGGAAAGATAGATTTTACTCAATTCTACAATTTAAATAAGCTATATTTAGAAAAACTTATTGAAACAAATACATCACTTAAGACAGCATATAAAGATTTACAAGAAGAAAGTCAAAAACAATCATTTTTTAAAAAATTAGTTGATAGAAATGAGATGCGAATAGCTGTTACTACTATATCAAATCTTATAAACTCATCAAAAACTGAAGTAGACCAATTAGTAGATAAAAAATGGGAAGTTGAAATGATTAAAAATGAAATTATTGAAGTTATAAATCTTTTTATAAATGAAATTAATGATAAAAATAATACTTTTTCAAGAACAGATTTTTCAACTTTAAAGCGTAGTATATTGAATGGTTTAGTAACTTCAACTAACGTAGAAGTGGATATAGATGAAAATTTAGATCTTGATAAATTATTACATAACATCGAATACAAATTATTATCAAAAGACAACCAACTTAGCCCAAAACACAAAACTTTTTATACTAAAAAAATTCAAATTTTGAAACAAATCTTCGAAACAATAGGTGATGAAAACAAAGGTGGATTTAAACAAGGTCAAAATGAACTGCAGAATTATAATACTTTAGTATCCTCATTAAAGGAAATTCAAAACAATTTAACTTCAGAAGTCGATAATATCAACAATGAAATTATGAAAATAAAGACAGATCTAAATGACTCTATTAATAATTTCAAACTTATAATGACAACTGCAGTAAATACTTTAAGATTAAAAATAGATCAAAGAAGACACTACTCATTAAGAAATGATACAGCAAAATTAGAAGGTCAAAACCAAACAGAAGATCAAGCTGAAAATCAATTTATAAGTTTGGCGATGCTTGAACTGGATAGATTCTTGGGATCCGAAAATATAACAGTACGCCAAAAATCAAAAAGAGAAATTTTTAAAAATTCGACTGAAAAAATAGATAGATTATGGGAAATGGCGATAGGAGGATTTCAAGTAGACCAAATATTTGAGAACATAGGAAGCACTAATCTTTCTATGCGTTTGAAACAATTAAAACATAATCAGCCGGAAATATTTTTACAATTACAAAATAAAGTCTTAGCAAGAATCTTGACCATTAAAGTGACTCAAGATTTAGAGATTTTACAACAACCTGGCCTCCTTAATCTTTTAAAAAAATTCTCAAAACGACTTGCAACACGAGAAGAAATAATTTTTATTTTATCTAGAATAAGTGATGAAAACATAGGTAATGAATCATTAAGTGCGATACAAAAAACTAGAGAAGCACTAGAAAAAATAAATTATCCAAAAAAGATAGATGTAAATTGGGTT
This sequence comes from Patescibacteria group bacterium, assembly GCA_026004415.1. Classification (GTDB taxonomy): domain Bacteria; phylum Patescibacteriota; class Microgenomatia; order UBA1406; family GWC2-37-13; genus BPJC01. Next base: position 177,015 of record BPJC01000003.1, on the reverse strand, counting down.
AATACAGGATTAAAAATAGCTGGTGTCGCAGTAGCCTTAACATATTTTTCTTTAAAGCATTTCGGATTCTCTATATAGAAGAAGTAACTAAAAATAATCTTGCTTACTTGCTTCATATATTAAGTTACATTAATTGCTATTACCTCAACTTCAAGCAATGCCTTTTTAGGAAGTTTTTCAACAAATACCGTTGTTCTGGCAGGCTTGTGCTTAATATAGTTTTCATATATTTTATTAAATGTTTCAAAATCACCTGAATTAGTAAGATAAACCGTTACCTTAACAATTTGATTTATACCTGAACCGGAAACTTGCAAAATCTTTTTTATATTTTCGAATATCTGTCTAACTTGTTTGTTAAAACCATCAACTAATTTATTAGTCTTTGGATCAATCCCTATCTGTCCTGAACAAAAAACTAAATTTTGGGCAATAACTGCCTGACTATATGGACCTACAGGCATTGGCGCTTTTGTTGTGTTTACTGTTTTCATAGATTAATTTAACTGTTAATATTTGCTATTATATCCTCCATTACTGCTCCATAATTTGCGCTAGTAACATGCTTGCTGTATCTATACAACCAGCCTCGTTTTACCTTTGGTTCAAATTCAGGCAGTTTTGCAAGTCTTTTTTTTATTTCTCTATCTGAAACCTTAAGCTCTAAAACTCCTTTATTGGCGTCAATAAAGATCTTGTCACCATCTCTTATAACTGCTATCGGACCTCTACTGGCGGCTTCAGGTGAAATATGACCAACACATAATCCTCTAGTTCCGCCAGAAAATCTGCCGTCTGTAATAAGAGCGGCCTTAATACCTTGACCTTTTAAAGCAGATGTCGGCGACAACATCTCTTGCATTCCGGGACCTCCTTTAGGGCCTTCATAACGAATAACAACTACATCACCGTCTTTTATTCTGCGTTTTAAAATAGCTTTAAGAGCAGATTCTTGGCTGTTAAAACAAACAGCTCTGCCTTCAAAAACCATCATATTAGGATCAACTCCAGCAGTTTTAACAACGGAGCCGTCTGGAGCTATATTTCCATATAGAATCCTTAACCCTCCTTCTTGGGAAAAAACATTCTTGCCAACTCTGATAACATCTCCATCTGGATCAGGAGCTGTCTTGATATAATCTATTAATTTTCCTGCTACTGTGGTTTTTTTAGCATCAAACGGAGCCTCTGTGTAATTTAATATAGCTTTCAATATTGCCATTATACCTCCGACCCGATCAACATCTTCAACATGAATATCTGGCCTTGATGGTGATACTTTGCAAACATTAGGAGTTTTTTTAGATAACTGTTGGATACTTTTTAAGTCATACTTAATACCAGCTTCATAAGCCAAAGCTAATGTGTGCAGTACTGTATTTGTTGACCCTCCCATTGCCATATCTAAAATAAAGGCATTATCAATGGCTTGTTTATCAATTATTTGACTTGGAGTAATCTTATGTTCAATTAAATAACCAATTCTGTCCGCAACCCGATCAAACAACTTAAACCGTCTTGGGTTTAATCTCCAATTAAAGTTTTTTTTATCAATCCATTCTGCGGCTGGAATTGTCCCATTACCTGGCAAAGCTAACCCTATTGCTTCAGCTAAACAGTTCATTGAGTTGGCTGTAAACATTCCTGCGCAACTGCCGCAGGTTCTGCAGGCTGACTCTGTAAGTTTTAACAACTCTGACTTTTTCATCTTTCCAGCCGAAAACTTTCCTACCCCTTCAAATACTGTAATTAGATCAGTATTATCAGATCCGGCAAGCATAGGACCTCCTGATACATAGATTGATGGAATATCAATTCTAACCATTGCATTAAGCATAGCAGGTACAATCTTATCGCAGTTTCCGATACCAATCCAAGCTGATGGCGGGTGAGCTCCTATAATAGTTTCTATTTGATCTGTAATTAACTCCCGCGACGGCAATGAGTACTTCATGCCAAAATGACCCATTGCAATACCATCATCTACAGCTCCTCCTATATTGCAGTACCAAACATTAAATCCTTTTTTCTGCAAAGACTTTACTAAATATTCTCCAAAAACATTAAGATGAGAATGACCAGGTATGTGTGTTGTATATGAATTAATTACCGTTATAAAAGGCTTGTTAACATCTGAAACTTTTTTTATAACTCCTGCGGCAATCATCAAAGAAATATTCGGCAACATATGATAACTTTTTCTAAAAATATCAGGTCCTTTATCTCTGACTGTCTGAATTCCTTCATTAATAAAGTTCTTTGTTTTTTTCATTATTATTCGATCTTAAACTAATAAATAAAAATTATCATCTCCCGGATGAACCTCTTTAAAACTAAACCCAGCTTTTTTTAGCTTATTATAAATTTGGTCAGCATCTTTTTTTGTGGCAAACTCCAAACCAACCAATGCAGGACCTTTTTCTTTGTTGTTTTTTTTCAAATACTCAAACAAAACAATATCATCGTTCTCTCCTAGTACCTCATTCAAAAATCTTCTTAACTGTCCCGGCTTTTGATAAAACTCAATAATAAAATATTTTTTTCTGCCTTGATAAATAAGAGCTCTTTCCATAATCTCAGGGTATCTCAGCAGATCATTATTGCCTCCACTAATAATACAAACAATAGTTTTGTTCTGGATGTTATTGTATTTTATGTATTTGTAGGCACCCGTTAAAGCTAATGCTCCTGCCGGCTCAGTAATTATTCCTTCATTTTGATATAAATCTAAAACTTTTTCAGCCACTGCTCCTTCATCTACTACTACTACCTCATCTACTGACTGCTTTATGATGTTAAAACACAACTGACCAGGTTTTTTGACTGCTGTGCCGTCTACAAATTTATCTAAGGTTTTAAGCTCAACTAATTTGTTCTTTTTTAAAGATTGATACATACTATCTGCGCCTTTAGGCTCAACTCCTATAATCTTGATCCTGCTATCTATTTGTTTTATTACAGAGGCAATACCGCTTATTAGCCCTCCACCTCCGATCGGAGCAAAGATATAATCTATATTGGCAGATAAGTCTTCAATTAACTCTAGACCTATTGTCCCCTGACCAGCTATTATCTCTTCATCATCAAAAGGATGAACAAACTTTAGCTTATTTTTCTGACAAAAGTTTAATGCTTCTGTTTGAGTTTCATCATAACTGTCGCCTACAAGTTTTATTTCTACAAACTCCTTGCCAAAATAAGCTACTCTGTCAACCTTCTGCTTTGGAGTGCTGACAGGCATAAAAATAAAACCTTTTACTTTATTCTTAAAACAGGCATAGGCAAAACCCTGAGCATGATTTCCAGCTGAAGAACAAACAAAACCTTTTTTAAAACCTTTTTGAATTAAAAAAGATATTTTTGTAAAAGCACCTCTTATTTTATACGAACGAACAATTTGCAAATCTTCTCTCTTCAGATAAACTTTGTTGGAAAGCTCATCAGAGATTCTTGACACATATTCAAGAGGAGATTTGATGGCAACGCCATTCAATAAAACTTTGGCTTTTTGTATTAAATTAATATTTATCATTTTTATATTAAAACTTAAATAAATTATTTGTTTTTTAATTTTCTACTTACTTTGACAATCTGTTTTTTTTCGTTTTTTGCTATAGCTCTAACTTCTTGATTCTCAGGTCTCAACTGCCTAACTACAGCTCCAGCCTGCCACATTTCAGAGTTATGAATTTGAGACAACTCTTGATTTAATCTCTCTCTATAGTCTGACTTGCTATTTTCTTCAATGACTCTTTTTGCCTCTTGGCCAGACTTAACTCTTTTGTACAACTGTTCAAAAACAGGTTCTACTGCTTTTCTAAACTTATCTTTCCAGTCTAAAGCTCCTCTTTGTGCTGTAGTGGAACAATTTGCGATCATCCAATCTACTCCTTTTTGAGCCATTAAAGGAATTAAACTCTCTGTTAATTCCTCAACAGTCTCATTAAAAGCTTCAGATGGAGAATGTCCATACTTCCTTAAAAGGTTATACTGTGCTTCCATCACTCCTGCCAAAGCGCCCAACAAAACTCCTCTTTCTCCTGTTAAATCACTATAAACTTCTTTTTCAAATGTAGTTTCAAACAAATATCCTGCTCCAATACCTATACCCATTGCCAAAGTTCTTTCTAAAGCCTTTCCTGTATAATCTTGAAAAACAGCATAACTAGCGTTTATACCTTTACCTTTAAGAAAATGCTCACGAACAGATCTTCCAGCTCCTTTAGGCGCTACTAAGATGACATCAATATCATTTGGAGGCACAATACCGGTATGGTCTTTATAGACAACTCCAAAACCATGTGAAAAATAAAGTGCTTTGCCTGAAGTCAAGTATTTTTTTATTCTTGGCCAAACTTCAATCTGACCGGCATCAGACAATAAATAAGCAATGATGCTACCTCTATCAACAGCTTCTTCTATATCAAAAAGATCCTTTCCCTCCTGCCAACCATCTTCAACAGCTTTTTGCCATGAAAAACCAGACCTTCTTTGTCCTACAATAACATTAAAACCATTATCTTTAAGATTCAATGCTTGCGCAGGACCTTGAACTCCATAACCAATTACAGCAATAACCTCATCTCTTAAAATCTCCCTTGCTTTATCTAAACTAAACTCTTCACGGGTAACTACATTTTCCTCAATGCCGCCAAAATTTATTTTTGCCATAGGATTAAAATTAAACTTATAACCTAATTTTTTTTAAATAATTATTTAATCTCTCAATACCCTCTATAATACTTTCTCTTTCTCTACAAAATGCTATTCGAAAAAAACCCTCCCCACCTAATCCAAAAGCAGAACCAGGTACTATAGCAACACCTGCTTCTTCAATCAATCTAAGAGCAAACTTAAAATCATCATCTACTCCTTTAATCTTAAAAAATAAATAATAAGCTCCATCAGGATGAGCAAACTCAATTTTTGGGTTATCCTTTAACAATGAAATACACAACTTCCTTTTTTCTTCATACTCTTCTTTTAGTCTTTGAACGATTCTGTCGCTATTTTCTAGCGCTGCTATAGCCGCATACTGACTAACAGCTGTAGGACAAGTGATTAGAGCATCATGAACTTTAAAAATATTTTTTATAATGCTTTCGTCTGCAACAATGTAACCAATCCTCCAACCAGTCATTGAAAAAGATTTCGAAAAACCAAAAATAGATATGGTTCGTTCAAAAGCATTAGATAAAGAAGCAAAACTAATATGCTGTTTTTTACCATACACAAACTTTTCATAAATTTCATCAGTTATAACTAACAAATTATATTTCTGTGCAATTTCTAAAATACCCTCAAGTTCTTCACGACTGTAAACCTTGCCCGTAGGATTAGAAGGATTACAGATAAGTATTGCCTTAGTATTGACTGTAATTATTGATTCTAACTTATCTAAACTAAAACTCCAACCTCCATTTTTAATCTGCATAGGCAAAAAAACAGGTCTGCCACCCTTGCGTGAAATTCTAATCTGAGTTAAATGCGAAGCATAATCTGGCGTTATAACAACTATCTCATCGTTTCGCCTAAACAAAGCCAAAAAAATTGCCATTAAACCTTCGGCGGCACCATGAGTCACTATAATATTATTTTTGTTTATATTAGGCAGATTATTTTCATGTTTTAACTTTTTCACCAACAACTCACGAAGTTGATCTATACCATAACCTGATGTGTATTTATCAACCAATCCTTTATCTATAGCATACTTTGCCGCTTCTCTAATAGCTTTGTCAGTAGCTGACGCTGGTGTTCCTTGTGCCAAAGAAACTACATCTTTAAACTCTTTGCTATAATACTCAATCTTTTTGATAGCAGAAACATCTAACATCTCAATATAATCTGGACAGTTTAAGCTAAAATCAACAGTTTTTTTATCATTCTTAGGTTTTAAAAGGCCGATCCTGCCAGATCTTACTATTTCTTTTATGCCGTACGGACGGACTGAATTTAAAAATGAGTTAATATCATCTTCAGTACCTTGTTTTTCAATATAAACCGCTGACTCTGTTGTATAAACAATCTCTGCCTTATGAAGATAAATCAGATCATCCAGATCCCTGATAGCATAAGGACTTGCTGAATTAACCTTTACTATTACTAATTCTTTAAAGATTAACTCCTGATCATAGGCTGATGTTACCTTTACAACTTCAATAATCTTGTATAAATTTTTCTCAACTTTTTCAACATTTGCATTATCACAATAAGCTGTTATAGTAAATCTAGAAAGGTTTTTGTCAATCTCTGCCACAGTTAAAGACTGAATATTTATTTTTCTTTTCAAAAATACATCTGCTATTCTGTATAAAACTCCAGGCTTGTTTTCAGACAAAACTAAAAAGGTTATCACTATTTTTTTATCTGAGAAACTTCTAATATTATTTCATCTAAACTAGCACCTGCTGGAACCATTGGAAACACATTATCTTCTTTCTCTACTATAACCTCCAATAAATATGGACCCTCAAACTCCAACATTTTTTGAATTGCTGATTTAAGATTAGTTTTTTTAGAGATTCTCTGTGCTTGAATACCATAGGCTTGAGCAATTTTGACAAAATCAGGATTTTTCATCTCTGTGAAAGCATATCTTTTATCAAAAAACAACTCTTGCCATTGTCTTACCATACCTAAAAAAGAATTATTCAAAACTACAGTCTTCAAACCAATGTTATACTCAACCGCTGTGCCAAGCTCTTGAAAAGTCATCTGAAAACCTCCATCACCGACAATTGCAACAACCTGTTCATCTTCTCTTGCCAACTTCACACCTAATCCAGCTGGCAAACCAAAACCCATCGTGCCTAACCCACCAGAAGATACCCAACTATTGAACCTGTCAAATTCATAATACCTTGCTGTAATCATTTGATGTTGACCAACATCTGAAACGATATTAGCTTTACCATTAGTAAGATCAGAGATCATAGACACAACCTCAGCCATCAAAATTTTTTCTGAACTATTGTTTAACTGACGAGACAAAACTTTTTGTTTCTCCAACTCAAATCCTTTTTTAAATTCTTCAAACCATTTATCTCTTTTATTAGAGCTTTTTATCAACTTATTAATTTCCTGCAAAGCCTTTTTTACATCAGCTACAATTGGAATCTCTGCTTTTACATTCTTATTCAACTCAGCCGGATCAATATCAATATGAATAACTTTAGCCTTTGGAGCATATTTCTCCAAGTTTCCTGTAACCCTATCATCAAAACGCATACCTAAAGCAATTAGCACATCGGCTTTATTAGTTAAAATATTAGGAGCATAATTACCATGCATACCTAAAAAACCAACATAATTAGGATGTTTTTTTGACAATGCAGACAAACCATGCAAAGTACAAGCAAAAGGAAGATTCGCCTTTTCAACAAATTCTTTTAACTCAGACTCTGCTTGAGCTATGATCACACCATGCCCAACCAAAACCAATGGCCGTTTACTTTTTTCGATTAAATCAACAGCAGATCTAATCTGATTCATATTAGGAAAATAATTTGGTCTATAGCTTTTTAAATCATTTTTATCGAATCTAGAAAACTCATTTTCTGACACAGAATTAAGCTGAGCATCTTTGCTGATATCGACAACAACAGGTCCTGGTCTACCTGATTCAGCAATATAAAATGCTTTTTCAACAATATAAGGAATCTCTCTAGAATCAGTAATTTGGTAATTCCATTTGGTTATAGGAGCAGTTATACCAATAACATCAGTTTCCTGAAAAGCATCACTGCCAATAAAAGAAGAAGCTACCTGACCAGTAAAGCAAACTAATGGAACAGAATCCATCATAGCATCAGCAATGCCAGTAACTAAATTTGTTGCTCCAGGTCCTGAAGTTACAACACAAACTCCTGCTCTACCTTTCATTCTTGCCCAACCCTCTGCCATATGCACAGCTCCTTGTTCATGTCTGGCCAAAACATGTTTAATCTTGCTCTGATATTTATATAAAGCATCATGCAAAGGCATTACAGCTCCTCCTGGATAACCGAAAACCAAATCAACACCTAAATATGCAAGTTTTTGCAAAAGCAGTTCTGCTCCTGTGATTTGTTTCATTTGCATATTTATTTTTTTAGATTTATAAATGTTCTCAAAGACTCTGTCTCGTCATCAAAACCCTGTACAACCTTAAAATAAAGATCTTGCAACAATTTGGTTATCTTACCTATTTTTCCATTGCCAACAGTCCTACCATCTATCTCTTTTATCCATGAAATCTGAACTCCTGTTCCTGAAAAAAACGCTTCATCACAAACATACAACTCAGATCTATCTATCTTTCTTTCAACAACATTGATTCCAGATCTTTTAGCCAAATACATAACTGTTTCTCTAGTAATACCCTCCAATATCTCATCTGAAACAGGACTAGTGATTAAGGTATTGTTTCTTACAATAAATAAGTTTTCAGCAGAACCTTCTGCTATATGTCCATCTTCAGTCAAAAATATTGCTTCATCACAACCATTATCAAGAGCTTCTTTACTGGCTAAAGCAGAGTTAACATAAGCTCCAGAAATCTTTGCCCTAGATGGAATAGCATTATCTGATAAACGACGAAATGAAGACACCTTAACCTTAAGACCTTTATTTACAGACAGATATTCCTCCAGTGGCAACATATACAAGGTAAAGTCAAAATCAGAATCTAATGCAAAATTAGGAGATAAACCTAAAGAATCAGCGTAAGCAAACGGTCGTAAATAAAAATTGCTCTTTGGAGCGTTTTTTTTAATTAAAGAAACTGTAATATCAACTAACTGCTTATGCGAATAAGGGAACTTGACACCCAAAATCTTTAATGAATTTAAAAATCTTTTGTAATGATCTGAAAGCCTAAACACAAAAACGCCAGACAGGTCTTTTCTATAATAACCTCTTATACCTCCAAATACTCCCATACCATACTGAAGTGCTTTAGTTGCTACAGAAACCTTAGCAGACTCAAAACTCACTATTTTGCCATTAAAAAAACAATATGGGTAAAATTTATACTTCATTTTAAATAAACTTAACTTATAAAATAAAAAAACCCCGCCTTTGGCGGGGTCAAAAAAGTTTTAGCTATTAAAGCTATCCTCCCCGCCTCACGGGAAAATAAGGATAACAATAATAACTAAAACAATAGACTTTGAAAACATATCTGACAATTTTAGACTAGTTAATGCCAAATGTCAAGACTCTGTAAAGGATAAGTATATAGATAACACTTACATTAACTTATAATTCTTATTATAATACTCAATTATCATTTGTTTTGTTTGCATTTTAAGGAATAATATAAACATTTTAGATATAAATGACTAACCACTATGTTAATCTCTCATTTTTTCAAAATATTCTCTAAACTCTCACACCAGCTATGAATACTAACTGTTTAAATTTCTCCATTTATAAAAGACAATAGTAGAAGATAAATAGTTTATTGTCATATCATTCTTCAAATCCTTTTACTCCAAATTTTTTTGATTTTTTCTCGAGTTTTTTAAAGGCAGAAAGACGTTCCAAATGATAATTTTGATAATCAACAAATTTAAAAGCAAGCTTGCCAAACGTTGGGTAAACTTTTATTATTTGATCTGCTATTTCTTGTGCTACTTTTCTATAATTTGGGTGGCCTTGAGGCGCACTTCTTAATTCACAAAGATGAACTGCTTCCCTTAAATTCATTTTAAGATAAAACCTGTTGTAGGCAGCATGAATAACTGAATATTGCGCCTCAATTGGCATTTTACTTTTCATTTTTGCATAAAGCTCAACTGCTTGCTCTGCGGCTTTTTTATAGTCCTTTTCAAAACCTGTCAGTTTAAGTTCTTCAGGAATCCAGAAACCAAGCTCGTTAGTAAATGCTTGGCGGTAACGCGTTAAAAGCCTGTGTCTCATAAGATCTTTATATACTCCCCAGTCTGCAGTTATCTCGAAAGAAAAATATATTTCTTCTAAAGCTCTACCAGGTTTATGATGTCTATTTTCCCTAAATGAAAGATAAGCTTTAAGAATTTTTTCTCTTTTTTTTCTATCCATTGACTTAGCCTTTTTTAATACTTGCCTAAAAGAAAGAGTAGTTCTTTCAAATAAGATTGTAGCTATAATTGTTTCTTCTCCATTTTTGTCCCAAGAAATTAGTTTTACTTGTTTTCTCTTAACTAAATTAACATCTTTACCTAAATTCTCAGTTGTTTTAGAAATGATTCTTTTTAGCTCTTCTTCAGTTCTATTTATAAACTTTCTATACCTTTCTCCCTTTTCGTTTGTAGCTCTTTTAATAAAAGCTGGAATAACCTTTCTGAGTTCTCTATTCATCTTTTGCGCTATTACCCTCACCTCTTCTAATGGATCATTCAAAAGATTAGTAATAAGATACTCAAAAGCCCTGCCATTTCCATAGACTCCCATATTAGTAAGAGCTGAAAGTGGTAAAAGTCCACGTACTAAGTCACATGCTTTTGCTCTTATTGAAAAGTTGTAAGCGATAGAGTTATCTACAGGAAAAACTTTTTTAAGTACTGGTTGAATTTTATGGACAATTTTTGAGTAAGTATCAAAAAGTTGATTAGTTGTTGTTAAGAATTCTTTTCTAAAAGAAGATTTCAAGATTTTCTCATCTTTGTAAAATGGATATTCTCCATCTATTTTTTTATCAAAATAAACATATCTTGTAGATTTTTCTACTGGAGAAAGTCCTATCCTATGCTCTTCTATACTCTTGCTCGCAAGCATACTGATATTCTCTATAGCAAGGTGAGCTCCTCCTAACTCTGCAACTGAATCATCGCCATAACCAACTAAGATTCGTTCGTAAAAATCTTCTGCCTTAGTAATATTAAGTGTTTGTTTTAAGTTTTTTTAAATTAAATATAAAAACTCTTACATTATTTACTCACTAATAAACTAACCTCATTACCAAAAATATTTATTGTATTTTTAAATCAACCTTAACTACTGTTTTATTATCTCTACCATATATAAATCTTCCCTCAAGACTTTTACCTAATAAAACATCTAATAACCAATATTTATCATCAGGCCACATCTGCAATAAAGGGATCTTAGATATCTTATACTTAACTGGTCTAATAACATCTGTTTCAATAGGATCCCCAATCCAGTCATAAATAACATAAGCAAAAACTTTTTGACTCCATTCTTTTTTATATGGATATATAAAATTAAGAACTGCTTTTTGTTCAAACTTTGTCGGAAGCACTTTTACTTTTTCTTGAAACTCCCTGACTAAAGCTAAATCGGGTTTTTACATCAATCCATTAGAACACTGTTCCAGCTTACCACCTATACCAGAGATAAGATTTTTACCTAATCCTAAAGAAACCTTTTTACGAATACCTAAAAAAACTTCATCTTTTTTGACTAAATAACCAACAACAGCAAGAGTAACTAAATTTGAATCAAACATAAATATATAAATATAATAGTATAGCAGATATTTTTTTGTAATTTTGTAAAAAAATTTATGTTAAAATACTTATTATCTTTATGCGGGGTGGTGTAATGGTAGCACAACTGCCTTTGGAGCAGTTTGTCTAGGTTCGAATCCTAGCCCCGCAGCATATTAACCCAGCCAGGGTAGCCAAGGTGGTCACGGCACAGGTCTGAAAAACCTGGGATATCGGTTCGACTCCGATCCCTGGCACAGATCAATGTTGGATTTTATAGAAAAATTTAAAACTCAAATAAAAAATTATCTTGTTAAACTGCCTCCTTTATCTTATGAATACAAAAAATTAATTTCAGAATATCTATACTATCTTGTAATTGCTTTCTGCATCTATACTGTATATTATCTAATATTTACAAACCGCTTTAGAATTTATAATAATTGGAGTATCAACTTTATAGACTTTTCTTCTATGATCTTGATCTTAGTTATCTTAATAAAAAACCTTAACAACTTAAAACAAAAAAAACAACAAGGCTTAACTGCGCTTATAAACACAGGTATTATATTTATGATTAAAGAAATCCTGATTGCTTTTGTTTCGTTTGATTTTATAGGAATGCTAATACCCATAATTATATTTATTGCTTTCTATTATCTAATATTGCAGATCGAAGAGTTTTACTTCTGAAAAATTATGAATAATTCAAATTACCAACCAATTGGTATTATTGGTTTTGGGAGATTCGGACAGCTTCTTGCTCAGATCTTAAGCCCAGATTTTAAGATCAACATCTTACAACACAAAACAACAATTACACCAAAAGATAACAATCTAACTATTTTTACAAAACCAAAAGATTTTTATAATAATTCAAAAACAATCTTCTTTGCTGTTCCTATAAGAAAGTTTGAACAAGTTCTAAAGAATCATAAAAAATATATCAATGAAGATCATATACTAATCGATGTATTATCAGTCAAAACCTATCCAGCAAAAATTTTAAAACAAGAATTTAATAAAAGAAAAAACGAGATTATACTGACTCACCCAATGTTTGGACCAGACTCAGCGAAATTTGGATTATCTCAAACAAAACTGGTAATGTACCCTCTAAAAAAAGGAAAGAGTTATGATTTTTGGAAAAGTTTTTTTTCTAAGAAAGGCTGTCAGATTATTGAAATACCACCCGAAGAACACGATTACCTCGCGGCTAAATCACAAGGAATTACCCATTTTATTGGAAGACTTTTACAAAAAATTAATTTTACGGCTACAAAAATAGATACTCTTGGAGCCAAAAAACTCTCAGAGATTATGCAACAGGTTTGCAACGATAGTTGGGAACTGTTTTATGATTTACAAACGCTAAATCCTTATACCAAAAAAGTCAGAATAGAAATAGGTAAGGCTTATGACCAACTATATAACCAACTACTGCCAAAAAAAGTTTCCAAACAATATACTGTTTTTGGCATACAAGGAGGAAAAGGAAGTTTCAATGAAGAAGCAGTGCTATCGCATATCAAAAAAAATAAGATTAAAAAATATAAAATAAAATATTTATACACTACTGAAAAAGTTCTTAAAACATTACATAAAGGTGATATAGATTACGGCCTTTTTGCAGTTCATAATAGTTTGGGAGGTATTGTATGGGAATCTGCTAGAGCTTTGGCAAAATACAAAGTAAAAATTGTTGGAGAGTTTCCTATTGAGATAAGACATTTTTTGATGATAAGAAAAGATATCAACTTAAATTCCATAACAACTATAATCGCACATCCACAAGTCATTAAACAATGCAAAGGAAACTTATCAAAAAAGTACCCTCACCTTAAAACTATATCCGGCAAAGGGGATTTAATAGATACAGCCGCATGCGCTAAGGCTCTAAGTCAAGACAAACTTCCAAAGGATTATGCAATATTGGGTCCTAAAAGACTAGCCAACCTTTACAATCTAAAAATAGTTGACTCAAATCTGCAAGATGCAAAAAACAACCTCACTTATTTTTTTCTAGTAAAATTGAACAGGTAAAAATCAAAAAATAATTGTTGTAAAAAACCAATCATTAAAAAAATATTTGAACAAAATAAACTTTCTACTGGCTAAACTATAACTTTTATATAAAAAATTTACTAAAATTCAAAATTTGAAAATACCCAGAAACATCATAACCAAAGACTTTACAAAATAAAAAAATTAAACAAATATTTTCGTTTAAAAATACCTTTATAAAATAAAGTTATTTATAAATTTATTTCGTGGACAAATACTAAATTTTGTAAACTTATTTTTAAAAAACCTCTACAGAGCCCTAAAATAGGTCTATAAAATTTAAATTAATTATCTTTTTTACATAAAATTCAGAGCACTAAAAAAGAAAGAAACAAAAAATTATTGTGAAGCCCCAACAATCACCACAATATCTGCAGATAAAGATGCAGTTTCAAACTCAGGCATTGTATTTGTTAAATCAGCGGATAATACTTGAGCAATCTTTTTAGCATAATCTTCAAAGCTGGGATTTAATAATACAACAACAGTATTTTTATAATCTCTGTACTGTGCAAAGTCTTTACTTACAACTTTAAAATAACTGTCGTTAAAAAAACTGCCTAATTTTTCTTCAACCTGATTTGTTACTCCAACAGTCTGTGTTCCATTTAATAATATCAATTTAGCCAGATTGGGTTCTGACTGCTTTTCAAGATCTGTAGTATTGTTATTATTTGTTAATTGCTCTGTCTGTTGTGATTGCGGTTTTACTATATTAGCATTCTTATCGGAGTTTGACTCTTCCTGAACACTTCTTACTGGAGCAACCTCAATTATTTTATCAATAGAAGGTCTATACAAAATTGCCTTTCTAGACTCTGTAAAAATAAAAACAACATCTCCGTTCTTTGCCATTTTAAAAAACTCTTGATTTTTGAGTTTTGCCTCGTCTGTAACTGTAGCTATTGTAGGAACTTCGTTATCATTGAGAATAATATGCTGTTTTAAATTATTTAATAAAATCTCTTCTTTAGATTTACCAAAATTAAATTTAAAAAAGCGATTATATAAAAAGTAAGATAAAACAAATAAGATAAATATTAAAAAAATAACAAATACTGCTTTTATATTTAACTCAGATATTTTTTTAAAAATATTACTTTTTTTTCGGGGCCTTCCTCTGCTTTTTTTTGTTTTTAATTTTAAAAACATATTTTTTCTAACTAATTAAATTAAATCAGAAAAAAAATAAATGTAAAGACTTAAAAAGAATAAGGCTGTAAAACTCCTGAATCATTAAACCATTTGCCATGTTTCATATATTTTTCAGAAACAACAGTTGTGACTTGAGGATAAACTGAATAATTAATTGGATTACCAAACTCATCAACTACTCTGAAACAAAAATTAGCGCCATACTCAGCTCTATTATTCTCTAAAACAAAATCCCATTCTCCTCTACTTTTTCTTGAAACAGAGTTAGGATTATACACAGACGCATTTGCTTCTTGATAAGACTGTAAAGAATTCGTCTGAGAATTTAACAAAGAAGATGTTATTGTAGCTCCATTGCTAACTGAAGGATTATCATAAAACCGCCAAACAGAGCTACTCCCAATAGATCCAACATCAAACCAATTTACTGCTGTGGAACAATCATCAGATTCAGCATATTGTAGTTTTATTTTTAATTTAGCTGTTTTTAACTCACTTCTACCAACCTGCAAAGATAACCTTAATCTTAAAATGTCTCCTGGAGCAATATCTGTTATATTTGAGTTTTCATTTGCAATTGCAGTAGAAGGATTAACGGCATCTGTATTTTCATAAAATCTAAAGGTATCCTGATCTAAAACAACCTCATAACCTTTATAACTGCCAGAAGACTGAAACACAAGGTACGGCACATATTCTTGATTACCGGTCATCTCACCATCGTTAATCTCATCTTCAGCAATAGCTAAATTTATAGATGTTGTTGATAAAGGAGAACTTCCGTAAAGCAAAGGCACAGCACCATCATTATCATAAATACCAGCAACAGAGATAATTGCAACCTGAGGCGTTGATGAAAAAGACTGAGAAAAAGTATAACTTGAAGGAGGAGAATCATCTATTCTATCTATACTCCGAGATTGAAGTTCAGCTATAAAAGGTATATTATTAAGACTGCCAGATGATTCTTCAACAACAATAACACCGACCTCTTCATTGCTCCTGTTTAAAGGAGAATCCTCTCCAATATGTTTACCTGTATATAAAACAGAGCTAGAAGGAGGATTAGAAATAACGCTTCCTGCCGAATAAAACATCGACCACCTAGTATCATTAAAACTCATTACCTGTCCTAATACTACAGGATTTGAATACTCCTGACTATAGGATTGCTGTTGCCCTACCCAAGAGCCTGCTCCATCTGTTACTGTTGATGTGTAAGAAAAGGCCTCCATCTTAATGTCGCCAGTATCATAAACTCCTTTCTCTGCAACTAAATAGAAGACTTTTTCACCAGAAGCTAAACTACTACTTCCAGGCTTCTGTAAACGGATATCCACAGATGAAGCAGATAATGAATTTCCTCTGCAAACAACAGAATCTGCATCACTGTCTGATTCCAAACCAATATTGTTTGCATATACCACACTACAGATAAAAATAGGATCAGTATATTTACCTACAAAATTAATTGTTGTCCAACCAGAATCAGTAACATTGTTTATATAACCCCACTCCAAACCATCTAAAAAGGTTGAGGTTCCAGAGATTCTAATTTCAGGATATTTTAAATAAAAATGCAAGGGTTCATTATTTAATTTGTCGTAAACTCTAAAACAGTAGCTTTCTCCAATTACAGCATAATTTGTACTAACTAAAGAAAACTCTAATTCTATGTAATTATTTACAGAAAGAGCACTAATTGAAGATGTTGTATCTGAGATGTCTCTACCTTGACCTCCTGCAAAAGTATACCCTTCAGAGTTGCTCAAAAGCCCAGATGTTATACTTTGTCCGTCTGAAGTAATATAGGAAGAATTATACATTGAAAAAGCATCAGAACTTGAGTCTTCAACACCAAACCACGAAGATACAGACGCACAATTTACTGCGCTTCCTTTTTCTGCCCATTGAATTTCATACTGGCGAGAAACACTATCTGCACCTTGACCCTCATTTGCCACTTCTACTCTAATTCTAAAAGGTTCTAATAAGGCCACATCTGCTTTTTGATCTTCTAATGCCAACCAGCCACCAGAAGTATTTAAAGCAGTGGAATCATCTCTAATTCTGTAATGAATTTGATTTATCTCAGGATTGGAAGGAAACAAAGAATCTAAACTAACTCCCTGAACAGCATATCTTTGACCATAGAAAACTGCATTAGAATCAGTAGAAGTTGACTCATCTGTATTGATCAACTCAATATAATCATTAACTGATAGACTATGTGCGATTATCCCGCCACTATTGCCGGCCGTAAAAACACCCTGTATACTTTGATCACCCCTACTATACTGACCAAAAGAGCCATATTGATATTTGCTATTGCCATTAAGCCGCCAACTCCAATGAGGATATAATCTAAAAGCATTCGTTTGATCCTGACGAACTACATAAAAACTTGATAAAAATAGAAAATTACCAGAAGAGTTTATAATAATTCTTGAAGTATTAGTACTAGTACTGTGAGAAAAACTACTGTCTACTTCCTGATTCGTATCCCACAAAATAGGATCATCAGTACCGTCAACATTTTGACCGCCGCTTTGTTCATAAATTCTTAAATAATCTGCTGAATCTGGAAGTTTAACTATAGTTATAGCAGTTTCATTAGCAACAGTTTCGACACCCCCACAACTCTCTGAGGAACAGGCGGCTTCAACCTTCAAAACAGAGTTAGCAGTCGTGTTTTCTATAATACCCATATATACAGCTGGTTCAATCTGAGTATTGTTAGCGTTTAAGATATAGGCAGTTGTCCTCGTGCCAGGAATCTCTGCCCCACCAAGAGTCAATCTTATCTCATTGCTTCTTCTTGTATTAACAGAGGTATTATTAAAAGTAACATTTGTTAAAACAAGATAATGTCCAGTTTGTTTTAGAGTTATATCTCCCCCTGATCTGCTAAAACTATTAGTATCTATCTCATCGTCTGTATTAAAACTAACTGTGGCAAATGTTGTAGAATCAAAACTTTGTCCGCCTGCGGAATCATAGGACCTAAGATAATCCCAGCTGTCATCTAATCTTAAAATAAAAACACCAGACTCATTACTATTTCTTTGTACTGTTGCAGAATTATTATCAACCCTTTCAGCATTGATCCTTAAATTATCGTTTGAGTTAGCATAAATTATAGCTCCTCCAGCAAGATAACACTCATCAACTCCTTGAGTTCTCCTGATATAACATGAAGCTCTACCATATGGCAAAAAATTAGTGTTTAGTTTAAGTTTTGAGCTTACTCTTGACCTATTTGAACCACCTGATGAAGACAAACCAAGATTATAAATAACTAAATAATGACCTGTTTCATTTAATTTTAAGTCAGTATTATTTGATTGCTTGGAAAAAGCTGATCCTTCATAAACAGAGGTGTCCCAATCCAAATCAACTCCAGAAGTTGAGATATCTTCTCCTCCTGTAGATTCCCTATAAATAGCATAGTCTCCTACTGCATCAGCCGCTATCATCCAACTTCTTTGTTCAGAGTAAAGAATATTGTCACCGAGATCATAAATCTCAACAGGGCCCAGATTATACAATTGAGGTGAAATATTGGGAGACTTAAACATATAACCCAAAACGATCTCATCTCCTGAGTCAAGATCTAAACTCCATTCCAAAACCCTAACTTTCTTTTCTGATCTGTTCTCAACTGCAAAAACTTGGTTATCTGCCTTAACAAGTGGTAAATAAGGCAGAGGATCAATCTTGCCTCCAAAACCATTATTAATATCAGACTGATTCGGCTTTATAGAAAAATGCAGATGAACGCCTGTTGATATGCCTGTGGAACCAACTAAACCAATCTTATCTCCTTTTTTAACTACAGTCCCAACAGAAACAGAGATATTAGATAAATGTCCATAATAACTTTTACCCCAACTATGTTCAATAACAACAGTCTGACCATAGTCTGACTCTCCAGCAATTAAAACTTTTCCTTCATCTACAGAAAGTATCTCTACACCTTTTTCTAATTTAAAGTCTATTCCATCATGACCTTTGAGTTTAAAAACATCTAAAAGATTGTTTAGATCTGATAAAGAATAAAGACTACCAAAATAAGTAGTAATAACAAAATTGTTTGTTGAAAAAGGCAAGCCCAAATTAGGCAAATTAAACTCTTTAACAGACCCATCAACTGTTTGTCTACCTTCTAAATCTTTAACATACTGACGAGAATAATTTACCACATTTGATTGATTTATATTAATAACTGAAAATGACTCAGGCAGATATTCTCTGACCTTGCCTCTAAAACCTGATTTAGTTTTAATCTTTAAGTAATATGGATAAAATTTTGGTGGATAGATTCTGGTTGGACCTTGTCTTTCTAAATCAAAATCTCTATCATCAACAACTATAATCCGCGACTCAATTTGCCATTGACCATCTTTGGTCTCTGCTTTTAATCTTAATAAATAATTACCAGTTGCTGAAGGCGTAAAACTAGTTTCATAATCTGGTTTCTCAGTATAATTATGAATTAAACACTCTTCATTTACTTTAATTGACCCATCAGAAGTAGAAAGAGTAAAACTAGACCCAGACTCTTCATTAGATACCGATAATTCTAAACCAGCATCACAAACCATCATTCCAGTTTTATCTAAAACAGCTATACCTATATTGACTGTTTCGCCTGGCATATAAACATATCTATCAGTGTTTAAAGCTAAAACCCCCCAAGAAAACTCAGTCTCCGCTGAACTATTTGAACCTTTGTCATAAACAACAAGTCTATACTCACCGGGCAAAATATCCTGATTAGATTGTATGCGAACAACGAAGTAGTTATTCTTTTGAAATAATTCATACTTTGGTATTATTCTTTTTCCACCAGAGTGTTCAAGAAAAATACTTAGATTATCTCTACTAGTTATGTTTCCAATTCTTACAACAATATCCTCTTCAGAAGAAAAATCTTTCTTGAAAACAGGAAAAACATAAATTAAATTCTTTCTAACAGCTGAAAAATTATTATTATCATCTAAATAAAAAGTCTCAACAAGTCTTGAATCCTGATCTAAAACCTCAAGATTAGTGTTAATTAAATAATCTGAATTTTCATTAACACCTTTATTTCCTTTTTCATTTTCGTTTAAATCTGCACTATTTGTAGACAAAAAGCTCGTCTGATCAGAATCTATTATAATTGCCTCATTATTAGAAAAACCATCTTCAGATGAATAGGCATCAACAAACTCTGCAGAGGAAGTAGATTCTATTCCTGCAGAACTTGAAGAAAAAGATTCTGCTAATATAGCCTTTATATTTAAAACTCCAACAACTAGCAATAAAGCTATCAAAACTGACTTTTTTAACATAATTAAAACTTAGCCTTGTAATTAACTTGAATATCAGAGACTCTCACCCAGTTGGAGTTTTGCGAGCCCATTCTTAAATAGATTATAGCAACCTGACCTGGACTATCCCAGTCAACCCCTGAATTATCGTCTAAACCACTGCTAGCCGTAAAAGAAACTGTTGTAAATGCTCCAGCTGTGGAACTAACATTACCTGTTGAAGAAACAATTGCAGTACTAGAGTTATTAACATCATAAATATAAACATCAAAAACATTATCCGAAGAAGAAGTAGAATTAGTAGCAAATTTAATAACCAAAGAGTTGGAGCTCTCCCAAGCAGAAAAATCTTTAGGTAAAGCTACTTTGACAGCAACAGTATAATAATGCAAAGTGGAACTAGTTCTAACCCACTGATAAAAACTTGTATACTCACTCTGACCTGTCCCAACACCAACATCTGATGTCATTATACCATTTATGTTTGTGTCAGTTCCAGCTCCATAATAATCTGTAAGTACTGCTCCAGAATACTCTGGACTTAAAACCATAGACTTGCTCGGACGAGCAGAACCTGAAAAAACAGGACCTGAAACTGGATCAAAACTAAAGGTATCAGAACCTGACCCAATCACAAGACTTGACTCAGCTGTTACAGACGAAGAAAAGACTGATGTAGAAGAAACAGATAATCCTCTGTCCCATCCAGAACCAATCTCCAAAGCATACTCTGTTCCAGCTCCAGCAGTGATACCACCTATCTTTATACCATACAAACTACCAGCAGAGATGCCAGATGAACTTATACTTAAACCTGACAAAACATCTCCTGCATCACCGGATCCTGTAATATTTAAATTTATAGCTGAATTAGTAGTATTATTAGCATTACTCGCTTGAGAAAAGTTTATAGCAAGACCATCTACTCCGTCAGTTACTGTTCCATAACCACTATTTGATATTTGCAACATATCCACAGCTGGAGCAATGCTTGTATCAATTAAAAGACCATAATCTCCAGACTCTGAAATGGTAAAGTTGACTTTATCCGTTAAGTTAGATTTTGAAATTACGCCAGAAGAAGAAGTAAAAGGAGAAGATCCTGAAGAAGCACCTACACAATCGGTCCAGGACCCATTTTGATAACATCTGAATTTACCTAAAACAGAGTTATAATACATATATCCATCAGCTCCTGTTGGATCTCCAGATGTGTTTTTAACATCTAATGCCAACAGATCAGGTGTATTTGATCCAGAACCTGACCCAATCTTAACTACAGCAGTAGATGAGGTTCCTGCTGGTTGTAGTATTATATTGCCTCCTGTTGTTTGAAAATAAGAATCAGCTCTACCTTGGACAACTAACCCCTCACCGGCTGAAGTATCTATATCAATACTTGATCCAGAAAAAACTAAACCTGTATTTCCAACTGTCTTATTAGTTAAAGTTTGGGCTGTGTTAGTATCAACGATAGTTATTGAACCAGACGGCAAAGTTGCATTTGTAGTTCCAGAAGTTGTAAAAGTAAGATCATTACTACCAGAAAATGCTATTGTTACCCCATTAGGAATTGTAAGAGTTCCTGTCGTATTAGTTACTGTCAAACCAGAGACTTTCTTAGCATTTAATGCATAAGCGGAGGCTGTAAACCTTATCCTAGGAGACATTTCTCCATCACCATTGAAATTAATTCCAAGATAAATACTATCCTGATTAAAATCAACGCCTGACAAACTCTGACATGAACCAAGATCAACTGAAAAAACACCATCAGTTACAGCTAATTGACCACAATTGCCAGAAGAATAATTTTCAGTCCAGACTGCTGTACCTCCTGTTGCTACTGTATATAAACTAAAAACAAAATTATAATTACCATCCGATACATTTGTGCCATCACTATTGACAACTTTACCTTGAAAATGGATTGCTTCATAAACACCTACTGCAGAAAAAACATTTCTTGGACAAAAAACATTTAGGACTACTAATAATCCTAAAAAGCATAGATAAATAACCTTTTTGTAGTTTAATAAATTTTTCATCTCATATTAAATTTGTATCAATATTTTGAACATCTGTCAATTCTGATATATAAGTCTGAACACGAATTTAATACCTAAAGTAATGCAATTAAAAATTTGATACAGCCACAAAAGTTAAAACATCTTCATAATCATATGCGGAAGGCGTCTCTGAAGATATTTTAACCTTAACTCCCACTGATCCTCTACCAGAAAAAATAGGACCATTTGCAGTCAAAATCTCTCTTAAAATATTGTCTACTTGTCCTACTACATTATTTGATCCATCATAAGGAGAAGCTGAACTTAATATAGCTCCTGATGACTGTGTAGTCGACAAAACTTGAAGCCCATACCCTTCTGATAAAGAAGATAAATCTCCTGTTGTCGAAGATATAACATAATTTACTGAAAAACTTCTTATTCCAGCATATTGATCATATACATAAACTGCTCCACCATTCTCAGCATTAGTCTCAAAATCAAGCCAAATTTTATCGTTTGCAGAAATTACAGAACCAAAAGACAATTCACCTAGATCTACGGTATATGGACTAGAAGTTTCTTGATCATTAGATGAGACATCTATATCAAAAGATAAACTAACATTAACAGTATTTGCAACAGCTTCAGGGCCTAAAGAACTTTCTGTATAATTTCCTTGACGAGCCTTTACCTTTACTTTATATGTAGTATTAGGTTCTAAACCCACAATATAACTACCACTTGAGCCTCCCCATTCAGCATATGTTTGAAAATCTTCAATGCCCAAAGTAGTACCTACAGTATTATCAGACTGTACCCATTTTGTTGTTGCCCAGTTATCATCACTTATAGCAACAGCAAAAGTAGCAGAAGAAGGATTATCTCCAGGATTTACTATTAATAACAATTTGTTGTACCAATTAGATGAATTCTGCAAAACTGGAGCTGGAGGAACATCAGCGGATTGAACAAAAATTAATCCTGCATTTAGACCAAAACTGCTTGAGTTTAATTCATCTGCAAAACCACCAGCAAGACCTTCCATAGAAAAATTAGTTGATGACATATCTCCCTGTCCACCAGTGCCAAAATCAAAAGACTTTAATTTATAATTAGTAGAACTTGGTAAAACTAAAATTACTAAAACAAGAGTCAAAAATGAGTTTTTAAAACTAAATTTTAGATGTTGAAAAAACCGTCTCATAATAATAATTATGACTAATTTACTGATAAAGAATTAAGTAAATTAATCATATCATTAGTAAAATCAAAAAAATTGAAACTAAACGATGCGGTTAACAAACCACCATCTACTGATAAAAAGACTGTCTTCTCAAATCTATTCTGAGAATAATTATCAGTAAAAACTAAAAAATCATTTTTACTAGTTGAGATTTTTTCTTCCAAATACCTTTGGGGATTTTGCCTGCGAATTATTATAGAAGGATTATTATCTAAATCATACTTGGCAGGATACTCATAAACTAAACGAATTTTCCCCTTAGGATTATCAAAAGACATATAAACACTGCAGTCTTCTTGCCTTAAGATATCCGGCTCAATATTTAAAATAAAAGTAAAACAATTATCAATATTATAATGTTTAGGAACTAACTGCTTTACAGGTTCTTGTAAATCCTTATTGGCAACAAACATAAAATTCCAGATATTAGTATAATCTTGTTTCTGATTCTGAAGATATTGCTTTGCTCGTTCGGATAAAAAACCCGGCTGATGAATTGTTTTGTTTGACTCGAAAAGTTTAGTGTAATAGTAAACCAGAATAATTAAACCGACAATTACAAATAAACTCAACGCTACTTTCTTGAAGACTTTTTTAACCTCCATATAGACAATAGGATTAAACTTATTACCAAAACTATTAAAAAAATAGGGTTAACATAAATAAAATAATTTTTGTAGACGAAGTTTGATTTACTCAAAGAATCAGATCCTGAAAAATCAATTAAGTTTAACGATAAAGGTAAACTAAAACTCAATTTTATTAAATCAACTTTTATATACCTTATAGATTCTGGAAAAACAGCAGAAGACTGTGGATTTACAATTCCTTTATATAACTTTCTACCAAAGATATCTTTTATATCTAATCTGCCATAAGGAAACATATGTATATTTCCTGTATTCTGAAACAACAAGCTAATCTCTTTAGGGTAACTAAATGCAATAAATCCATTGGGAAAAGAAACTTTTTTTAAACTAAGATTATATTTTTCACCACCAAATTTCCTTAATAAGATTAATGAAGAAACAACTGGATTAATTCTAGTTTTGTTTTCAAGCTTATTTACTAAATCAGCGGTTACAACAGCATAATGACCTCCAGGAGACAAATCAGGTCTGTTGAAAATATATACTTTAATAGTCTTCCTTTCCAATGGACCTAAAATAACAGTATCTACTTCTGGTCTCATAAAACTAGCAAGAGAATAAGAATAACTACCTTGAGAATCATTTAAAAAAGCCAAACCGCCGTTAGCATCTTTCTGTTTAAAATCCATTACTGAAATCTTAATTTCTTGTGAATAACCAGCATAATTTATTAAGACTAGATCAATTGTTTTTTGTTCCTCTTTTTGTGAAATATCTACATTTATTAAAGAAGGTGTTATTCCAATAGAGTATATATTTGAATCGGTTTTTTGTGCAAAAGCATTTTTAGTAAACAGGAAATAATTTATTAAACATAAAATAAATACTATTGATCTAATGAAAAATTTTTTCATTTTCTTGAACTACTAATAAATTTAGCAGTTAATGAGATTAAACTAAGCCTAACTCCTTGTATAAAGAAAAATAAAAAGAGTAATAAAATTAAAATCAATTTCCAAGGAATCACCCAGAAGGAGACCTCTGCTTCTATCGGAACATCTCTTTCACCATTATCATAAACCAAAATCAAATGGGCTGTATACTTACCAAATCTAAATTTATTTGCCTTTGACCAATCCCAAACCAACTGTTCTTTGCCATCATCTTTTTTCTCTCTAAATGGAAATCCATCATTCCATTTAACTGTATAAATTCTTTGCATTTGCGGTAAAACATTACCAGAGGTAGGATTAACCCTTAATTTGCCAACATTATCTTGATTTATTGAATCAATAAAAATGTCACCAAAAGGCGACAAATGAATATTTCCAGTATTGCTAACCTTAACTTGAAACTCAACAGGAAGATACTCATAAAAAACCTTATCTGTATTAAAATCTAGCAACTGAATCTCCTTTTTAGCATATGGACTATTGACCTCAGCCAATAAAGATATTGCAGGAGAAGCAGAAACAACTGCAGATCTACCTTGCAAAGAAATTTCTTTTATTCTTGAGATAACTATAGCATAATAATAGCCCAAAGCCGCTGTATCAGGTGGAGTGAATTTAAATTTAATCTGTTTTGTTTCATTAGGTAAAAGTTTGAACTCTCTCTGATCAAACTCTATCCAATTGGGAAAAGGATCATCAGAAGAAACCTCAGATATAACTGGCCTTTCGGCAGATTCCACTAACGAATATTTTGCTATCCATATAGTGAAATACTCATCAAAATTATTATTATTTCTAATTTTAAAAGAACTTTCTACAGTCTTTCCAGGGTCAGTAAAAAGATTAATAAACAAAGGTGATATCGTAACATTAATTCCAGATTCTGGAGTTGTTATTTCATCTGAATTAAAAACAGTTTCAACTTGTTGATCAATTTTATCTAAAGAATCGCTATCTTTTTTTTGAGCTGATATAAAACTTATATTTGCATTAAATAAAACTAAAGTTATAAGTATAAAACTGAGACTAATAAATCTTTTTATCATTGAGCTTATTATACATTAGTATTTAGAAGTTAGCGGCTCCAACAACAGTCAAAACATCAGAATAATCATCTGCCGCTTGATTTAAAGCAGACATAGCCGCATTAATAGTTAAAGTTAAACCATCGTTGTTTCCTGATCCATTTGATGTCGCAATTTCAGTATAGGAAGTTGTCAAAGTTCCTCCAGAACCAGATGATCCATTGTACTCAGCGTTTACAGAAGGAGTACCACTTCCTGTTCCATTAGTAGCATCAACATCTAATTGATAATGTTCATTTCCAGCAGTATAACTCGTTGGGGTACCATCTACAGTTCCTTGAGAATCTATAGTATCACCTGTTGAGGCTGAGTTTAAACCAGCATTAGCACTTTTAACCCAAGCTGACCAACCATTCTCAGCATTTGTATCAATATCTATTGTTATTGATCCAGAAGAAACACTTGAAGTAGACAACTCTCCTAAAGCTATCGAATTTCCAGATAACGCAAAATTAAAACTGGGTGGGACTTGAGCAGTAACAGTAACTTGATCATCGCTTACTATATCAACAGCAATTCTGCTTGAATCAATTTCGGTTGCTCCTGAAGTTAAAGTTGTAACTGTGTTTATATACTCTCCAGCAGTACTTGGGTTAGTAATACCACCAGTTATATAAAAACCATATAAAGTACCTACTGTTAAATCTGTCACAGTAAATGTTACTTGCTGACCACTTACAGAACTAGCAGAGGATCCAATACCTGGCATTGCAGTTATTGACTCAGCTTGAAAAGCTGATGGCAAACCGCTTGTACTTACAGTAATATTAGTAGAAGTTGAATCAACAGTAAAACCATTAGCAAAAGTTATTCTTAAATTGGCTTCTGTTGCTGTAGTAGTGGGTTTAACTAAAACCAATATTCTTGCATTTGAACTGGCTACAGTGCTAGCTTTCATTCTTTCAAACAACATAGCAACTTCATCTAACTCAGCCGCAAAAACATACCTTGCAAAAAATAAACTCAAAACATAAAAAAAGAAGACAAACAATATTGTTAAAGAGATTATTCTTTTAGTATTTAATTTTTTTTGTAAATGATTCATTCTATATATAAACCTTTTAATTTAATACTTTATAAGATATATTTTAAGTATAGACAGATAAAACCCTAATTGTCAATAGTTTTTTACAAGATATTTAAAAAAATTGAACTAAATATTGCAAAAATGCTATTACTAAAGCACAAAAACAACAGGCTTAACAAAATAACGAAAAGAATAATATCATTTGGATTTATACTGTCAACAATCTATCTATTATTCCAACCAACTTCTTTTGCAATCTCAAGTGACATCAATATCACAGCGACAACACTACCTCCTTCTGAAAGCTTTTCTATAAATTTAAAAGCGAATAAGACTGAATTAAAAACCAACGAAACTGCAACAATAACCGCAACAATTACCTCTAATTCAACAAAATCAAATAATTTAAGGCTAGAGTTTCTTTTAGAAAAAGCAGTATTATCAGAAAATGGCAACAACAATATAGATGCGATTGATTATATAGACAACTCAGTGGTAAGCGATTTGGCTCAGACTTATACTTATTATGATCTAAACAACAATAAATTAATAATTGAACTCTACAACTTTCCAGCCAACAGCAATCATGAAATCAGTTTTAAAGTAAAAATTAAAAATAATAGCTTATTCGACCAATTCACAGCTGAAGCTAACATAAAATTATCAACTATTATCAAAGACACAATAATCTCTGTAAAAAGTCTTCATCTTAAGATACTAAAAAACTCATCAAGCACTAATTCATCATTGAATAATCAAAAAGTCACAGTTAAAGAAACAAAATTAACACAGACACAAAAACCCAATTTAATGATTTTGGAAATATTAACACAAAAAATAACCAACAACTCAGCAATTTTGGAAATTTTACTTTCAAAACCAGCTAAATTAAAGGTTGCATACGATAGTAATATTAATAAAATGGAAAACAAAATTGAGTCGCTTGAATCACTTCAAAAACATATTATAAAACTAACCGAATTAACACCTAACACAAGTTATTACTTAAAATTTGAGGCAATATCAGAAACAGAAATAGCAAAATCAAATATTTATTTTTTTACGACAGCCTCTAAACAAACAAAAGAACTAGATAAACAAATGGCAATCTTAATGTTAGATGGTATTATAGAAGATACAAATAATACTCAAGCAATAGTACCAACTAATACTTTAATAAATATTCAAATTAAAGATGAAAACAGAAATATTAAAACAGCAACAATCAAATTAGTACCCCAACAAATACTAGGAATAAATACAGATGAAAAGGAAATACCTTTTACTGAGACCAATTTAAAAAAGATAAACCCAAACTGGCTATCAGGATCTTTAAAAACAAGAAATTTAGGAAGTTACGATCTAATTTTAGAAATCAAAACATTCGACAATAGTTATTATAATAAAAATCTAAAAAAGATTATTATAACAACCCCTATAAGGTTATTAGATGAAAACACAAAAGAACCAATATCTAACCAAATATTTGAAATATATCGTTATCAACATAAATTTGGAATATATGAAAATATTACAGACACTTTAAATATTGATACAAGAACAGATTCACAAGGATATTTTAAACATTACCTGCCTTTGGGAAAATATAAAATTGTACTTATAAATATGTATAATAACCAAGATGAACACTACTTTGAAATTAAAGAAGCGAAACTACCTAAACTTTATATATCAACAAATCAAAATATGTTTAACAAAACTACTAATTTATTAGATACTACTTTATTTTACCTCTCAAAATTAAACACTATAGCAAAAGAATTTTTACAAACAAATTATGCTCAAAAACTCGTATTTTTGATATCAATTATTTTATTAATAACAATTATTATAAAAGATATTAGTTTTCATTTAAATACAAATGTTATAGGTTTATTGATGCTAATTATAATAACAGTAAAAAACTATATAGATTGGTTTATCTTTAACAAGAAAACCTTAAAACTTATAGTTTACAACTTAATAAATTCACAGAGGTTATCAAAAGTAAAGATATTTATAATAGACAAAAATAATCACATAATAAAAAAACTTAATAGCAACATATTAGGTGAAGTGAATATAGATTACAAACTTGTTAAAAAAAATCTTCCTGTCTCAGTATTAGCAATTAAAAACGGCTATCTAACCACAAAAATCAATCTAGTCAAGACTGAAGAGATAAATGAAACAACAATAATAAGACTTCAACCCTTAATAAAAGAAATAAATATCTTAAAAAATCTAAAATACTCACTCGAAAGATTTTTTATAAACTTTATTATAACAATATTCTTTGCAAGCATTAGCTATATATTTCTAATTCAAAATGGAGCTGAGATACTAAACAAAAATTACAACTTATTTCTGATAATCTGTTTAATGACAGTTTGGTTAATAAACCTATTAGAGGAACACTACAATAAAAAAATTATTTAAATTTTTTCATAAATCTGAATAAGAGAATCCAGTCCTTTCCAAAACATTTCTTCATCAAAATTCTCATTCGGAGAATGAATATTATCGTCAGGTAATGTAAATCCAGTTAAGACAATAGGTTTACTAAAAATCCTCTGAAAAATTTCAGCCGCTGGAATAGAACCACCAGATCTATTATAAACAACTGAGTTTTTGAAACTCTTTTCAAGCAAATTGGCTGTATGTTGTATGAATTCATTTTTATAATCAGTATAAAATGGCTCAGCGCTAGCTAGTTTTCGGATCTTATACTGAACTCCTTTATGCTTGTTAAAATATCTTTCAGTAAAGTCTAATACTAAATCTTCTATAACTTTAGGCTTTTGATACTCAACTAATCGGCAAGAAAACTTAACACCAGCTTTTACTGGAATAACAGTCTTAAAACCTTGATCAACAAACCCCGACCAAACTCCGTTTACATCTAAAGATGGATAAATTTTAGAACCTAAGCTGAAATCTATATTATTTATTTTTACTAGATCAAACAAACCACTTTCATTAATCAAATCTCTTTTACTCTTAATATTCTTCTTTAAGATCTGTAATTCATCGTCTGAGAATCTTTTGACATCATCGTAAAAACCCTTAATCTTAATCTTATTGGTAAATGGATCCTTTAGTCTTGCAATATAATCAGATATTATATGAGCTGGGTTTAAAACTAAATTACCATACACACCAGAATGAAGATCTCTTTTGCCAACCTCAATCTCTAACTCAAAACAGACAATACCCCTTAAGGCATAATATATCTGTGGTCTATTTCTGGCAAACATTCCAACATCAGTTATAAAAAACACATCTATATCAGATAACAATTGTTTTTGAGATCTCAACATTTTTTCTAAACCCTCTTCATTTCCTGATTCTTCCTCACCCTCTAAAACAAACACAAAGTTATTTTTATTTCTTCCGGATCTTAAAAGATCTAAAACTGCAAAAATATTTAAAACTATATGTCCTTTATTATCAGCTGTTCCACGACCGTAAAATTTACCATTTTTATTAACCAATTTAAAAGGATTTGTTCTCCATTCATCAATCGGATCCTCTGGTTGCACATCATAATGACCATAAACTCCAACTGTTTTAGAGTTCCTTAATTTAGACTTAACCTTTACAAGCAATAATGGCTTGGAGTTTTTGTGTCTAACTACTTTACAAAACTCTAAATTGGATTTAAACTCTTTTTCAAAAAAACTCTTTAAAAAAGAGACACAATCTATTACATCTTTATCATACCTTTGTGAAGTTGAAATAGACTTAAACTCAACTAATTTAGAAAAGAAATTTACTACTTCTGATTTTGTTATGTTATACATATCACTTTATTGTAACGCATTTATGTCTTGTTCAACTTGAGGATCTTGAGTATTAATCTCATCTGGATTAATGTTATCAAGCTCTTTTATAATTTTATCTACTTCTGCCGCAGGACTACTAACCACATCTGAAGGAGCTGGAACCTCCATATCTTTAGAAGAATCTGTTGCTTGTTGTTCTTGATTATCTGTAACAGAAGGCATTGGTGACTGTTCACTATCTAACGGAATATCATCAACCATAATATCATCACCAGTATTTCTACTTAATTGAAATATATAAAAACCTAAAACTACAGATATTATCAACAGTACCATTATCAATGGGATAAGTATTATTGTATAAATCTTATCATGATTATTATCATCGCTATTTGTTTTTAAAGGCGTAAAATTACCTATCGTGCCAGCTTGTTGCTGACTTGCTGTTTGTTGTGACAAACCTTGCAATTGATTCAAATTTTGATTTTGATCCATAAACTTTAAAAAATATTATTATTGATTGCTATTACTCTCTAATTTATTTTGATTATTTTGAAACCTAAAATTATTTACAGTTTCTTTTATATTCATAGCGAGATCTCTAACACTTGATTTAATCTCAGATATTTTAGACCTAATATCAGCATAATCTGATCTTAATTGAGAATAAGCCTGAGATACAGATCTTCCTAATGTGTTTTCATCATTAATTTCAATAATATATTCTTTTTCCTTTTGAATCTGAACATCAGATCTCAACCCTTCTAAACTTTCTTTAATATTAAGTATTTGAGTTTGCAAATCAGCAACATCTACTCCATCTTCAGATAATCTATTTACAATAGACTCAAGCCTTGACAAAAAATTACTTATTCTTTCAATCCAATTAAAAACTGTTTCAGCATGTTTATCATTCAATTCAGAAACTCTATTTGAAACTCTTTCTACAATTTGTTGTTTTTTTTGATCTTTAATCTCTGCTAATTTCTGTTTAAACTCCTCAATCTTAGTTTGTTTCTCAGCTCTTAATTTTTCTAACTCTTCTTGTTTTTTCTGCCTTAATTCTTCAATTTTTTTCTGTTTCTCTTGTCTCATCTTTTCTAATTGCTCTTGTTTTTGCAGTCTCATTTGCTCAATCTGTTCTTGTCTTTGAGCTTGTTTTTCCAACTGAACCTCTCGTCTTTCTTCTATAACATCTTTTTTAACAGGAGGAGTTAATAATCTCTGATTTTTATTAACACTTGGAGAAACTGCAGTATTAAGATCATCTTGATTATTTTCTTGAGCCAAAAGATTACTACTTAACAAATACGAAGAAAGAATTAACAAAATCAAAAATCCAATAAGAAAAATTTTTTTTTTCTTTATCACTATCAAAAACAATTTCTAACTACAACTTATTATAGAACTATTTTCAATAGATTGTCAACCACTAAAAATCAAACCAAAACTTGAATATAAAACATGTTTTTATATATAATAATTTTCAAATGCTATGTTCTACAAAATATAACAAAGTCAAATTTTTCACATTTATTATTTTTCTTCTTTGTTTATTATTAACAGATCTTAAAACTATTTCTGCACAAGATATTACATTTGTCAATTTTATTAAAATAGAACAAGCAGATATAAAAACAGGAATGATTATCTCAAAAAAAGGGCAAGAATTTATAAAATCTGACAAAGAATATGACAATAATGTAATTGGAGTTATAAACAACAACTCAAACATTACTTTAGAACCATTAGATCCTACTGAAACAATCTATATCTATTGACAACCTCTGGTATAGCAAATGTATTAGTATCAGCCATAAACGGACCCATAAAAAAAGGCGATTACATAACAACATCTAATATACCTGGTATAGGTATGAAAGCAAACACAACTGGGTTTGTCATAGGTACAGCATTGTCAGATTTTAATCCATCCAACAAAGAAACGATAACTCTATTGCCAGTTAATTTAGACATAAAATATGTATCTATTTACAACTCACCTATAGGAACATTATCAAGACTAACCAACTGGACAAAAAATATAACCTATCAAGAACCATTGGTAGCCTTTAAATATATAGTAGCAACCGTAATAATAATTCTTTCAACTATTTTTTCTTTTATTCATTTTGGCAGAACCGGATCAAAAGGAATAGAGGCTTTAGGCAGGAATCCATTAGCTAAACAAAGCATCCAATTTGGGATTTTTTTAAACATAATATTAGGGATTTTTATAATAATAGGAGGAATTTTTATTGGTTTATTAGTTTTACAATTTTAATATGAATATTTTAATTTTATTAATGATAATACTGTTGATAATTCAAGAAATCTTGCTTATATATTTATTCAAAAAATATTTTAAGCTAATAGATCAACAAAATAAAAACATTAATAACTACAAAAAAAATTTAGAAAAAATATTTATTGAAACTACAAAAAAAGAAATTGATCAGTTAATTGAATATCTAAATCAAATAACAAGTAAAGTTGCATTAAATATTGAAAATATAGGACAAGAATATCAAAAACAACTAATTGATAATTTAAGGGCTTTAAGCAAAAACATTGAAAATAAATTTGATCAATATCTAGTAGATACAAAACAAAAACTAACTAAATTAACTGTTGAAGAAAAAGAAAAACTAATACAACACCAAAAACAGTATCTTGAGAAAAAAACAGAAAGAATATTTAACAATCTTTTACCTGAGTTTATTGACTTAACAATCCCTCAATACAAACAAGAAGAAATAGTATTAAAAGTTTTACAAGAAGCTAAAGAAAACAATCTTTTTGAAAATGACAAATAACTTAAAACTTACAGACATTATAGACACAATTGAACAAAGAAATATTTATCTGAGTGAACTAGAAGAATTATTATATAACGAAAATAGAATAACAAAGTCTGAACTGAAATCAAAGCTTAATCTGCAACTATATGAATATGTAATAGAAAAAATTAATACAGACAAAAAACCAATTAAAGACATAATTAGTACTATAATTGATAAAATTAAAAAAATTACAATCGTTAAAATAACTATTCCTTTTTATCCAACAGCAGTTTTTGAAAAAAAAATTATTAACCTATTAAAATCTCATAAAAAAGAAATAATAATACAAATTAATGTAGACAAAAACATATTAGCTGGAGCTATAATCGAAACTAAGAATAAATTAAAAGATTATTCACTAAATAAATTTTTAAGAGATAATCATGAAATTTAGTTATTATCTAAACAAAACCAATACCTTTGCAGAGGTTTATGGAACTAAAAATAACTTAGTCAAGATATCTCTAATAGAAGATTTATCTTTATATGATTTAATACTTTTTGAAAATAATAGCTTTAGTTATGTATTTGAAATAAATGAAGATTTTGCCCTATGTGTACTATTAGATCAAAAGACACCAAACATTAAATCAAAAGCTGTTAAAATAGGAGATTTTCTTTCGGTTAAGATGCCAAAAGATATTTTAGGAAAAATTATAGATCCATTAGGAAGAGACTTGAAAACAGGTGAATTTTTTGACAAAACAATAGAACTTAAAATTGATGTTGATCCACCAGTTATATCTGAAAGACAAGTATTGAAACAACCACTTCATTCAGGTGTTTTAATAACTGATTTCATTATTCCATTGGCAAAGGGTCAAAGAGAGTTAATAATTGGTGGAAAAAAAACAGGAAAAACAACTTTCACTAAAATGTTGTCTTTAAGCCATAAAGAAAGTAATGAAGTTTTAATATACTGCCTCATAGGAAAAAGGAACAAAGAATTAAATGATCTAATACTGTTTCTAAAAAACAATAAAATTTTAGAAAAAAGTGTAATCATTGCAAGTTTAGCATCAGACAGTCCAGGTTTAATTAATATTGCTCCATTTACAGCTCTAACAATTGCCGAATATTTCAAAAATAACGGAAAAGACAGTATAGTTTTTTTAGATGATCTATCTATACATAGCAAAAGCTACAGAGAGCTATCACTTTTTGCCAATAGACCTCCGGGTAGAGAATCATACCCAGGAGATATTTTTTATATACACGCAAAACTTTTAGAAAGGGCTGGAAATTTTATCGTCTTAAACAAAGAGGTCTCTATCACTTGTTTTCCTATTGTTGAAACCTTTGAAGACGATGTAACAGGTTTTATATCAACTAATCTTATGAGTATAACAGACGGACATATTTTTTTTGATACAAAACTATATTCAGAAGGAAAAAGGCCAGCAATAAATCCCTATCTATCAGTAACAAGAGTTGGCAAACAAATTCAAACTCCTTTAAAAAGAGAGATAACTATGAGACTACTATCTTTAATAACACATTATGAACGAGCAAAAAATATGGCTCATTTATCTACAGAACTTTCTCCAGAAACTCAAAAATTAATAACAATAGGAAAATTCTTGGACAAATTATTCCAACAATTCATGTCAAAAATTTTTTCAGAAATAGAAGAAATAATAATAGCTGGATTAATTTTTTATAAAATTGAAAAAAATGATGAACTTGAATTAGAAATAATCAATAATCAATGCAATAAAATTAAACAAAATATTACTAAAACTGAGATTCAAAAATTACTATCAGTTCAGACTATTGATCAGCTTACTGAAGTTATTAAAAATCTAATAAAACAATGTCAAAACTAGAACAAATAAAAGAGGACAAAAAATTTCTAGAAGACATTAAATCCTTGGCAGAAAACTATGAAATGATAGCAGTTATGAAAATAAAAAAAATCAAAGATCAGATTATATCAAGAAGAAGTTTTCTAAAATTATTAGAAGATTTTTATATTGATATAAAAAAAAGTTATCAAAAGCAAATTGAAAAACTGCTAAACAAAAAATACTTTAAAGATAACAAAAAGAAGACAGCAATACTAATTTCATCTGACGAAAAATTATACGGAGGATTAGCACAAAAAGTCTTTAAAAAATTTCTAGACAATAAACACCTTTATAAAAATGTTATATTAATAGGAAAATCTATTAAAAACATCTTAAATCAAAATTTAGAAACCCAGCTAAAAATAAAAACAATAAGTCTAAAAGAGTTTCACGAAAAAACAAATTACTTTATACAACAATTAACCTACTATGAAAAAATTGATGTATATTTTCCAAAATTTGAATCTATTATTAAACAAGAACCAGCATTGTTTAACATAACAGGAGAACCAATACAAACCTCTAAAATAATTGAAAGCGAAAAAATTGAGTTTTTAGTTGAACCAGACATAAATAAGTTATTTAATTTTTTTAAAAAAGAAGCATCAAAGATTTTATTACAGAACCTTATTTCAGAATCAGAGCTTGGCTTGACTGCCGCCCGCATAAAAACCATGGAACAAGCGATGCAAAATATAGATACAACCTTAAAAAAAAGCACAACGAGATCTCACGCGAGCAATAAGATTATTAAAAGATAAAAAACAAATAGAACAATATACTAATATAAATTTCTTTAACAGATCAACATGGTAAGTAAAGGGATAATAAAATCTATTAAAGGACCTTTAGTGGAAATAGAGTTTTTAGACGAACCATACCCGCAAAAATACGACATCTTAGTTTTAGACAAAAACAAAAACATAAGATTATTAACTCTTGAAACTAAAGACAATATACTTGCTGTACTATTAGACAACTATAAACTTACTAAACAAGATTTGATAATCAACACATCAGTGCAGATTGAAATCGGAGTTGGAAATGAGTTGTTAGGTAGAGTAATTGATATATTTGGCAATCCATTAGATGGAAAACCACGAATTAATTTTAAAAACAAGTCAAAAATTTTCAAACAACCTAATAAAACTATACAAAGCTCAAATAACGAAATTTTAGAAACCGGAATCAAGGTTATTGATTTTTTTTCTCCATTAGTCAAAGGTGGGAAACTCGGAATATTTGGTGGAGCTGGAGTTGGAAAAACAGTTTTATTAACAGAAATCATTCATAATATTTTAATTTTGAAAAATACAGATAACATATCAGTATTTGCTGGCGTCGGAGAAAGATCAAGAGAAGGAAAAGAACTAATAGAAGATTTAAAAAAAGCAGAAGTTATAGATAATGTCGCGCTTATCTATGGAACAATGGGACAAAATCCAATTATTAGGTATTTGACAGCATTTTCAGGAGTTACAATTGCAGAGTATTTTAGAGATTATCGCAAAAAAGATGTTCTGTTTTTTATGGACAACATCTTCAGGTTCGGTCAAGCAGGTTATGAATTATCAACACTATCCAACAACTTGCCTTCAGAAGGAGGATACCAACCAGACCTTCAATCACAGATAAGTATTTTAAGTGAAAGATTAAACTCCTACCAAAACAATATTACAACTATAAACACTGTATATATACCTTCAGATGATATCAGCGACCCAATAGTACAAACAACCTTAACTCATACAGACAGTAGTATTATATTATCAAGAGACAATTATCAAAAAGGTTTATTTCCAGCTATAGAAATAACAGAAAGCTCTTCTTCTATAATAAACCCATGGGATTTAGGAGAAAAACATTATACCCTTTTAATAGAATCACAAAGTATTTTGAAGCAAGCTGAAAAATTAGAAAGAATAGTTTCATTAGTAGGATTAGATGAATTATCTGTTGAGGACCAAACTATTTATAAAAGGGCTCAGATTATTAAAAATTATATGACACAAAACTTTTTTACAGTACAAAACCAAACAGGGAAAAAAGGAAGTTATGTTAAATTAAACACAGTAATAGAAGATATTGAAACTATACTTTCAGGGAAATTAGATAGTTACCCACCCGAAAAATTTTTGTATATTTCAAGTTTAAGAGAGTTGAATGAATAACAATTTAGTAATTGAAAAAGTAATTATAATAACAGAACAAAAAATTATATTTAACGATGAAGCTACTTTTGTCACCAGCGTAAATGAAATGGGGAAATTTGATATTCTTCCATTACATAGCAACTTTATGTCATCTATATCAAATTATATTATAATAGGACAAACTAATGGGTCTAGGAAAAAAATTAAAATTAATAATGGTATTTTAAGAGTAAAAAACAACAAAGTAGAAGTTATTTTTGAATAATTTATATACTAACCTGTAGAGCCAAAACCTCCTCTACTTTTCTTATTCATCTGCTCTACTTCTATCAAATTTGGTCTGCTTATTTTTACAAGAATCCCTTGAGCTATTCTCTCTCCTTTTTCAACAATAACATCCTTCTGGGTAAAATTAACTACCTGAAGTTTGATTTCATCCTCTTCACCACAATAATCCTGATCAATAATACCGACACCATTAGGTATTAATAATCCTTTTTTAATCGGCAAAGAGCTTCTACTTGCCAATAAGAACAAATAACCTTTAGGTACTTTAACAATTATATTTAATGGAATTAAACAAGGAACAAATGGCTGAACAACAGTTTTCTCACGCGCATAAAGATCAAAACCAACTGATCCCTTTGTTTGATACTCAGGCAATGGCAAAGTTTTATCTATTCTCTTTATTTTTATATTCATCAATAAGTTTAGTACATAACTTCCTCTTCTGCTCTTTTATAATTGTAAATCTCATCTTTGGTAAACCAAAGAGAGATCTCATACTCAGCCTCTTCAAAATTTCCTGACGCATGTATTAAGTTTTTAATAGGCCTTTTTTTTGCATTAGCAAAAAAAGCAGAGTCAAAAGAAAGATCTCCTCTTATAGTTCCAGGATCAGCCTTTACAGGCAATGTATGCCCAACTAATTTTCGTACGATCTCAACAGCACCCGGAC
This sequence comes from Patescibacteria group bacterium, assembly GCA_026004415.1. Classification (GTDB taxonomy): domain Bacteria; phylum Patescibacteriota; class Microgenomatia; order UBA1406; family GWC2-37-13; genus BPJC01. Next base: position 138,571 of record BPJC01000003.1, on the reverse strand, counting down.
CTTCCAATACAATTGCCAATACTGGATCTGATATAATAAAATCAATCAACCAACCTCTAACAATCTTTCCGATCTCATATGGATCAGAGACTCCGATTTCCTTTACAGGATCAATCCCCATTTCTCTATAATTTTCTAAAGTTTTTTTACCGATTCCTTCTACAAATTCTCTTCTTTCTAATGGATAATGCTTTTCAGCCAACTCTCTACTTGGTTGTATAAATTTACACGCCACTATCTTAAGCCCTACTCTTTCAAATCTACTTATAATATTTCCAACAAGACCTCTTTTAACTGCGTCTGGTTTTAAAAGAACAAAAGTTTTTTCTATCATAGATAATCTAAATAGGAAAACAAAATAATAATTTATAAATTATAACTTATATCTTATTAATTTTGCAAATAAAATTATTTATCAAGAGTTTTTATTAAAATCAGGCAAATCTCCAGAAGATTGAGGACTATCAGCTGACTGATTTGCATTACTAAGATTTTGATCTTGATTTTGAACCTGTTCCTGGTTAGTTGCATTCTGGCCTTGTCCAACTACAGCCTGAGTCTGACCCGTTTGGTTAACTGTATTTAATTTATTTAACAACTCTTGCAATTGATTACTCTGATCAGATTTAGACGCAGTCTGATCTCCACCTGGTTGAAGATCAACTTCTGCTTGAGTTCCTTGAGTCTGTGACGCCTGCTGAGCTTGTGACTGATCAGTCTGCGTACTCATTACATTAGTTTGTTGCTCAACATTTTGATTTTGCACACCGACAGTTTGATTTTGAGGAACTTGATTAATTTGACTAACTAAATCTTGATTTACATCATTGGATCCTGATAAAGATGACAACATCTGATTAACGATATCACTATTTTGATTTTGTTGTTGATTTACACCAGCTTGAACCTGCTGATTATCAGCTATAACACTATTATCTGATACAACTCCTGAATTACTGCTTACATTTCCAGCAGTTTGTGAAGATTGTTGAGGAGTTTGTTGAGTTTGATCTTGCTGAGAGCTTATAACCTGGGAACTAACATTAGCTTGGTTGACATCATTATTATTTCCTATCAAATTAACGCCAGCCTCTTTACCTATAGCTGAATCCAGTTCTTGCTGATTAAATCCTTTGACAACTACCTGCGAACCATCATCTTTGACAACTACTGTTACCGGTGTACCAGCAAAATTATTAGAAATTTTAAGCATTTCATCTAGATATACAGGGTTCTCTTCTAAATTTTTTTCAGTGAAAGCTATGCCTTTGCTTAACAGATAATCTTTTTCTTGCTGAGAAAATTTACAATATGGTACTGTATAAATTGTGACTTGCATATTTACATTATTAACAACAAAAAAATATTTGTCAAGTAGTTTTGTCTTTATTATTGTTTTCACTTTTAAAAACACCCATTTGTTTTAATTTCCACATAAATAAAGCTCCTTTATTATGCGCATTTGCATCCTTAACAAAACTTAAAGCTTTTTCTAAAACCGATCTAGGCAGAGTTTTTGCTAGTTTAATATACAGACTTTTTCTTTTCCAATCTCCCAATGTCTCGGCCAAATAAATACCATAAGACTGAAACTCTCTAGATATATATTTGTTTTTTGTAGGGTCAAACTTTTTTAGAATGCTTTTTAGAGATTTCATTATTTTTTTTATATTTAAGAATAGCACTAACCTGAGAGTTAGGGATTATAATCAGATTCTTGTCATCATCAATCAGATAAATAGATCTTAAAGTTAACTCCTTTACCCTCCCCTCATAACTGCCTATCTTTACATTATCACCGACATTAATCTGATTCTCAAGTATTATAAAAATTCCAGAGACTATATCTTTTACTATAGACTGAGATCCAAAAGAAACTGCTAGACCAACAATTCCTGCGCCTGTTAATATTGGAGCTATGTTAAAGCCTAATATATCAAAAACAACAACCAATACTACAACTAGTATAATTGTTTTTATAACATTGTTTAATAAAACAACAACAGTTTTAATCTTTTGCTTTTTTTCCTCATCCTTAATATTACGATAGGCAAAATTAAAAAACAGTTTCAAGATATACTTCGTTAAAAATCTGTACAAAACAATAGAAACCAATAATACAAAAACAAGTTGAAAAAGTTTATTATTAAAAAACAAGTTTAAGTTTAGATTTTCATAAAAATTTTTTGGGTACATTTATTCTTTAATCTAAATTTTAATATAAATCTTGGGTGGCTGACGGGATTCGAACCCGCAACACCCAGCTCCACAGGCTGGTGCTCTACCATTGAGCTACAACCACCAGGGCGGAAGGAGGGGGATTCGAACCCCCGTTCCGAATTTTATTTCGGAAACTCGCTCTCCAGGCGAGCCCGTTCGTCCACTCCGGCATCCTTCCAAAACTATTTTAAATTTCAAGCAGGCGCGGCAGGACTCGAACCTGCAACCTGCGGTTTTGGAGACCGCTGCGCTACCAAATTACGCCACGCGCCCTGCTGAGCGTCCCCAGGAGGATTTGAACCTCCAACCTTCAGGTCCGCAACCTGATGTTCTATCCAGTTGAACTATAGGGACAAAACATTACCGATTTTGATGATTATATTATAAAATATTGCAATCTTAATTTCCAAATTAGATTAAAATAATATAAAATAGTGAAATATAGGAGGAGTGGCCGAGTGGTCAAAGGCGACGGTTTGCTAAACCGTTCTCGGGTAAACTCCGGGGCGTGGGTTCGAATCCCACCTCCTCCGCCTTTAAAATGAAAACCAAACTTAAACTTATTAACTATCTTTTAGTCTTAGGAGTTATTATATCAACCAGCACATTTTTAAACGATCTTTTATACTTTTATAACAACGAAAAAACCATATTTAAACTCAAAGGAGTTTTTACAAACAATCCAGTATTATCACCATGCTTTCTAGGAATGTTAGGCTTTATAATATTTTTAATCTGGTTTAATTTAAAAATAAAAAAAGAAAACAACTACTTAAAGCATTTTTATTGGGCATTAATAGGAGCCAATATTTTTGGCTGGTACAATGTTGCACTAGAGTTCCTAAACTATTATGCAAAAAAAGACTACAACTCTTGTGCTGGCAATCTTATAAAAACCCCATACCTTTCTCCCTGTTTATTCGGAAGCATAACCTTCTTAATGCTTCTTTTTATAACAAAAAATATCAAAAAAAATGTAAGATCTTAAACTATAAATTATTTTCTGACATATACAAAGCCTTTAACCTTAATTTCTCATAAAACTTTTCAAAATCATTAGGATGAAACCAAAGCTGAGACTTAAAAATTTTTTCATTTTTAATCTTATTATGTTTAATTTTAATTAATTGGAGTTTTCCTAAAAAAATATTTAAATAATCAATAAAAAAATCAAAGACTGTCCTATTTGTTTTAAAGGAAAAATCTAAATCATAAGCAAAATCTAGGTGGTTTTTAAAATTTGGAAAAAAACTATATATCCATCTATTTTGATTTATGAACGACAACCAAGTATTGTTATTATCATAATATACCCTTAAGGATATTATCTCACGAGCTACATACTCAGTTTGTTTAATTTTACTAATCTTTAATGATGAAAAGTCAAAAAAAAGATTTAAACAAACCTTGTCCTTTGCTTTTTTTACATTTGTTTTCCTCTTCAAAAATAATAACACTGCTAAAATGTTTAAAACAAATCTTGAGATCCATAATCTATTTTTTTGGGTAATTACAAACAGATCAAAATCGTCAGAAGTTTTTGCTACTCCGTAAGCCAAAGATCCAGATAATCCTATTAAAGAAGTAAAACCAATCTTTTTAGCCAGCATCAAAAAAACCTTCAATCGCGGATTGTTTATCTTTTTTCTAAAAATTTCTCGTCTGTTTAAAAAAGATCTAATCTTATCCTTATATCTTTTTATCACAACACGATCCTCATTACCGATCTTAAGTATTTCAATTCCTTTTAACTTCTCTAATCTAGACATAAATTGCTTAAAAGATATTTCAAAAGGCATAACCAACCACAATTCTACAGTTGTAGGAAAATACTCAAAAAAACGCCAGTAATTCAACTCTAAATAAACTGAATTTGAAAACTTCATTTATTGCCAAAAACTTTTTTAAAACTATAATATACATATAAGATTAATATAAACAAAACAAACACTAACAATCGAGCTTGTCGAAAAACCCTTTTTGGCTGAACAATCAACCTAAAAAGCCATTCTAAACCATATTTGCGAAGCAATTTTGGAGCCCTAGGAACAACACCACCAAGATAATCAAAACCACCACCAACTCCCACAACAATGTTTTTATCAAACAAATCTCTATATCTCCAAGCAAAGATCTCTTGATTTGGAGAACCAAAAGCCAAAAAAACAATATGGGGCTTAAAACTGGAAACTATTGATTTTATTTCTTTAATTTCTTTTTTTTTAACATTTTTTATATCTTTAATTCCTTCAATACCTAAACAAAAAATTTTTTTTGATTTGCTATTATAGCAATCAGAGATCTTCTTTGCTAAACCAGGCCTCCCTCCAATTAATAGAACTCTAAAGCTACCAATTTTAGCCGAATTTAATATTTTTTCTATTAAACCAGAACCTGTTACTCTAACCAATTTTCTGTTATATAAGATTTTTGCCGCTACAACAACCCCCACACCATCAGCTATTAAAAATTGAGCCTTTCTAATAACCCCTCTAAACTCTTTATTAAAAAAAGATAAAACCATTATTTCAGGATTAATAGAAACAATGTGAGTAAATTTCCTATTTTTGTCTCTTCCTTTATTTATTAAATATAGGACACTCTCATAACTATCCAAGAACTTGTCTGATTTTAATAAACTAAAAACACTAGTTAATTCTTTAAACATATATTTCTAATTTAAATTTTCAAATAAAACAAATTATGTATAAAAAATTTTTTTAATTTTAGACTTTTAATTTGAAAAATAATTAATATAAATACTAATAAATTCAAATTGTAAAATTAGGTCCTGATTTCCAAATTTAAAATCTTTAAAAAACATCTATCACTGTGTATGAACACAATAAAATTTGTTACTATGGGCTTAAAATAGATTTCTTGTAACTATCTAAATGTTCTACAATAATTCCGATACCTTTTATTACGCAAAAAAGAGGATCCTCAACAACAAATGCTGGTACACCTGTATAATAAGAAATAAACTTATCCATATTATTTAACATTGCAGTTCCTCCTGATAAAACTATACCTTTCTCAACTATATCAGCAGATAGTTCAGGCGGTGCTTGACCCAAAACAGACTTAACACCTTCTAATATTGATTTTAAATTCTTATCTAATGCTTTTTTGATCTCTTCTTCTGTTACCTCTATCGTTTTTGGCAAACCAGTGTAAAAATCTCGACCTTTTACTTCCATTTTTTTTAAATCTGTTTCATCATCTATAAAAGCTGTTCCTACTTTAATCTTTATCTCCTCTGCTGTTCTTTCACCAACGAGAAAGTTTCTTTCTCTACGAAGATAATCCATAATTGAAAGATCTAGCTTAGTCCCGCCAACTCTAACGGTTTTATAGGCTACTAATTGACCTAAAGATATTATTGCAATCTCAGATGTTCCTCCACCTAAATTAACAATCATATTTCCAGAAGGTTCAGATATAGGTAGACCAGCTCCAATAGCGGCGGCTAAAGGTTCTTCTATTAAATAAACATTTTTAGCGCCTGTTTGTTTACAGGCAGAGACAACAGCTCTTTTTTCAACTTGAGTAGCACCACCAGGAATTGAAATCATAACATCAGAAACAAAACCTCTTCCCAAAGCTTTTTTTAAAAAATATCTAATCATTGAAGAGGTTATCTTGTAATCAGCGATCACACCATCTCTTAACGGTCTATCTGCAATAATATTATTAGGTGTTCTACCTAACATTTGTTTGGCTTCATTACCAACTGCAAGAACCTCTTTATTATCAATCCTATAAGCAACTACTGTGGGTTCATTCAACACAATACCTTTTTTCTCCAAATATATAAGCACATTTGCTGTGCCTAAATCAATGCCAAGTTTATAATTAAAAAACATACTATGTAGTATTATATAGTATAATATAAACTCTATGAAAAATATTTACAGAGTAATCACATTAACCTTATTTTTAATAGCTTTGCTATCGTTCGTATTTTTTGCCAAAGGATATAGATTCGATTCAGAGAAAGTAACAATTACAAGTACTGGTATTGTATCAATTAGCTCACAACCAAAAGCAAGCAAAATTTATATTAATGATGAATTCAAAGGAGTTACAGATCAAAATCTTAACTTAAAACCTGGCAATTACACAATAAAAATAACATCTGATGGTTATACATCTTGGCAAAAAAACATAAACTTAACAGAAGGTGTAGTTTTAAGTTTACATGCTCATCTTTTTTCTAAAAATCCAGGACTTAAACCATTAACATCAATTGGGATTAAAAAAATAGTACAACTTGATAATGTACCTCAATTTATAGTATTAACTGATAATCTTATCAACTCTGACAATAAAAACAACTTAGTTCTTCTAAATCTAGAATCACCAATAATATCACTACAAAAAGGAATAGACCCAATTATAAACATTCAAACAACTTTTGCTACAGACTCAGTTGACTTAAATCATTTAAAACTTAGTCCGTCTCCAGATTTTACTCAATTACTTATAGAATATGAAAAAGAAAACCTTTTAGTCGACTTAAAAACTAAAGAGACATTTGCAAACATAGATAAAGATCAACTACAGACTAACTGGAATGAAGAAATACAAAAAGAAAAAAGCCTAATAATAAAAAGCTTCCCAAAAGAACTTCAAACAATAGCCTCAAATAGCGCTGATATTCTAAAAATATCACCTGACGAGAACAAAATACTCTATAAGGCCAAAAGCGATGCGGAATTACCTTTGGCAATCAAACCAACACTACCAATTTCAAAAGACACACTAAACCATAGAAATATTGTCAAAAACAAAGTTTATATCTACGATAAAAAAAATGATAAAAACTACCTTATAAAGCCATTGGAAAACATTGATATTGAAAACAAAGCAGTATGGCATACAGATTCTCAACATATTATATTTATTGAAGGAAATCAAATAAAGGTTGTTGATGCAGACGGAGAAAACAGTATTGTAGTATACTCCGGTCCTTTTGAAAAAAACTTTATATCATCCTCACCGAGGGGAAATATCTTTTTGTTAATAAACCTTAATAACAACAACAATCCTTATGCAGATCTTTATGAAATAGAAATCAATTAATCCTTTTAGCAAATAACAAAAGCCTTTTCCATGTGGTTCCAGGAGGCCAACAAGTTTGCAAAACTAAAACCTCCTCATCAGACTCGTCAGTTAAATAATGAACCTCATTGGCTTCAACAATCTTTTTATCATAAACTTTATACTTATATAGTTTGTTTTTATACATTAAATATACTAAATCATCAGTTTCAAGTTTGTATAATAAGTAAAAAACAGCATTATAAGTTCCAACATTCCAAATAAAATCAGTAGAATGCGCAAATAAAAAAATCTTTTTACCCTCGCCCGGAAAATAAGTCCCTAGTGCGTGAGCTACTCCTTCTTGTAACTTTAATCTATACTCAGATTCATTAGCTGGATTAACATTGGCTATTACTTTAGAATTAGCTTGTATTTTAGGAATTACCACAGAAAAATCTTTATCTATTGGAGATAAATACCTTACTTCTTGATTTTGAAAAATCTCGGCTAATCTTCCTACTTGACCAACTCTATTACTGGAATAATTATCTAAAACAATATTATTTAAACCTTCATTAACAATAACCTCTGTTTTTTTATTAAAATAACTATTCCAATAGTAAGAAAGTTCGTAGTAAATCGGTCGTGAAAAAACCCTTAAAAAAAGAATTAAACTAAAATAAATAAAGAAATTTCCAACTCCTTTAATAAATATTTTGCGACGATATTGACTTTTAGATAAGGTCTTTTTAACAACATCAACTAACATTTATTTGCGCCGGAGACAGGAATCGAACCTGTAACCTTCCCCTTAGGAGGGGGACGCTCTATCCATTTGAGCTACTCCGGCAATTTTTTTAAAATTATGCTAATTTTACCACAGAAACCCAGTTATTATAAAACGCTGGTATTATACAAAGAATAAAAACCTTTTTAAAATCGACAAAATAAAATCAGGAAATAACATAAAAACTAAACTAGAGATCACAATAAAAGGACCAAAAGGAATTTTTGACTTCAATTTCTTTTTACCAAATAATAACAAGAAAATACTAAATACTCCTCCTAAAATAAAAGCTATATATAAAACTAAAAAACCCAGTTTTACACCAAATAAAAATCCTAAATTAAAACCAAGCTTAACATCTCCAAAACCAATCCCCTTCTCTTTTGTTATTACAAAAATAAACAATAAAGGCAATGCAACAAAAAACCCACTTAATAATGAAGTTATAAAGAGATTTAATCCATAAGCAAGACAATTCTGCTGACAGCTAAACTTAAAAACAAAACTAAAAATTAAGAGAAAAAATTGAATTTCATCAGGAATAATAAAATACTTTAAATCTGTAAAGAATATTACTATAAACAAACTAAAAATAAAAAATAAAATAAACAAACGAAAATAATTATCACCAAAAAGGTTAAAAGCCACTAAAAATATAATTCCAGTGGTAATCTCGACTAATGGATAATAAAAAGACAACCTTTTCCCGCAATATCTACATTTACCTAACAAAAAAAAATAAGATAAAACAGGGATTAAATCCAAAATACCAAGTTTTCTTCCACAAAAATCACATTTAGATCTACCTAAAACAGATCTACCATAGGCTAATCTGTCAACGACCACATTCAAAAAAGAGCCAACAGAAAGTCCTAAAACAAAAAAAAACAAGCTACCTAGATTAATCATCTGATTTTAAAGATTTATCAGAAGTAATAACTGCAGTAGCAAATTTAGACTTAGATATTAAATTATTTACAGTTGCAACAACATCAGATTTAGTAACAGAGTTAATCTCTTCTAAAATATCATCAGGTGTTATAATCTTTCCCTTTAGAATAAATCTTTTACCTAAAAAATAAGCTAGATTAAAATTATCTTCTAATGAAAGTAAAATATTGCCCTTAAGATACTCCTTAGCTCTTATTAAATCATTGTCAGACAATCTCCCCTCAAATGAATAAAAACAATCTTGAATATAGCTTAACACATCAGAAACCACCTTATGAGAATTAACAACACCTGCTTTTACATACAAAGCTCCGACATCATCAAAGAACTCTGTTTCTGATCCCACATAATAAGCCCAACCATTCTCTTCCCTCAAATACTGAAACAACCAAGAAGCCATACCCCCACCAAGGATAACGCTAAAAATCTTAGCCTTTATCTCATCTTCTAAAGGAACTTTTAAGCCAAAAACAAGGTGTGCCTGTTGAACTTTGTCTATAACTATTTTTTTTGTTTGTCGTGGAGTTAAAGATTCTTCATACTTTAAGGTTATATCTTGTTTTGAGTTTATTTTTTGTTTGCCAAAGTACTTTTCAAGTTTATTTTCAATAGAGCTATCTATATTACCAACAATTATTATCTTAATAGAATCAGAAGTATACAATCTATCCATAAAATGAAATAAATCCTCTGATGTTAAACTAGAAACTGTTTTTACACTACCTAAAATTGGGTATGAAAGACTCGATCTAAAAAGTATTTGATCAAAAATATGACTTACTCTATATTTAGGCATATCGTTATACATTCTAATTTCTTCACAAACAACACCTTTTTCCAAATTTACATCTTGCTTCCTAAATAATGGTTCAAAAATCAATGAAGATAAAACATCCAAAGCCTCATCTATATAATTAGACTGGGTTTTAATATAAAAACCTGTATAAGAATTCGAAGTAAAAGCATTTATATAACCGCCTGTTCTTTCAATTGAAAAACTTATATCTCCAGCTTTTTTATATTTTTTTGTTCCTTTAAAAACCAAATGCTCTAAAAAATGAGCCAAACCATTTTTTTCCTTATCTTCATAACGAGATCCTGCTTTAACTAATACCAAAAATGTTACAGACGGTAAACTACTTTTTTTTATAACTAAAGAATCTATATTATTACTTAATTTAAATCTCTGATAATTCATAAAATCACTTAACAACTAAATTAACTATTTTATTAGGAATATATATTAGTTCATAGTTTCTATTTTTAATATATTTCATTATTTTATTATCAGATAAAACTATTTTTTCAATATCTTGTTTGCTTAAATTTCTTTTTATCCTAATAATCGATCTTAATTTTCCATTAACTTGAATTGGTAAATCAAATTCCTCTTCAACCAAATCCTCCATATTCAATTCAGGCCATTTTTGTGTATGAATAGAACCTTCTTCTTTCAAAATAGAACTCCAGATAATATCAGAGATAAAAGGAGCAAAAGGAGATAATAGTTTTAAATACTTTTTAGCGTTGTCTCTACTTAATCCAGTTTTATTAAATTTAGCAATATAATCGGTCCACAAATTGAGAAACTCCATAAGACTAGCTATTGCAGTATTGAATTTAACGGCTGACAAATCTGAATCAACCTTAGATATTAACCTTTGGAGCTCTAAAAAAATCTTTTTATCATTGTTTTCAACAATGTTAGCTGAATTATCATAAACAAGATATGTCTGATATATTTTTTTAATAAAACGACCTACTCCTTTTATAACATCTTTAGACCAAGCTACTTCCTGACTAAAAGGAGCAATGAACATTATACAGACACGAACAATATCTGCATTATACTCTCTTATGAAATCATCAGGATTAACAACATTTCCCCTCGACTTACTCATCTTTTTATGATCCTCTGCTAAAACCATACCAACATTTCTTAGTCTCAAAAAAGGTTCTTTTTCAGGAACAAGTCCAACTTCATACAAAGCATGCATCCAAAACCTAGAATATAATAGATGCAAAACAGCATGTTCAGCACCTCCCAAATACCAATCAACAGGCATAAATTTTTCTAATCTAGGTACTACCTTATTTTTCCAAAAATCTAATAAATCAATCTTTAATGTTTTATCCTTAATTAAGTCCCAAAAACAAAAGGCTAAAAAATACCAGCTTGATCCTGCCCAGTTAGGCATTGTATCTGTCTCTCTTTTTGCAGGTTTGCCACAATTTGGACAACTTACCGAAACCCAATCCGTGATATTAGCCAAAGGTGATTCTCCAGTCTCTGTTAACTCATAAAAATCAACATCAGGTAAAAGTAACGGAAGATCAGATAACTTTAAAGGAAACCAGCCATAAAGATATTTTTTTATTTTATTCCAACGATCGTTTATAATATCAACAACCTTGGTATTATCTGTTATAGCAGTAATCTCATCATTAGCAGAGTCTGTATCTATCCAAGCTATTTTATTTTTAGCGCAACTTTCACAAAATACCATTGGTATAGGCTCTCCCCAGTATCTCTGTCTGGAAAAAATCCAATCTCTAAGCTTGTACTCAACAGCAAACGATCCTTTGTTTAAGTCTTCAAGTTTTTTAGTAATCTGTTCAATAGCAGATTTAGAACTCAACCCATCAAACTCACCAGAATTTTCAAGCACACCATAATCAGTATAAGGCTCTACAGAGCCCTTTACATCATCTCGTGGTTTTATAACTTTTTTTATAGGTATATTGTACTTTTTGGCAAATTGATAATCTCTTTCATCATGTGCAGGAACTAGCATTATGGCTCCTCTACCATACCAACCTATTACATAATCCGCGATCCATATAGGAATAGATTCTTGTGTTAATGGATGTATAGCATAAATACCAGAAAATATGCCGCTTTTATCTTGATTTAAATCAGTTCTGTTTAAATCAAGTTTAGAACTTGATTTTTTAACATACTCTGATATCTGTTGTTTTATCGGATCAGAGATTTCAGAATTTAACAAATTTTTTACTAATGGGTGTTCAGGAGCAATAACTAAAGCAGTAGCTCCATATATTGTATCTGGACGCGTAGTAAACACGACAATTTCCGATAACTCTAAATCTAAACCGTTTTTATCAATCTGAAACTTAATTTCAGCTCCCTCAGATTTGCCAATCCAATTTCTTTGCATATCTTTTATACCTTCTGGCCAATCTAGATTGTCTAACTCAGACAATAATGACTCAGCATAATCTGTAATTTTAAACAACCATTGAGGAAGTAATTTTCGAGTAATTTTTTCACCACATCTTTCATGGGTGCCATCAGACAAAACCTCTTCCTCTGCCAAACCGGTTTTACAATAGGGACAAAAATAAACAGGCAAATTATCTTTATAAAGAAGCCCCATCTTAAAAAAAATCGTAAACAAAAACTGAGTAAATCTATAATATTCAGGATCTGTAGTAGAAAATTCTCTACTCCAATCATATGAAAGACCCAGATCTAATATCTGCCTTTTAAAATTCAGTATGTTTTCTGGAACAATCTTTTGAGGGGTTGTCTTATTCTTTAAAGCATAATTTTCTGCAGGCAAACCAAAAGCGTCCCAACCAATTGGATTAAGGACATCAAATCCTTTCATCCTAAAATATCTTGCCAAGACATCTCCACCTGTATAAATGCGAGTATGGCCCATATGAAGTCCCTGGCCAGAAGGATAAGGAAACATAACTAAAACATACTGCTTATTATTTTTATCACTAGGAACCTTTCTTAAATCATATATACGATTTTCGAGCCAAAACCTTTTACAATCCTCCTCTGTTTTTAAAACTATTTTTTTTGTCATATTAAATTATTCTAATTTTACACAAATTTATTTAATTTAAAAGTTGATTTTACTTTACTATAAAGTACTAAAACTAATAAAAACAAAATGAAAGAAAAAAAAGAATCTATCAGAATAGATAAATCTAATGATTTAATACTAAAAAAGACTGAAAATATCTTAGACACAGCAAATAACTGAACAATTAAAGGAGTTAACAAACCTAGTAAAAACCATAATAGATTCCTAATATTTCTAAACTCAATATAATTAGCATTTAAAAATAAATAAACTGATAACTGAAGAATAACAATCAATAAAAACGCGTAACTTCTCAAAAAACTTTCATTTGTCATATACGAAACTAACGAAACAAAAAAGACTGCCAAGCCTATAATTGAATAAGAAACAATATCCATAAAATCTTTATAAGATAAAAGATAGCTTTTTTTATATCTTTTGTTTATAAATTTGCTTATTGGCGTAAAAAAGGCAAATGTAAAGGCAGGCAAAGAATCTGTGACCAAGTTTATAAATAAAATTTGTCCTGCTGTAAAAACTTGAAATGAGAAAAACACAAGACTTAACAAGATAATAAAAACCTCTAAAATATTACAAGAGACCAAAAATTTAATACTCCGTTTAATATTCCAGACAATTTTTCTTCCTTCTTTTACGGCTTTAATAATTGTAGAATAGTTATCATCTGTAATTATCAGATCAGCCGCAGATTTGACAACCACAGTGCCGGTTTTACCCATTGCAATTCCTACATTAGCTGATTTTATAGCCGCAAGATCATTAACTCCATCTCCAGTAACCCCCACGACCTCACCTAGTTTTTTATATAGATCAACAAGTCTTTTTTTATCAAGAGGATCAACCTTTGCAAATATTTTAACTTTAGGCAGAATCTTTATTAACTCTTCATCTTTTTTAGGAATCATGCTTTTCTCTAAAGCCAGATCTCCTTTTTTATATAAACCAATTTGTTTGCCTATAGACAAAGCTGTTCCTAAAGCATCACCCGTTACCATAACTGTTTTTAAACCAAGTCGCTCTGCTTGTTTGATAACAGATTTAACCTCAACCCGGGGAGGATCATATAAAAGCGAAAAACCCAACAAAACCGTCTTATTATTATCTCTATAGGCAAAGGCTAATATCTTAAAACCCTCCAACATTTTATCGTCCAAAACTTTAGAAATATTTACTTTTTTACTATTAGTCAGATTTAAAATACTATTTCCTCTCTGAAAATAATTACAGACGGATAAAACACTATCTAAAGATCCTTTAATCAACCAGTAGCTTTTTTGATTACTAAGATTTTTTACAGAAACCTCCATGCGTTTTAATTCTGAATTAAAAGGTTTTATTTCATTTATCTCCCAATCATTGAGGTATGATTCCTGATATATTTTATTTTCATGCAAAAAATTTAATAACGATAGTTCTAAAGTATCACCTATCTGAATCAATTTATCATTTTCTTGATACAGCTTAGCGCTTTCACACAAAGCCATAGTTAAAGCAATAAAACTATCTTTATCAATACTGATTATTTTTTCACAATCTGGAGATAATACAGATTTAACCTTCATCTTATTATAAGTTAAAGTACCTGTTTTATCGGTTAATAACAAACTCATATTACCTAAACTCTCAATACTGGCAAGCCGTCTAACTATTGACTTTGATTTAACCATATTAAAAACCCCAATTGAAAGAATAGTAGTTAAAATAACAGGAAAACTCTCAGGCACTACAGCAACTGCTAAAGAAACAGCATAAATAAGGGAATTTATAAAATCTAAGTCTTTAAACAGATATGAAAATACAAAAACTAATATGGAAATTATTACACCAAAAACTCCTAACTTATAAGACAGATCCCTTACCTTTACACCTAAAGTTGATACATTTTTATCTATTAACTGTATATTATGAGCCATTTTACCAAACTTAGTGTTTAAACCAACATTTACGACTTTTATATATGCATATCCATTCATAACTGTAGAACCCAAATAAACAGTGTCGCCAATATTTTTTTCAACAGGTAAAGATTCTCCAGTTAAACTGGCTTCATTAACCTGAAAGTTTATACATTCTAAAATTACAGCATCAGCAGGTATGAAATCTCCAGATTCTATATATACAATATCACCAACAACAACATCTTCTGCCAGTTCTTCATGAAATTTGCCATTTCTAATAATTTTTGTCTTAAAAACAAGCATATTATTTAATTTTTCTAAAGAAGAATCAGCTTTTAATTCCTGAAAAATGCTAAACAAAAGATTTCCAAAAACAACGATTAAAATAAGCAAAGACTCAAAAACATCATGAATTAAAAAAGAAATTAAAGCGGCAGACAATAAAAGATAATTGAAAAGATTATTAAAATTAGACCAAAAAACTGAAAAAAAACTCCTTTTTTTTTCTTTCAAAACAATATTAACACCATATTTTTGTCGATTTTTTTTAACCTCTAATTCAGACAATCCTTTATACTTCATAAGAACATTCTAACATAAAGATCTGTTTAAACCGTTCTGCAACTGTGCTATAATTGTCTTTTATGAAAACAAAAAAAAATCTTTTCGATGAATTAGAACAAAGAAACTTAATTTACGATTTTGTACCTAAAACAAGAGAACATTTACAAAAACCAAGAAAACTTTATGTCGGAGTTGATCCAACCGCAGATTCTTTACATATAGGCCATCTATTACAATTCATAACACTTAAAAGAGCTATAAACTTTGGACATAAAGGAATAGTAATTATAGGAGGAGGCACAGCTTTAATAGGAGATCCATCAGGAAAAAATGAGGAAAGACCCATTCTTTCAAAAGCTGAAATTAAACAAAATATACAAAACATAACGAATCAAATTAAAAAACTACTACCAGAAGCAAACTTTATAAACAATGAAATCTGGTTTAAAAATTTAAAACTAATTGAGTTTTTAAGAGATGTAGGTAAATACATAAGTATAAACACTATGAGCGACCTTGAGTTTATTAAAAACAGATTAAAAAATAATCAATATCTGTCATTAGCAGAATTTACTTACCAAACATTACAAAGCTATGATTTTTATCAATTGTTTTCAAAAGAAAACTGTACAGTTCAGTTTGGAGGATCAGATCAATGGGGAAACATTATACAAGGAGTTGAGTTCATCAAAAAGAAAACTGGCAAACAAGCATTTGCATTTAGTTTACCACTTATAATAGATCCTGATACAGGAAAAAAATTTGGCAAAACAGAAAAAGGCAAAGCTATTTGGCTTGACCCTTCAAAAACATCTCCTTTTGAGTTTTATCAATTCATCTATAATGCTAAAGACAATTTAATAGAAAACTTAATCTTCTATTACTCTCTTAAAAAAATAGACTATCTCAAAGAAATAATTAACGAACACAACAAAAACCCGGAAAAAAGATTAGCACAAAAAACACTAGCTGAAGAACTTATTAAAACAATATATGACAATAAAACTCTATATACTATAGAAAAATTGAATTCAGCTTTATTTCAAAATAAACTAAATGATATAG
Source organism: Patescibacteria group bacterium (assembly GCA_026004415.1). Classification (GTDB taxonomy): domain Bacteria; phylum Patescibacteriota; class Microgenomatia; order UBA1406; family GWC2-37-13; genus BPJC01. Next base: position 122,180 of record BPJC01000003.1, on the reverse strand, counting down.
ACAGCATAAGCAAAAACGACTTAAAGAGAATCATTAATACTTACCCAACTGAACAAAAAATAGACATAACTAACTTATTGATAAAATCACAGCTTGCCAATTCTAAAAAAGAAGCTAATAGGCTAATAAAACAGAATGCTATTACTAAATTTGAAACAAAAAAGTACATTATAATAAGAAAAGGTAAAAAAAACTTCGCAATTCTGATCAAATCTTAGATAAAATTTAATATATGCACAACAATCATAATAATTTTTATACTCAAGTATCTCTTTTTTTATTAATCTCATTTACATTCTTAATCCCTCATTTTATATTGAGCAAATATTTTTTAGAAATTATTGCTTTCAGCTTTATATCTTTTTATATTATTAAACACTTTTTCTTGAAAAAAACCAATTTACTTAAAATTGAGTTAATTGTTCTCACTTTCTTTATACTTATACTAATTAACTCGACTGGATACATTAACTCTATATATTTTTTTGGAATCTATTTTTTACTATTCTTTTTTTCTTATTTTTTAAGTATATTAAACTCAATACTTTTAACTATTTTTATTAGTCTTCTCTATTTGTTCTCAACAGACAAATTCACATTCGAAGTTTTTATAAAATTTATCTCAATCATTTTATTTACTCCATTTGCTATTTATTTAGTCAATGAAAAACAAAGAATAGAATTGCTAACTAAAGACCTTCAGCATAAAACAGAAGACATAATGTTATTTACACATTTAAAATTAAAAAAAGATCTTAAAAAAGCAATATATTATTTAGAAAACAACAATTTAAAACAATTAAAAAAAATATTAAAAAACCTAATCAACAAAGTTTCCAAATATGAAGTCTAACCTAATCAAAATAATATTAATAACCTTCATAATATATATTTATTTAACGAACAAAAACATATTGGCAATTAATATGCAATCAGATCAGTATAAAATTCAGTTTGGCAATATAAATATAGGTTCGAAAACACAAACCTCAGATAATTATAATCTAACAACAACATTAGGACAAACCGCGGCTCAAGAATTTCAATCAAACGGTTACATTATAAAAGCAGGATTTCAATATATATATGGACTAAAACAGTTTTCATTTTCATTGTCCAACATAAACATTGATTTTGGAACAGCAATTCCAGACACCCCCATAGAAAGAAATTTAACCCTAACTATAACATTTCCCTACTCAGGAGACTACCAAGTAACTGTCGTTGAAGAAGGTCCTCTAAAAACCCTTAACAATCAATATAGCATACCAGATACTCAATGTGATGGTGGAACAGACACCTGTACTGAGACAGTAGCAAAGCCTTGGACTCAAACAAACAAATATGGTTTTGGTTACAATATGAGCGGAAATGATATTCCCAGTGACTTTATAAACAGCACCTATTATAGACCATTTCCAGACTACACATTATCTGAAAACCCAGCAGTTGTTATGAGCTCAAATAATATCGGAGTAAACAAACAAGCTACTATGACACTGAAGTTAAACATTTCAAATCTTCAACCAGCCGGAAATTACCAGACTATACTAATTTTCAATGCAGTTCCATCATTTTAAACTGATATAATTTCAATATGAAAAAGTTAATTTTGATCTTGGCAATATTTTTTGCTGTCGTTTTTTTACTTGGAGGAATCATATATTTTCAGGAAGTAAAGAGAACAAGTGCTAACTTGTTTTATAGTTTAGAACCATTCTCTTCTGAAAATTCCTATGTTTTTGTATCACCACTTAAAGCAAAAGCGAATGGAGAAGAACAAATAAGAATAACTATTTTTTTACTAAATAGTCAAGGCATAGGCGTTAAAAACACAAAGGTGGAACTAAGATTTGACCCTGAGTTAACTGTAACCAACACCCAAGACATAACAGACCCTTATGGAAAAGCAATTTTTGATGTCTCCACAACTACACCAGGCAAATACGAGGTAGAAATATTTTCACAAGGCAAAAAACTACAACAAACAGCAGTCCTTGAATTCATTAAAGATTAAGGCAATTAAATTGAGGCTAAATCAATCGGAACAGCTGGAGTCATTGTTAACTTAAGAAAACATTTTACGATATTTGTCTTACCAACAGAATTTATCAAAGCTCTAAAGTTTTCTTCGATTTGCTCGTCTGTAAAAGATTTTTTACCAATAGCCTGGTGAATCAATGGGAATTTTGCCTCTGTTTTCCACTGAATCAAACCAGAATTAAACTTTGAAACAGCGTCTTCTGGATTGTCTGTTAAAGTTCCTTGTTTAGGATTTGGAAACAGTTTTTTAGGACCTAACACTTTTGCAAATTTAGAAAGTTTTGGCATATAAGATGGAGTTGCTATTAAAACATCGATACTATCTAAATTAATCTTAGACTCTTGTAGATCTTTAATAAAACCATCGTCAACAATTACTATATTTTTTTTCTTTCCAGTTCCGTATGGTAAAACAGCCTCTCCTTTCAAACCTTGTTTTTTAACATTAATATGAACTTCAAAAGTCTCATCAAAATTAGCATAAGAAATCTTCTTCAAAATCCTAATAGCTGACCTTATGTCTAAAGTATTATTCTTTTTTAAAACCTTATCAACCTGATCTTTAGCTTTTTTTTGTTTCTCTCCGACCAATCTTAAACGAATTCTTTTTGTATCTTGATTCTCTGCTTTTTTAATCTGATCCTTTTCAGCCCCATCGATATGTTCTTTTGATTGAGTATCAATAACTTTGTCTTGATCCTCCTGACCTAATGTTTTTATTCTCATTTTTCCCATAAGTTTAATACTAAAAAATTATAAAACCTAAAGCTCAACTTCAACTCCCATTGATCTTGCAGTACCTGCAACAATCTTAATAGCTTGATCAAGAGAGTTAGTATTCAAATCCTGCATTTTTTCCCTAGCTATCTCCTCTATTTGTTGCCTAGTCAATTTCCCAACTTTTTCTTTATTTGGTTTACCTGATCCCTTTTGTATTTTTATAGCTTGTTTAATAGAGTCTGAAACAGGAGGCAATTTTGTTATAAAATCATAGCTTCTATCTTCATAAATTGTTATTACAGCAGGAATAATTTTACCCTTTAATTTAGCAGTACGATCGTTATATTCCTTAATAAACTGCATAATAGGAATGCCATGTTGACCTAATGCAGGTCCTACCGGAGGAGCTGGAGTAGCAGAACCAGCCGGCAAATTAACCTTAATAACAGTTTTTACTTTTTTTGCCATATCTTAAAATTAAATTTTTAATTTATTTTTTCCAGTTTTAATAAATCAACCTCCACAGGAGTTTCTCTTCCAAAAATAGAGACTAAAACTTTTGCTTTTCCTTTATCTTCATCTATCTGTTGAACAGTGCCCAAAAAATCCATAAATGGTTCCTCTTTTATCTTGACAGCCTCTCCTACAGAAATTTTAGCCTTATATTTAGGTTTATCTTCTTGAATATGTTTTAATATCGCTTCCATCTCTTTATCAGATATAGGTGTAGGATTAGATCCTGCTCCCACAAAACCAGTAACACCTTCTGTTCCCCTCACAACAAGCCAACTCTGATCATCTAAAATCATTTTTACCAATATATATCCAGGATATACCTTTTCCTTAACGCTCTTTTTTTTACCTTGTTTAATCACAACAGCATCTCTCATAGGTACCACAACCTTAAAGATCTTGTTTTCCATACCTAAACTCTTAATTCTCTGCTCTAAAGCTGTTTTTGTTTTCAGTTCATAACCTGACTGAACATGAACAACATACCACTTAGCTGAATCAATTGTTTGTGTCATTTTAATTAAAAATTTATAATGTTAAAAAATCTAATAATTTTACTAAAAGAAAATCTATTATACCTATATATAAAGCAATAATCAAGGACACTGCAATTACTATTATTGTAAACTTTATTGTTTTTTCTCGATCAGGCCAACTAACCTTTTTTAACTCAGATTTAATAGAGTTTATTGAAAAATTATCTATCATATAACTACATTCTAGATACTAATAAAAAAATTGCCAACTTAATGCATGAATTTAATTAAAACATTTTAAATATTTAAATTAAATTATATCATCAAAAAATTTTTAATAAAGTGAATAAAAACTCTAAAAATAGCAAAATAAACTTGACAAAGTGAAAATTTAGTTTTTAAATATTTTAATAAGGTATTTTAAAAGTATAAAAATATTGAAACAAAAATGAGTTCTAAAAAACTAATCTCTTTAACATTAATATTGTTAATAACATTATTTCAAAACGCTTTTTTTCTAATATACCCTGTTAATAAAGTTTTTGCTCAGGTTAATCCATCGCTTCAAAATGCCTCTGTGACACTAACCAACTCAAGGCTTTCGTTTAGAGCAGGCGTTGGAACAGGAGGTATTGCCTCTGGAGCCTCAACAGCAACAATTGATTCCTCTGGCAACCCAGACACTGATCTTAACCATTTATTCCCAAATGATCAAATTTGTTTTTATAGCACTACAGCAACCGGGTGTATTGACAACCAAACATTTACTGTAACAGCTATTTTAAACTCTGGTTCAGGTGGATCTTTTCAGTTTGATCCAGCTTTATCAAACGCAGTTAGTCAGAATGATCTAGTTATTGCATCCCAATCAGCTAGACACACAATTTCTTTTAAACCTCAAAGCACTGTAAATGGAGGAAAAATAGTTGTAAAAATTCCTGCCGCATCAACAAACTATAACGATGGAGCTCCAGATGATACTGGCTTTGACTCATCACTATTGACAAACTCAAATATTGACACTTACATTCAAAGCGTATCTGGAATCACCAAAACAGGAACAACACTAACCTATAGCTCTGGGTATCATGTTATAACGATATCTTTTTCAAATAATATAACAAGTAGCACGACTGTTTCATTTACAATAGGAGATGCTACAGACTCAAGATACAGGTTTATTAATCCTGCTCCGGCATCAGGTCATACAAGAGGAACAGCAGACACCTATAGTGTTATTGTTGAAACTCAAACAAGTGGCGGCACTACAGTTGATAAAAGCACATTAAAAGTAGCTCCAGTTGAAGGAGTGTTCGTATCAGTTAAAGTTGAAGAATCCATTGCGTTTAAAGTTTGTGGCGTTCAGTCTAATTTAAATCCAAGTTCTGGATGCACCTTCACTTCAACACCTTCAACTGTTTGTGGATTAAATTCCTTAAGCATATCATCACAACCTTATGCTATAAATTATGAAAGCATAACCAGCTGGTCAACCTTCTTTAATGCGGCCCAATATTTGGAAGTTTCAACAAACGCACCAAATGGCTATGCAGTAACTATAGAAGAAGATGATCAATTAGGTCTTAATGGCAATGCTTGTACAGGAACATCGCCAAGCTCAGGAACTTACACCTTCGGATCAGGAACCTGTATTGCAGACACTACCTGTGATAATGGGAGTTGTACCCAAACCACAGCTGATGAATGGAATACCGCATCTAACCATGGTTTTGGCTACTCACTAGATAATTTATCAGGAACAGATGCGGTTTTTGAATATTCAGATACTGCAGGAACTTGTACCGGGACATTTTGCGCCAAACAAATAGCTGATACAGGCGAAAGAGAAGGTACTGCTCAAGAAACTAAACAAACAATTATGACAGCCAGTGCTCCAGTAAACCAATCATCAGCCTTTGTTTGCTTTAGATTGTCGGTTTCAAATACTCAACCAGCAGGATTATATTACAACACTGTAAAGTATGTAGCAACAGCAACTTTTTAAAATTACAAAAAATAAACTATGAGAATAAAAAATAATAAAAAAATAATCTCAGTCTTAACAATAGCTGTAGTTATATTTTTCAACACCCTATCAACAATATCTGCTCAATCGATTGAAATATTAGCATATCCAGCCAGACAAGAAATAACAGCGAATCCAGGAGAAACAAAAACAATCCCAGTTGTTTTTTTAAACAAAACTTTATCTCCAATACAAGGAAAATTAGGAACTAGAGATTTTATAGTTCGAGGAAAAGACAATGTACCAGAGTTTATTGACTTTCCTACAGAGACAGAAATAAGATACTCAGCTAAAAATTGGATCGAACTTCCCTTTGAAAATGCAACTATACCAGCCGCTGATAAAGTGATAGTTTATGCTCAACTAAAAGTTCCAGCAGATGCAGTTCCTGGAGGACACTATGCTAGCATTTATTTTGAGACAGAGCCACCATCACCGGATCAAAACACATCAGGAAGTATTGCCGCCGCAAGTCAACAGATAAATGCCCTGTTATATATAAAAGTTGCTGGAGAAGCAAAAGAATCAGCCTCAATAACAAAATTTTCAATACCAAATTTTTTAGAATACGGACCAATAAAGATTGAAACAGAGATTACAAACAATGGTGATATTCATATAAGACCATTAGGATCAATTAATATTTATGATACTTTTGGGAACCTAATAGAATCACAAAAATTAGAAGAAAAAAACATTTTCCCAGGAGCAATAAGTGTTTATACAAATAATCTAGGACAAAAATGGATGTTAGGAAAATACAAAGTGGAATTAAAAGCTATATATGGAGAAAAGCAAAAGGAATTAACCGCAGTAAAAGAGTTATATATATTTCCCTATAAAGAAGCCACAGTAATATTGCTATTGTTAGCAATTGTAATCTTCTTGATAAGAAAGTTCTATATATCAACCATAGCCAACCAAAGAAGTTTAGAACAAAAACTTGAACAAGAAACAGAGTTAATAAAAGAACTAAAACAAAAACTTGAAAAAAGAGATGAATAAATGTTGAAGACAAAACTATTGATCTCAGCTTTGTTATCTTTAATTATTTCAATATTTAGTATTTATATACTTAAATCTGCAATTGAATCAAAAAAGTTGTATCAAAAAGATAAAACGATTTTAGGAACAGAACAACAGGCTTCACAAACTAAAGTAACAGCAAATATAGGTCTAAAAACCTACATAAAAATTTACGGCTTCACATCACCGTTATCATATGTTTTTCTCACAAGTACTGGCTTGTCTGATAGCACATTATCTGAAAATAACGGATATTTTAGTTTTATTATTAATTATGTACCAAAGAACTTAAAAGAAGTTTGTATTAACTCATCGGACCAACTTGGTAGAACAACCAATTTAACCTGTTTTCCAATAAAACTAAAATCAGGAGTGGAAATAGGACCTGTAGTACTGTCACCTACCCTATCGCTCTCTAAACCAGTTTACCTTCAAAATGATGAAATCTTAATCTCTGGACAAACTATACCAGAACAGCAAGTTTTCCTAAAGTTTTTTAGAGATAATAACAAAAACAATTATCTTTTTTCATCAGTTTTTGCCCAAGAAAATAACAAATCTGGCGAAGTATTGTCAAAATCAGATTCACAAGGTAACTATAGTTTCAGCTTAAAAAAAAGCACATACGATGATTTAAGAATTGCTGGATACACAACCTTTAACAACCAAACCAGCCCACTTAGTTACACACTAAAAATCAATACCTACAATTTATGGTACTTTTTTAACCAATACTTGAAAATATGGTCAAAAATAATCAAAAAACACCTATTAGAGATATTTTTTATCTTAGAGGCAATATTTATATTCTATTTAATTGAAAACAAGATTAAACGAGAAAAACCAAAAGCAATCATCCTTTATAAATCAAAACTTCCAACCAAAAAATGCAAAACAGCCTTAAAAGACTATCATAAGCTAAACTTGTCTTTATTTTGATCATAAACAGACTGACGCAGTATTCCCTTTTTCAAAAGCTCCTCAACTGAAGAATACGGTCGATTATCAATAATTTTTTGAGCTGTAACCTCTCCTATACCAGGCAAAGACTCCAACTGCTTTTTACTGGCATTATTTATGCTAATTTTTTCTGTTGTTTTATCTGCTATAACACTAATATCTGATGGAGTTGAGGCTATTGTCGGAATAACTGTAATATTTGAAACTCCCTGACTGTAACCTGTAAAGTCAAATATGCGTTTTGGTTCTTGAATTAAACCACGATAAATATCTGATTTATAAGGAACATATATTTTTTGACTATCATATACCGGATAAGCTAGATTAAAATTACGATAAAAAAAATCCTTATCTGCATTGTAGGTAAATCCTCCAGCTAAATCCACTACATCTTTAACTCTTGCTCCTTTTTTAACTACATAAATGCCTGGATTAACAACAGCTCCTGATACATCTACAACAAGTTCTTGAATATTGTTTTCTTTATTTTCTTGCGTTTTCTTATTAATAACTACTTCATCATTTACTGTAGATTTTTTAAAATCAAAATAAATATAAAGATTAAAACCAATAATAGAAAAAATTGCAAAAGCAAATATAAAATCTAACCTATGTTTATAAAGAAAATCAGTTATTGATTTAATCTGATTATCCATTATTAGGTTTATAAAGTAAAGATTTTATCTCATTAAACAATCTCCAACCTTCAAAACCAATCCAAGCACTTCCCAAAATATTAACAGGCAAACCCGGATCAGTCTTTAAAACCTCAACATACTCTACAATTACTTTCTTAAACTTTTCAGTATTATCCAAGTTTGTAGATAAAACTTCATACCATTTTTTAAACAAGTTTTTATACTGTGACTCAAGGTCATCTATCTTAAAAACTTTTTTTATTAAAACTGTTTTGTCTCCAAATGAATGATCAGCTGTGAAAGCCTGAACATACTGTTCTTCTTCTTTTCCCAAGACAAGATCCCTCAAATTCTCAATAACCGGATGTGGAGTTAACCAAAAAGATCTATGCCAAGGACCCAAACCCCAACCTTCCATCTCCCTTCTTAATCTATCTCTTAAATGTCTCTTAACCTCAGGAATCTCATAAGAGATAATTCTCCATTTGCCATCCCATTCATCCTTAAGAAATCTAACAAACGGAAACTTTAGTACAAAGGAAATAAAAACCATTATCTGACAACTTATAACTTGGTTTCTCATTATTCTTCTCTACTTTTTCCAAATAAGATTCTTTAACTAAAGAAGACAAAAATCCCTTAGTCCTTTCATTTATTGTTAAGATCAGTTAAACTAGCAAAAAGTCTCATCTAAGTTTAACAGGTTCAAATTTTTCTGATCCTAACAAGAAGATTCCTAAAAGAATTTTAGTCTGATTATCTCTAACACCCATAAATTAAAGTTAACAAACGATTTATTAATTGTCAAGTTATATTTAAAAACGGATATAAAGTAATTAATATATCAATATAATTTATATCAGATATTTATCCGTTAAGTTATTTACAAATTAAGTTAATATCACGAATACAATATATTAATTTAAGTTGATAACAATATCTCCTTGGATATCTGTTCTTAAGAAATTGATTTTATTTAAGTTTAAATAATCAATCAGATCATCACTAGGATGATCATAAGGATTGCTTGTTCCAACACTTATCAAAACATTATCTATCTTTGCTAAGTTAAAAATCTTATCATCAAAACCTGTTTTTGAGCCATGATGAGGTTGTTTTAAGTAATCAACCTGTTGTACAAGTGAGTTATATTGTTTCAGCAGTGAAACTAGTATTTCTTTGTTAATATCTCCTGTTAGTAAAACCTCTTTTATCCCCCTTAGTTGTATAAAATAGCCCTGTGTAGGAAAATAGATTCAGATCAAGGCTTGTATCATAAAAGTATTTATTATCAAAGGCTAAAGCATTACTCTTAACAATGTTTTCATTAACAAAACCTTTGCTTGGCCAGAACAGCAAAAGTACAGCAGAGTCTCCAATATTAATATAATCACCAGAAAACAAGACTTCTTTTTTAATAACAGCTTTACTGTACAACTTTGATAGAAACTGTTTATAACTTTCAGCCTTAGAATTATAAACAGACGGCAAAATAAATCTGTCAATGTTGTACTCATCTAAAATAAATAAAAATCCTCCATAATGATCTTTTTGAGGATGTGTTAACAAAGCCAACTCAATTTTTTTATCCCAAAACGGCATATACTTTCCCAAACAATACAACATATCTCTTCCAGAACCTGAATCAATAATAATATCATTATTATTAACTCTAAAGTAGAGACCATCACCCTGGCCAACATCACAGACAACAAAAAAATCGTTTGTAAAAAAAGAATACTTAACTATATAAAAACATAAAATAAATAAAGAAAACAAGACCGACAATAACAAAGGATTTACTATTAACTCCCTGATCTAACATAGCTTATTTAAAATCAAAAAATCCAAATGGAATATTTGCAAGAACCTCAATTACAAAAACTAAGTAACGCAACAAACCGATAAGCTAACCAAGCAAATGGCAGACCAAGATAATAATTAATACTTCCTAAAAAAGCAGATAAAAAACCTAAAATCATAATAGGAGCAATTAAACCTGCAGTAAGAAGGTTTGATATAGGCGAGATCAATGAGAATTCTTTAAAGTATAAAAATATCAAAGGAGAAGTAAAGACTTGGGCTGATAAAGAAGTGCGCAACTCAATCTTAAGGTCACGGATTAAATTATTAATAAAACCATCTACCCTCTTATAACTCTTAGAGAAAAGCACAATACCTAAAACAGCAAAGTATGAAAGCTGAAAAGAGATACTCATTAACCAATCTGGTTTTACTAATAAAGAAATAACTGCAGATAAAAATAAAAGATATAAAGAATAAGTTTTAAATCCATATATAATTGCTACGTGAGCAATAATCGCCATAATTCCAGCTCTTACAATTGGGGCTTCAGGTCCTACAAATAAAACAAAACAAATGATAGCTATTATACTAAACAGACTCGAGATATATCTGCCAAATCTAATAGTTAGTCTTGAAACAAAAGCAGATAAAAGACTTATATTCATTCCTGACAAAACAACAATATGCAGTAAACCAACCTTTTTAAGTTGTAAAAAAAATTCTTCTAAAGTTTTAAGCTCTATGCCAAAGATTATCCCGTTTAACAAACTTGCATAAGGTTGATGCAAATATAGTGTATTAATATTAGCAAAATAATTAACATCAGGCATCTTTACTTTTTTTATTAATAAAAAAAGCTTTTAAGATAAAAAAAACAAAAAAGACTATTGCAACAGCCAAAGCTATCTTTATTGGAAAAACATAGAACTCAGAGTCTGCAAATAATTTACTATCATTATTTTGACCAAAACTTAACTCAGCTCTTAATTTATACCTGCCAAAAATAAGATCTGATAACACATAAGATACTGTTTTGTCTTTATAATCTTTTTTAATTACTCCTGCAGAGTCTGAAGCATAGATTATGCGATCAGAATAAGCCAATACATTTTGGGGCAAAAGAGAATAACTGCTTGTCAGACCAAATAGACCTTCAACAGTTATCAAACCATTAGGCTGAAAAAAGTTTTTTCCAGTATTAGCAACCTTTAGGATAACCGGAATCTCAGAAAAAGAATCAAATATATATATGTTACGGCCGAAAAGATTAACTTTATACTCTGGCAACACACCAAAAAAGGCTATTTTAGGCTTTATTTCAATAGAACCATCGTCTGTTACAGTTATTATTATATTAGCTCCAATACTTGCTTTATTAACAACCGAGGTCGAGTTTAAACCCTGTTCTGGAATAGACTCTACAAGCAAAGTATAATAATAGTCTCCTTCAGGAGCATTAGGCGGAACAGAGATTTTAAGCAATGCTTGTTCTTTTCGATTTTTATCAAGCATAAAAGGTTTAGAGAAATCTATAACAGAGTTTTCCAAATTAAAATTAATTGGACCCTCTAACCCTTCCTTAACTAGAATAGTGCCAGTATCAGATAATGGCTTAAAACTTTTTAGATTAATTTTTAATAAAACAGGATCAGAGTTATTAGTAATAGTAAAAGCAACTAAAACAGATTTTGATGGCTTAATAATTAACTCAACCAAAGGTGGTGAAATAGATAAACTTAATCTTTGAGCATAAACACTTTCTGCAAAAAAAATGAAAAATAATACACCTGAGAAAATAGAAAAAAATTTCTTCATTCTTAATATTTTAGAATATTTTATTTACGAATGCTTAAAAGAGTATAGAAAAATACAAAACAGTCAAACTAACCTTAAGCCTCAAATTAAATTATGAATTAAATATAAATAAAATTATAAATTAAGCCTTTATACTAAGATAACAAATTAATAACAAGAACACCTCAAAAGCCACCTTAAATTTTAATTAAATTAAATTAAATTGTACAAACACAAATCAGATTAATATTTATACCAGGATATAATTACTATAAGTAAATATATACATTATAAACCTCCATAGTGACACATAAACATAATGCGGGAAATAATTTAAATATAATTATATAATACTACAAGCTCTTCTCTACTTTTAAAACAGCACACAGTCGTTAAACTTTATATATCTCAAAATATATCAAAATAACTCTTGACAACTCTATTATTATTGTATTATGATTTGAGTATATGAAAAAAACATCTAATATATCTAATATACTTGGTTTATTTAAGAGTTATCTAATTAACCAAAATAAATTAGCAGATAATCCCATAGCAAAGTCAAGTATTAGAAACTATATTTCTGACACTAAACATTTTTTATATTGGGCTTTAAAACAAGCTATAGAACACAACAGCACTACTGCGCAAGATTCTATCTCTATTTTTAAATGGCTTAACAAAGACCTATTAGAATCATATAAAACAGACTTGTTTGCCAAAAAAGTTCCTGTAAGTACAATTGACAGAAGAATCTCAAGCATAAGAAGATTTTTTCAGTTTTGTATCTTCAAAAATTATATTAATGATAAAAACATAGGACAAATTACTAACCTATCGACAGACCTTCAGATTAAAAAACAACAACTAATGTTTTCAAGATTTCTAAAAGAAAAACACAATTTGAGCGAAGATACTATTAGAACAATCCTAGATGATATTAATGAAATGTTAGCAGTTTCAACTTCTAATTGACAATATGTTAAAAACTAGTAGTTTGCAATTAAAAAAATCAATCAATCTATTTGACAGACCAAACGAAAGTTTAACTGTAACAAAGCCTAAAAAAAATCAATTTTGATTATAAAGCAATAAAGTATTACATAACTTTTTCTCTTAGGATTATAAATGATTATTTTAATCCAGCAGTAGAAGGTAATCCATATGAGAAACTATGAAAACTTATTTCTTAGATACATTAACGGCTTGAACAATTTTAAGCTGTCAAAAAAAGAAAAGATTAAGAAATTAACCTCATTAAATTATTATCTAGAGTTTTTACTTGACCAAAAAAACATTTCTGATTCTGAGTATAAGAAATTAAGACAGACAATAAGCAAAACAGTATATGAGTTAAAATATATTTCTTTTCAAAGATTTTTAATTGATTTAAGAACAAGGTACAAAACAGTATATTGCAAACAAAGCTTTTGCCTTATATCTTGGTGGGTTATTCTTAATAATAGCAGGTAGTATAATTGCTTATGGAGTTTATAACAAATTATCAAACAACAACCAGCCAACATTAGCTTATCCTACAGACCTTAAGAGAGCTGGCAGAACAATTTCTTTTCAGGGTAGACTAACTGACTCTTTAGGCAACCCAATAACCACTGCTACAGATATTGTCTTTAAACTTTACGATAGTTCAACTGGAGGAAATGTTTTATACACAGGTTCTTGTACTGGAGCTAATGGAGTTGTACCTGACCAAGACGGAGTAATAAATGTTATTATTGGCTCTGACTGCGGAATGTCTGAAATTGACAACTCTGTCTTTACAGAAAATACAGAGGTTTATTTAGGAGTCACGGTTGGATCAGATCCTGAGATGACGCCAAGACAGCCAATAGCTAATGTTGGTTATGCAATTAATGCAGAAACTCTTCAAGGCCTGCCTCCAGACGATGGCTCTATTGCTGTGCCTTTTATTCCATACATTAACTCAGCTGGAGATATGATGCTGGCTTTAGCTAACCCTGCTATCAGATCAACCTATGAAAGTGCTAACTTTGAGATATCAAGCGCAAATATAGTTACTATTGCCTCAGCTGGCACAGGAGATATTGTTTTGCAGGCAACAGAGAGCGGTACAATAAAATTCCGCACGCAAGGAGCAACAGATACAGAAACAAGAATGATTATTGACAACCTAGGCAATGTAGGTATTGGCACAACCAATCCTAATTACAAATTAGAAGTCAATGGCTCACTCTATGCTACCAGTATGGCAACAGGAAGCATAACCTCTACTGGAGATATAATTGGAGAAAGATTTTTAGACTATACAAATAATACATTTGGTCTTGACCCAGCAGGTACTGATATGGGAGGCTACTCTCTAAGAACATTGGCAGGAGCAATTCTAGCCCAAACAACAGGCAATGTCGGTATTGGAACAACTAATCCAACTGCAAAACTGTATATTCTCTCATCAGGAGCAGTTACCTCATCTAATTATGCAAATATTATAAATAACTCAACTACAAATACTACCACAAACGGAATCAACAAATATGGAGTTTACATTACTTCAACTGGAGATTTTACAGGATCTACAGGAACTGAAACAAATAACTGGGGATTATATGTAGACACAGTCTCAGGCGCAGATAATAACTATGGAGCTTATATTGCCAACAATGTAGGTATTGGAACCTCAACACCTGCTCAACTTTTAGACATATATCAAGAAATTCAAGACTCTGATGCAGTAATTAAACTATCAATTGCAGGAGGAACCGGTGCAGACACATATATTCATTTTAGAGACAATGGTGAAAATAAAGACTGGAGTCTTGGAGTATCAGATAGCAATGATCTTTTCAGAATAACTACTAGTAACTTAATAACAACTCAACAAGTATTTGTAATAGACAGAACTGGAAATGTCGGACTTGGAGGCATTATAAATCCAAGTTATACTTTAGATATAAATGGAACATTGCGCGCTACAAACACAGTAAATTTTTCTGGACTAACAACATCTACGACAGATCAAACAGCCATAATGATAAATTCTTCAAACAATTTAGTAAAACGAACGCTCGGAGATTTAGCTTTTGATAATGACTTATCTTTTTTGGACCTTACAGACACTCCTTCCAGTTATACAGGGTCAGCTGGTTATTTTGTAAAAGTAAACTCAGGAGAAACAGGATTAGAGTTTGCAACTGCTTCATCAATCTCTCCATGGACTGAGACATCAGGTAATGTTTATCTATATACTACCTCCAATAAAGTCTCAATCGGAGATACAACAGCAGTACACAAACTAGAGGTTGAAGGAGCTATTACTGGAAAAGCTTTAGTTTCTTTATGGGAAAAAGGTGACCAAGATATTTTAGTTGCATCAAATGGAGCCTCAACTGCCTCTAATATCTTCAGACTAACCAACAATGGCTCTATTATAACCTCAGGCAATATCACAACCTCATCTGGCATAATAACTGGAAATATCTTAACAGATCAAACAACTACTTTTTCAGATTCTAACTGGACATCTACATCAGCTATAAGCTGGGATTTAGCAAACTCAACAACTGCATTGAATATAGAATCAGGTTTATTAAATTTTGATACTACAAATAATTATGTAGGAATTGGAACAGCTTCACCTGCAGGTAAACTCCATATATTATCCTCTGCTACACAGTTCTCAAGAATAGCTATAACAGATACATTATCACCAACACCAATTCAGCTAATCAACTTTAGATATAACACAAACACGAACTTAGGCAATATAATGGGAGTAGATTTAGGAGGAAACAGCACTTTTTATATCCAAGCTACAGCTTCAAGGTATTTAGGTCTTGGAACAAATGCGGCTACTACACCTCAAGTAATAATAGACACATCAGGAAATGTTGGCATCGGCACTACAGCTCCAGCAACGCATCTTCACATATCAGGTTCTTCTGGCATAACTGTAGGATTAGATGCCTCAACAGGCACAAACAACACTGCAGGCAAAATCGATTTAATCAGCGCCGGAGACAATGCATACTCAACAACTTTTGTAACTGGAACCCAAACAGCGGATATTACCTACACCCTACCTACTTCAATAAATGCTAACGGATACCTTAAAACAGATGCAACAGGAATTTTATCTTGGACTACTAACATAACTGCAAACTCGCTATACTGGGACGACTTGCTTGACCCAACAGACAACCTAACACTCAATCACTCCACCTATACCACGACCTTTAACACATCTGCAAGCACTCAGAATTTTTTTACTATAAACGCTAACTCTCTAACATCAGGCAGATCTCTTTACCTCTCCTCTACCTCATCAGGACTTTCTGGCTCAATTTTAGAAATAAACCACTCACCCACAACATCAGGAGGAACAGGAAATCTTTTAAAACTAGCAACAAACAGTAACTCTAGCGCAGTTCCTTTAATGATTACCAATTTAGGATCAGGATTTTCTTTTAGAGTTAACGATGAAACAGGAGACTCAGACACAACTCCATTTGTCATAGATGCCAGTGGCAATGTTGGTATAGGAACAACTAATCCAAAATCTAAATTACAAATTGAGAACTTAACTCATTTGCTTCAAGCGGCAAACGGATCTTTCTTTACTAGAAACGCTTATTGGGATGGATCAAACTGGAAATACACTAATACTGGAACAGCACAAAATATTGCGATGCCATCTACAGGAGACATAAGCCTTAGATATGCAGTATCAGGCACAGCTGACACAAATATTACTTGGGTAGAAGGATTAAAAATTCAAACAGACGGAGATATTGAAATTATGAATGGCAATGTCGGCATCGGAACGACAAGTCCAGTGTACAAATTGCATATAGCCGGATCATCAACTATAGGCATTAAATATGATTCAACAGCTCACTCTTATATCCAAGCAGACACTACAACTGGATATCAAGCTGCATTTAGTATGGCAGAAAATGGAACCCAGGTAGCCAACGTAGTTTATGACACTAATTCAAATCTGTTAAGTCTCGGTTCTGATGAAACTGGAGGGCAATTAAGATTTATGACTGATAATTGGACTGAAGCTGTCAGAATAGACACCTCCGGCAATGTAGGCATCGGAACAACGAGTCCAGGGGCGAGACTTCATATTAAAACAGGACTTAACGAGGCTGCACTAGTCCAACATGGTCAAGGCGGAGGGTTATACCTGCAAACAAGCACCATGGGAGGCACAACCTCAGGTGGTTTGTTTTTAGGAGGAGGCGGATATACTTCAGATGCTGACTGGGGGCACATTACTGCAGGAGCAACCCATGACATGGGGTCATTTACAGCAAGGAGTGATGCAGCCTCTGCAGTATTCCTTGCAAATGGAAATATACAATTTAGGGCAAATACAGGATTAACTAGTGGAAATACATTTAGTTTTAGTACCCGAATGTTTATTGAAGGGGCAACAGGTTATGTGGGAATTGGGACGGCGGGTCCAGGAGAAAAGCTTACAGTATACAACGGGAATATACTTATGAATGGTGCGGGTTTGTCTGATCCAGTAATAAAATTTAGAGATGGAAGTTCAGTCCGTTGGACAATAGGGATGGATGATCAAGGGCTTGGTGCAGGAAATCCTCTGGTTTTTAACCAGGGGGATGGAGTGTCTGATCCGGAGATGGTAATAAAATCAGAAAACGTCGGCATCGGGACTACGGGGCCTGCTCAAAAATTACAGGTTCAAGGTGATGGACAAGTCGTTTCTGCAATTGTTGGTAATACTGGCGATGCTACAATAGGTTTGGACGTTTCTGATACTACAGGAGAAAGAAGAGCTATTATTAGCTGGGAAGGAGTCGGAGGAAATGTACCACTAACATTTAGATCTGGTGTTACTTGGAATGGTAATAGAGCGGATACAGGTAATGAAGTCATGAGAATAACAGCTTCGGGCAATGTCGGCATCGGGACGACGAATCCGGGTTCTTATAAACTATATGTTAATGGATCTTTATATTCAACCAATTTAACCACAGAGTCATTGACTGTAAACAATTCAGTAATAGCAGAAAAATTCTTAGACAAATCTGACCAAAACTTTGGATTAGATCCTGCAGGTACTGGTATGAACGGATACTCTCTAAGAATCTCTGGCGGAGCAATACTTGCACAAACAACAGGCAACGTCGGCATCGGGACGACGAATCCGGGGGCGAAGTTGGATGTTCAAGGAGGAGATATAAGGATTAATAATATTTGGCTTAGAGAATATGATTCTGGAACAGCAATAGGATTTGGTTACGGCAGCTCTGGTGCACAAGTATATACAGGAGCGCTAAGTGTAGGATACAACTACGGAACACAGTCACCCTGGGCAGGTTTAACAGTAGCGGGCAACGTCGGCATCGGAACGACGAATCCTAGTGAAAAATTATCAGTAGCAGGTAACATCTGGATTGGTGGAATAGGTATGACCGGTTATGGTGGAATTATTAAATCTGGAACTTATCCATTTGAAACTTACCTTCATTATACTGATGATGGAACGGGCTATGGCCCGGCCTGGATTCATACCAATACCGCAACTGGAAATACCGTACCAACAATGTTTTTACAAACTTCAGGGGATGACGCCAATTTAAGAGTAAACAAAGCGATAGGAATAGGACCAATGACGGTCACGCTTGGTTCCTATCCTTCAATTATTACCAATATTTGGTTAGATGGTTCAGGAGGAAATAGTTATTTTGCGACAGGCAACGTCGGCATCGGGACGACGAGTCCGGGATCATATAAACTATATGTTGCAGGTACGGCTTATATTCTCAGGAGATATAACATGCAGATGGAGGAATAACATGTACAAATTGTATTGCCTTAGGATCAGAAACTACCGGCAATTATGTTGCTGGAATCACTGCGGGAAATTATATTGATGTTACAGGAACTGCAGGTGAAGGATGGTCTCCAACTGTTGCCTTTGATCCAACTGAACTTGCCTCTGTAACTTGGGGTTCCGGCTCTGTCTTCACCTGGACTTACAACACTGGCACAACAGATCCTCAAATATCTTTTAGAGATGGTTCAATTACTGTTGACACTGGCAATGTCGGCATCGGGACGACGAGTCCGGGATCATATAAACTATATGTTGCAGGTACGGCTTATTTCTCAGGAGATATAAATGCAGATGGAGGAATAACATGTACAAATTGTATTGCCTTAGGATCAGAAACTACCGGCAATTATGTTGCTGGAATCACTGCGGGAAATTATATTGATGTTACAGGAACTGCAGGTGAAGGATGGTCTCCAACTGTTGCCTTTGATCCAACTGAACTTGCCTCTGTAACTTGGGGTTCCGGCTCTGTCTTCACCTGGACTTACAACACTGGCACAACAGATCCTCAAATATCTTTTAGAGATGGTTCAATTACTGTTGACACTGGCAATGTCGGCATCGGAACGACGAGTCCGGGATCATATAAACTATATGTTGCAGGTACGGCTTATTTCTCAGGAGATATAAATGCAGATGGAGGAATAACATGTACAAATTGTATTGCCTTAGGATCAGAAACTACCGGCAATTATGTTGCTGGAATCACTGCGGGAAATTATATTGATGTTACAGGAACTGCAGGTGAAGGATGGTCTCCAACTGTTGCCTTTGATCCAACTGAACTTGCCTCTGTAACTTGGGGTTCCGGCTCTGTCTTCACCTGGACTTACAACACTGGCACAACAGATCCTCAAATATCTTTTAGAGATGGTTCAATTACTGTTGACACTGGCAATGTCGGCATCGGGACGACGAATCCGCAGTATAAACTTGATGTACAAGGTTCAATAAGATCAACTATTGGAAGCGGAGATTATATATTGTTTGGAAATGTTTCAAGTGTAACCGGCCTACAAGCGTATAATAGTTCTAACTCTCCTACCAAATTTATAATCAACCCAAGTGGAGGAAATGTTGGAATAGGTCTTACAAACCCAGATAGTATTTTACATGTAGCTAAATCATCAACAACAAACCTTCCTTATACTACAAATAACGCACTTACATCGATTTATGCTTATGATCCATCTGTTTCATCAGGAAGTTACCACACCATAGAAGCAATAGCTAAAGAATTAGGAACAAGTACTAGTT
Source organism: Patescibacteria group bacterium (assembly GCA_026004415.1). Lineage (GTDB taxonomy): Bacteria > Patescibacteriota > Microgenomatia > UBA1406 > GWC2-37-13 > BPJC01. Next base: position 102,068 of record BPJC01000003.1, on the reverse strand, counting down.
CTAATTACAGAGTTGCAATTCATGGAACCTTATTAAACTCTGCAGGAAATAACTGGCTTACTGCCGGTGGCATAGGCTACCAAAATGATTTATCGAACTATGCCGCCGGAATTGTAGGATCTGTAAATAGCACCTGCCCTTCAGGTTACACCTGCTATGCTGGTTATTTCACAGGAAATGTTTACACAACTGGAAGTTATTTACCTTCTGATAAAAGATGGAAAAAAAATATAACTCCTATTGAAAACTCAATAGATTTAATAAAAAAAATTAAAACCAGTAAGCTATTACTGGGATCTAGAAAATTACCCAAATAATGGCTTTGATGAAAAAATGCATTTTGGCTTTATTGCTCAAAATATTGAAGAAGTTTTGCCATCAATAGTTCATAAAACAGGAGAAGGATATAAAACATTGTCATATACCGAAGTAATACCTTTTTCCATAAAAGCAATCCAAGAACAACAAGACCAAATTGAAAATCTGAAAAACTTAATTAGTCTAAACTCAGAAGGTGATGTTATACTTGAAAAACCTGTTGATCAATATACTTACAACTCCAGTTTAAATTATCAAAACCAAGTCTCTAACTTAAAATCCAAGCTATATAATCTGAAAACAATAACAGGAGACACAATCACAAGAATCAGTGGATTTGCTAAAGTAATTACTGCCAATATAAAAGCTGGACTTATAGAAACAGAAAATTTGATCGTAAACAATGCCCTGCTGACAAAATCTATTGTAGCTGAAAATCTTCATTTAACTACAGACAACTTAACTATAGCTGGCAAGAAATTATCAGATTACATAGATGAAAGAATAAGTAATTACTTGGCCAACCAAAGAGTTATAAACACCTCTGATAATTTTATATCACCAGTAGTAGAGACTGGTCAACTTAATCTAACTAATAAAGACTCTAAAATAAGAACAACAACAGAAAACTCCAAAATACAAATAACAGACACAAATAATCAAACGGTGGCAGAGTTTAATACAGACGAGAAAAAGACAACGATAACTGGTGATCTGAAATTAAAATCAGATACTAACAAAGGCAAATTATCCCAACTGATATTAAACAACTTTGATGGTAAAAACACAGTCGTAATAGATGGCAATGGCAACGCAAGTTTTAGCGGAACGATAACTGCCAAAGAAGTGCAAACAGACACTTTAAAAGCTAAAAAAATCGAAGCAGAAAACATTCAAACACAGATCAATCAGATAGAACAAAGATTAAACCAGATCATAAGCAATGACAACAATAACCAAAGCACTAACGAAGACGACAAACCACTCTATGAAAGAATAAATGAGATTCAACAACTACTAGCTGATGTCAACAACTCTAGCCTACCTGATGTTGGGTATTACCAAAAATTAAATCCAGAGCTAAAAGCTGATTTCATAAACACAAATTATCTAAATGCCAAAAACACTATAACTACCACCAACCTTATAGCTTTAAACTCTTTGGCTGTAAATAACATCTACATTGAACAAAACAAAATAATGACGATAAACGAAGAACTTAACCTAACAGCTGAAAAAAGAATTGTCTTTTTTGACAATCAAGTAGCAATAAGCAAAAACGGTGATATTACAACAACAGGTGTTATAATAGCCAAAGGCATCAAAACTGAATCTTTGGAGTCAAAACCAGACCAAAACTTAACAATTAAGCTAAATGGAAATGAGAATAAATTAAGTATTAAAAATAGCCAAGATCAAGAAGTAGCCAGCATTGACAATCAAGGCAGTGCCAAATTTAATGAGATTAGATTAGAAAAATATATCCCAGCCAGTGACTCTGCAAACTTTATTTTGGCAGACACTATAGATCCTTTATCAACAGAATCAGCGCAGATACTTACAGAAAACCAAACAGCTGGTATTGGCATAATACCTGAAAACAGCCAAACAGTAAGAATCTACTCTAATAAAGCCAACAGCAATTCATTGATTTACCTAACTCCTAACTCAGCAGAGCTTAAAGGACAACTGACAGTATCAAAACAAGAAGAAGGCTACTTTGAGGTTTATATAACTGAAAAGAATAATAAAGAAGTTAAATTCAATTGGTTAATTATCAATTAAAAATGATTTGTTTCTAATTTCTAATTTCTAAATTTCTAGTTCATATTCAATTGCTAATGTTTAATTTTTAATTTCTAAACTGTTTAGTAATTAAGAATTAATAGTTATAATTTGATTAAGAACTAAGAATTAAGAACTAAAAATTAATAATTAAATCTCCAATTTAAGCTTCTGAAACTCTTAAAACCTCCTCAATAGTGGTTAATCCATCAAGAGCCTTTAAGTAACCATCTTGTATCATCTCCATCATTCCTTGGGATTTAGCAACCTTCATAATATCTTCAGAAGCAGAGTGATTTAGTATTAAATTCGTAACCTCAGGAGTTACCTTTAAAACTTCAAAAATACCAATTCTACCTCTATAACCAGTATCCCCACACTCTTTACAACCTTTTCCTCTAGTTAGTTTTATTTTTTCAGTTCCATCTTGATATTTTTTTGGTAACAGATCTCCTAAAACTGTTTTTATGTTATCTATGATCTCTTGTTTAGGCTCATACTCTTCTTTACAATCCTCGCAAACTCTACGAACAATTCTTTGAGCAATCGATATTTCCAACACAGACGCGACTAGAAAAGGCTCAGCTCCTAAATCCAACAAACGAGGAATTGCTGTTGCTGAATCATTGGTGTGTAAAGTTGAAAAAACTAAATGGCCTGTTAAAGCGGCTTGTATAGCTAATTGCGTTGTTTCTTTGTCTCTAATCTCTCCTACCAAAATGATATCTGGATCTTGTCGCAAAAATGCCCGTAATCCATTGGCGAATGTTAAACCAGCCTGAGGATTGACCTGAACTTGTGTAATGCCTGGAATCTGATACTCAACTGGATCTTCCAATGTAACAATATTAACTGTTGGTTTATTCAGCCTGTTTAACACAGAATACAATGTTGTTGTCTTACCTGAACCTGTAGGACCTGTAACCAAAATTATGCCATAAGGTTTTCTAATTGCTTCCTCAACTAATTTTAACTGTGGTCCTCTCCAACCTAATGCAGGCAAATCTGGTATACCTCCTGTTTTTTTCAAAAGTCTCATAACTACTTTTTCACCGTGAACTGACGGCAAAGTTGACACACGCAAATCTACTTCTTCAGAACCTAAAGAAAAAGCAAACCTGCCATCTTGAGGAACTCTTTTCTCATCGATCTTCATATCTGAAAGAATCTTGATACGAGAAACCAAAGCAGAATGAATACTTCTAGGCAAAACTAATTTCTCAGTCAAAATACCATCTATTCTATAACGAACGCGAGTTCTGTCTTCCAATGGCTCAATATGCACATCAGACGCTCTACTTTTTACAGCAAACTCTAAAATTGTGTTGACTATACGCGCAATAGGAGCTTCACGATTGACTGTTTCAATTTTCTTTTGAACAGTTGAGTCCACACTCTCTCCCTCAACCTCTTTTAAAGCCGCCAAGACCTCTGGAGAGATTCTTTGGCTGTAAGACATATCAATTTTAGATTTTATTTTATCTTTTTCTGCCAGAACGAACCTAATTTTTTTTCCTGTCTTTTTTTCCAAAAAGTCTTTTAACGATAAATTTAATGGATCAACTACTGCAGTTACGATCTCATCAAGGCTCTGATTATACTTTACTGGCAATAAATCATACTTTCTTGCAATAATTTCTGGAACAAAAGCCAATGCCTGTGGATCACTTGCCATTTCATCTAAATCAACATAGGTAGTGCCCATTGTTTTTGCAATTGCGCTATAAATCTTTTTCTTATCAATATCTGTATTAGTTAACAAATAATCGTCAAAAGGTATATCCTTTTTTAATGACTCTAATCTAGCATTTTCCAAAAGCCTTGCGTCAAGACCTTCTTGAAGAAGATTGTTTATTAAATCAGTTTGATTTATAGCATACATAATAATTTATATTACGAAAAAAATTAAAGGTTTTCAAACAGAAAAATTTTTATATTACAAAACTAAGGTTATATTAAATTGATAAATTTAGCTTATTAGTAAATCTTATTTAAAATTAAAAAGCAGAGGTTAGATTATAAATAGGCGTTATCACCGAAATAACCAAAAAACCAACGCCTAATGCCAAAACAATCAAAATTGCAGGCTCAATCAATGAAGTCATTGCCTTAATCGCAATTCTGGACTCCATCTCAAAATACTTAGCCACACGCTCTAAAGTCTCATCCAAATGTCCTGTATTCTCGCCTACTTTAACCATCTGGACAAGCATTGGCGGAAATAATTCCTCCATCTGCATAGCATCTCCAACAGAAACGCCTTTTTTTACCTGATCATAGATTCTTTTAAATGCATTCTTATATATAAGATTATCTGTTGTTTCTGTTACTATCTCTAAAGACTCTAAAATCGAAACGCCGGATCTAGTCAAAATTGCCAAAGTTCTAGTTGTTTCAACTAAAATTCCTTTGGCAATAACATCTCCCATATATGGCAGACGCAGTAAAAATCTGTCATAAACCATTTTTCCTTGTTCAGTATTGATATAATACCTAAATAAGTAAACAATGACTCCAACAACTATTAATACCACATACCAATTCTTACTACTAAAATCTGAGATTACCATTAAGATCTTTGTTGTTATAGGGAGATCCATTTGAAAGTTTTTATAAATATCTAACAGTCGTGGAATAACAAAGGTAATCATAATAAAAATAACAACCACCATAACTATAACAACCAAAACAGGATAAATTAAAGCTGACTTAAGCATACCTCTAAACTCCTGACTTTCCTCCAAGTTTTCAGCTAATCTAAGCAAAATATCAGACATTTTACCTGAAGCCTCACCAGCCTTAACAAGCGATATATATACGCTTGAAAAAACTCCCTTATATTTTTGCAAAGCGGCAGACAAACTAAGCCCAGACTTAATATCTTTATCTATATCATCATAAAACTTCAACATGCTTTCTTTATAAGACTGTTTTTTTAGAATATTGAAAGAATCAACTAAACTCAAACCAGCATTTAACATCATAGCCAACTGCCTAGTGAAGTTAACAACATCATCAAAGCTCATTTTATTAAACAAACCTAAAAATGACCCTTTCTTAGTCATAGACTTAACTTTTATTGGAACAAAATCATACTCTAGAAGTATTCTATTTAAATCAGATTCGTTTTCTGCTTCAAAGCGCTTTTTTACTCTTTTATCATCTTGAATTCCTTCTACTTCATACAACATAACTTATTTAACATAATTTCTAATAACAGAGTCTCTGGCAGAATGTTGCAAGGCTGTATCTCTACTTATTTTTCCTTCTGAATACAATCCAGCCAAATATTTCTCCAACAACATAAAACCATCATTTTCTGATGTTTCTATAATGTTTTGCAGATAATGTATTTTGCCTTCTCTTATTGTATTAGCTACTGCAGGTGTGTTATACATGATCTCAAGAGCAGGAAGTCTGCTTTTAAGATCAACTGTAGGAACCAAAACCTGACTAATAACTGCCTTTAAATTTTCAGCTAACTGCGTTCTAATCTGATTTTGCTGACTTGGAGGAAACACATCGATGATACGATTAATAGTTTCTGGAGCTGTAGAAGTATGTAAAGTTGAAAAAACCAAATGTCCTGTTTCTGCAATTGTCAAAACTAGACTAATAGTTTCATAATCTCTCATCTCTCCAACTAATACAATATCAGGATCCTCTCTTAAGGCCGCACGCAAAGCTCTTTTCCAACTTAATGTATCTGAAAAAACCTCTCTTTGAGTTATAACTGACAAACTTTTAGGATATATGTACTCAATAGGATCCTCAATTGTAATAATATGTTTGCGTTCGCGCATATTTATAAGATTTATTAAAGAAGCTAATGTTGTTGATTTTCCCTGGCCAGTCCTACCAGTTACCAAAACCAAACCCTGCGTATAATTAGTTAACCTTTCCAACTGTGAAGGCAAAGATAACTCTGTCAAAGATTTAATCTCAACTGGTATCAACCTAAAAGCGCCAGCTAAAGAACCTTTGGTAAAATAATAATTAACTCTAAATCTGACACCTTCTGCCTCGTAAGAAAAATCTATCTCATGGTTGTCTATTAATTCCTGTCTTTGTTTTTGATTTAAGATACCAACTAACAACTGCAGAACAACATCCTTGTTAAGCTCTGGAAAATCTTTAAGCTCTATAAGCAGACTATTTTTTCTTATATAAGGTCGATAACCAGTTACTATATGCAGATCAGATGCATCTTCCTTAATTGCTTGTTTAAATAAATCATTTATTGAAAAACTCATACTAAATAAAAGAAACAACTTAGTTTAATCATAACAGAAATCTTAAACAAGTTGCAAGACTTAAAAACAAAGATAAGGTTTACCTTAAAACACTTAACGGATTTATTCTAACTCCGCCTCTGATAATCTCAAAATGAAGGTGCGTACCTGTAGATCTTCCTGTAGAACCCATCTGCCCTATTGTAGCACCCTTGTTTACAGAGTTTCCAACATTCACATAAATTCTTGAAAGATGAGCATATAAAGTTCTATAACCATTTTGATGATCAATAATTATGTGACAACCATAACCATAGCCAACACAACCAGCATAGATTACAACTCCAGAATCAGCTGAAAAAATAGCTGGAGCTGATCTATTAGCTATATCTAAAGCCATATGATAAGCAACTGGGTATTGTGTAATTCGACCAGAAGTAGGCCAGATAAAACTTCCAGAACCAGGTTGACCTCCCTGAATCTCTGTTTGATTATTGCTCCCTGCAATATATATAGGTTGTGGAGCTGTTTCAATAACTCCTCCGGGTACAAAGATTGTCTGTCCGACAGCTAAAGTAAAACTATCATCATCTAAATACTCATTAAAAGGAAAATTAACAATGTTCTGAGCATCAACTTTATATTTTTTAGCTATTGTATAAATAGTCTCACCTTTTTTAACCGTGTGCACAATACCAATACCAGGGGGTATATCCAACTCCTGTCCAACTTTGATGCTATCAGTCTTTAAATCATTTGCCCACTTAATGCTATTCACATCAATGTTAAATTTTTTAGCAATACTAGACAGCGTATCACCTTCTCTAACTACATACTTTACGACCGATGGTCTTGGCTTAACAGATATATCGGTTATAACTGAGTTTTCCTGTGGATTATACTCAAAACTTAATAAGTCTCTACTTATAGTCTCATCAGTTTGTTTAAATGGATTATTCTCTGCAATAACAGGCGACAAAAAATATACAGTTAAAACAATCATAAAAAACACTGTATTCAAAAAAGTTATGGAGTACTTTCCCCTTTTTACTACCAATATTGCAATAAGAATATTTTTTATTTCTTCAAAAAAAAGTCCGAATTGGTATAATCGGGTTAAAAGATAAGATAGAAAAAATTTAACAAATTCTCTTACTTGAGCAATAAAATTAAGAAATTGGGTTATCACTGTTTTTTTATTATAACAAACTTGAATAAACCTAACTTATTGACCTTCTTGAGTAGTGTCTGGAGAAGCGGACTCTGGTAAATTGATTTTTTGATCTATTTCTTGCTGAGGAGGCGTTGGTATCTGCAACTGATCTTGACCCTGATCTTTCAGATCAGCTCCTGAAGTAGCTGAGCCTTCATTTGATGGCAGTTGTTTTTTAAACTCTTCAAGCTCTTTTTTTGCCTTCTCTAAAGAATCTTTATCTGCTTTATCATTGCTTTCCATCAAAGAAACAACACTCTGCATAGCATTAACTGCTTTATTTATATCTTTCTTCTGATAAGCTGTCCAAGCTAAATTGTAATACGCATTAGCCCAATCTGGTTTTGAGGCAATCGCAGACTCAAACAACCTTTCAGCATCATTATATTGCTGTAAAGCATAAAACAATCCTCCTAATTCTATTTTATAGTTGGGGTTCAATGGATCAAGCTGGACAGCTCGTTGGTAAGATGATATTGCCCAGGCATCAGCGTTTTGAGCAAGGTTTAAAATATTTCTATAGATACTGCCTAAAAAGGCCCAGTTCTCTGCTTTCTGGGAATTTAATGCAGTTACAGCTTTAGCTTCATCTATGCTTGCTTGGATAGCCTGATTTAAGGAATTTCTTAAATTGGTTATTTTTTCTTGATCTGCCTTTTCCTTTTTGTTTTCCTCAACCAATTGGTTTAGATAATTCTCAGCCAAAGCCATATTTATCTGACTAAAGTTCCTTCGTAAAGCTTCAAGGTAGGGAAACTCAATTATTGCTTTACGATGATTTTCAAAAACATCAACTGCTGAGTTTTTATTTAATGCTTGTATGCCTCGATAAAAAAACAACTCTGCTTTAGTGTATTTAATACTATAATAAAAACCTCCAACAATTAGAGCTAAACTTACGCCAAGACTAGATATATAAACCAAAGGAATAGAACCAATATTAATCTCATAATCCTCGGTTGTTCCACCTGCTTTTACAGATAAAGCAAACAACAGATAAGTCAGTATAGGCAACAATGGCAAAAGCAAAAACAATAGTATCAATATATAGAATATATAAACTAGCTTCGCGTCCGAGTTATTATATAACTGACGATAAACTACCGATAGATAATATACAAAACTAGCAATCCCTAAAATGCCGCTGACTGTTAAAATGTGCAAAAAGAAACTGGCAGACAGATTAAAACTAGAGATAGTCCAAAGATCTGACATATTATAATCAATTGTCTTAACTCGTGTAAATATAGAAGAAAAATTATTTGGCCCTACGCCAAATAACGCTGTCAATGGAGACTTTAAAATCTCTACTGCCGCATACCATGATGTTCTAAAAGGAGGCAAAACAAGACTAAACAACTGACCATTAACCTCAACAGGATTAATTATGTTGTAGACACCTAATATTATAGCTATTATAGAAGTAACTAAAACAATGTTTTCAAACAACTGCCAAAAACCATTTGACTCAGATTTTTGATCTGATTTAAATACAAAACTAAAGATCAAATATAATAAAACAAACCCAACAAAAACCAATGACTCCAGATAAGAACCAGTAGTTACAAAATAATTATTTTTTACAAAACCAAAACTATCTGGCAGATTAAACAAAGAAAAAATATTGATAAACGATAAAAAAATATTTAAAGCAGACAAAAAACCAGAGATAATTAAAGGTTTTATGACATCCAAATTAACAGATACAGCAGAAAACAAGATTATTGCCCAACCAATCCAAACAGCATAGGCCTCTGATGACAAAAACAGTGCCTGCCATTTATTAGGAGACATTATGTATATACTTAATCCATAGATCAATAAAAACAGATATAAAGGTAAATCTAATCTTGATTTTCTCCAAACTATTTTTTTGTTTATAAGAATATAAAAAAAATCAAAGATTAAAAGCAATAAAGCTGAATAAATTATGAATAAATTTTTAGGAATCGAGTATACATCTCTAAAAAAAGGTAAAAAAAACAGCGGATATAAGAAGAAAATTAACCAAACTAGATACCTTTTTGCAGTAAAGATTATCTTATTAAAATTATCTATCTCTAAATTATTCATACTACTAATAATAAATCCTTTTAGAATTTTTTCAAGTCTTAATTATAAAAATAATAACAAATTGAGATTAGATCTTTATATAAATTAGAGATTATAAGTTCTGACTTTAATTAAATTTTTAACAGACAGGTCATAACAAACCTGACTAAAATCAAGCTCTGAGTCTTTAAAAGATGTTACAACCTTATCTACAGCTAAAGATAATTTTTTATCAATACTGCGCAATACTTTATCTTTATCCCACCACAAACCTGTTCTACCTTGAACCCACTCAAAATAAGAACCAATTACACCACCACTATTTGCTAGAATACCAGGAACAACTATTACTCCTTTTTGATTTAAATAACTCAAAGCAGACTCTGATATGGCAGAGTTAGCCATTTCAACAATAACCTTTGCTTTTACATCTTTCATATTTGCTTTATTTATGGCATTTTCTAAAGCCGCTGGCACCAAAACATCGACATCCATCGCCAGCAAATCATTGTTATTAATACTCTGACCAAATTTAACATCACAAACAGAACCTACGCAGTAACAACCAGCTACAGTACCTTTTTCATACTTGCATTTCAAAGTAGCTACAGGATCTAATCCATCCTTTACATAAACAGCTCCTTTACTATCTGAAACGGCGATGACCTTAAAACCCGCATCAAAAGCAAACTTGGCAAAATAATATCCTACATTACCAAAACCCTGCACGGCAATAGTAATATCCTTATTGTTTTTAAACAAACCCAATTTTTCAACAAGCCTTTTTAATACAACAACACCTCCAAAACCCGTAGCTTCTTCTCTACCATAACTACCGCCGGACTCAATGGTTTTTCCAGTAAATGCTGAAAAAATTTTTGACTGAGTGAGACTTTCATATTCTTCTTGCATCCAAGACAAAATTTTAGGATTAGTATTCACATCTGGAGCTGGAATGTCTTTGTCCGATCCTATGTGCTGATATATTTTTTTTACATAACCTCTTGATAAGAGCTCTAGTTCTCTTTCAGACAACTCAGCTGGATTAACCACTACACCACCTTTGCCTCCTCCAAATGGAAGCTCGACCAATGCGTTTTTTAAAGTCATAAGAGCAGACAACATCTTAACCTCATCTAAATTTACACTCTGATGAAATCTAATCCCTCCTTTATAAGGGCCTCTCCAGTTGTTATGTTGAGCTCTATAACCTTTAAAAACCTTAACACTTCCATCATCCATATTAACAGGAATTGCAAACTCATAAACAAAATCATGTTCCAACAATTGAGTAATTAAATTAGAATCTGCCTTTATTCTCTCACCACTGGCTTTAATTAAGTTTTGAATTTCCTGCCACATATTAATTAAAAAAAGAAACTTAATAATAATATTAATTATTCTCTAAGAACTTTTCAGCATCCAAAGCGCTCATTGCTCCCAAACCAACAGCAGTGCTAGCCTGTCTATAAATAAAATCAACGCAGTCTCCTGCGCTAAAAACACCTTTGACAGATGTTGCTGTTTTATAATTAAATTGACCAGCGCTCCAAATAGAAATCAACCTTTTAAGACGAGGCTCCTCTATCATTGCATTGCCTTGTTGAGACAGCAATATCTCATACGAGAGTCTATCTGTATTTATAATATAACCTTTAGAGTCAAGTTCGATCTGATCTTTGAAAATCTCAGTATCTGGTTTATGGCCAATAGCTATAAATAAACCATCAACACTTAATTGATGTTCAGAGATTTTGCCATCTAATTTATTCTGCGACAAAACTACACCTTCAACTCTATCTTTGCCTAAAACCTCTTTAACTTCTGAATTCCAAATAATCTCAATTTTATCGTTGCCAAAAACCCTATCCTGCATAATTTGAGAGGCTCTGAATTTGTCACGACGGTGTATTATAAACACCTTTTTAGCAAACTTAGTCAATGTTAAAGCCTCTTCCATAGCTGTATCTCCTCCACCCACAACTGCTACTGTTTTGTTTTTAAAAAAGAAGCCATCACAAACAGCGCAAGCAGAAACTCCTTTACCTATAAGCCTTTGTTCAGATTCAAGATTTAGCCACATAGCTTTTGCTCCAACAGCTACAATAACTGCATCAAAATAATACTTAACACTATCATTATCTATCAAAACAAATGGTTTTTGATCAAAAAAAACTTGAACAATATTTTTGTCTTTAATATCAGCTCCAAAATGATTAGCCTGATCTCTAATTTTGGCAATCAACTCTGGACCCAGAATAGATTTAAATCCAGGAAAGTTTTCAACCTCTGATGTTAACATCAATTGACCACCAGAAGGCGAGCCAGCAAATATAGTTGTTTTAAAACCAGCTCTAACTACGTATAACCCAGCTGTTAAACCCGCTGGACCACCTCCAATAATACCTACGCTTTTGTTTTTCATAGTTATCCACAAATTGTACACAAAATTATAACTAAAGATCAACAGCTTTTTCTATCGCTCTCTTCAACTCTTGTTGATCTTTAAAATTATTTAACCTATTACAAAAACCCGAAACCAAAAATTCTTTAGTAAAGCCGTTTATAGCACGCTTTACTGCATTTATTTGAATGATAATTTCATCACAACTTCTATCCTGCTGAATCATCTTCTCTATTCCCCTAAGTTGCCCGACAATTCTATTTATTCTTTTGGTAAAAACTTTGTTATCCATATTTTATTGATTTACTTATATACCTTATACCAGTATAAGGTATAAAGAAGTTTTTTGTCAAGCAGATCTAAGGCATAAAGGTTTTAAATAGGCAAAGATTAGTTTATTTAATAATTAAAAAAACAAACTAATGAGTTTAACAAAGATTTTGTTACTTAAAAAAACTAGTTGTTTTTGACAATAACTGTTTTGTTTTCTTTGTAATCTACTACAATCTTATCTCCAGGTTTTATTTTGCCTTCTATAATTTGGTAAGCAATCTCGTCAACTATAACCTCCTCTAACAACCTTCTTAAAGGTCTTGCTCCAAAAACAGGATCAAAACCAGCAGTTTTAAGATATGTTTCTACAGCAGGAGTTAACTCAACCTCTATGTTTTGTTTCTTTAACCTTTGTTTAACCCTCTCAAACTGAATCTTTAATATTTCATCAATCATTGATTTCTGTAAAGCATTAAAGACAATCAAAGAATCAATTCTGTTTATAAATTCTGGTCTAAAAAATGAATATACCCTCTCTAAAACTTTTTTTTCTATTTCTTTAAAGTCTCGTCCGTCTTTGTAATACTCACTACCAAGATTTGAAGTCATTATGATGATGGTGTTTTGAAAATTTACAGTTCTTCCTTGCCCATCTGTCAATCTGCCATCATCTAAGATTTGAAGAAAAATATTAAAAACTCTTGGATGCGCCTTTTCTATTTCATCAAACAAAACCACAGAATAAGGTTTTCTTCTGACAGCCTCTGTAAGTTGACCACCCTCGTCGTAACCAATATAACCTGGTGGAGCGCCTACAAGTCTAGCGACAGTATGAGCTTCCTGATACTCACTCATATCAATCCTAATTAAAGCCTTATCATCATTAAACAGCGACCAAGCCAATGCCTTTGCTGTTTCTGTCTTACCAACACCTGTGGGACCTAAGAAGATAAAAGAACCAATAGGCCTATTCTCCTCTGACAAACCAGCTCTAGATCTTCTTATGGCTCTGGCTATTTTATGTAAAGCATGATCTTGGCCTACAACACGAGTCCTTAACTCATCTTCTAAATGAGTAAGTTTTTCAGCCTCAGATCTTAATAACCTTGTAACAGGGATACCTGTCCATCTGGACACAATCTGGGCAATATCTTCCTCAGTTACTTGTTCTTTAATAAGCCTTTCCTCAACTGGAATTTTAGACCATTCTTTCTCTAGATCTGAAAGTTTTTTCTGCAGTTCAGGCATTTTGCCATACTTAATCTCAGCGGCCTTATCAAGCAAAGCCTCACGCTCTGCTTTTTCTAATTCTGATTGCAAACCATCCAACTCTACTCTGACCCTCTGAAGTTCTGAAATAATCTTTTTTTGTTTTTCCCATTTTTCAAACATCTTATCAAACTTAGTTTGTAGTTGTTTCTTTTCTTCTTCTAACTGTATTAGTTTTGAGTTTGAATCCTTATCTTTTTTCAAAGCCGCTATTTCAATCTCTAACTGAGTTATTTTTCTTTTCATCTCATCTAAAACAGTCGGCATCGACTCAACCTCAATCTTTACTGCAGAAGCGGCCTCATCAACTAAATCAATTGCTTTATCTGGCAAAAACCTGTCAGTAATATATCTAATAGACAAATTAACAGCGGCTATTAAAGCAGAGTCTGAGATCTTAATACCATGATGAACCTCATACTTTTCTTTAATCCCTCGTAATATAGACAATGTGTCTTCAGCAGATGGTTCATCTACCAAAACTGGCTGGAACCTTCGCTCTAAAGCAGGATCTTTCTCTATATATTTACGATATTCATTGACAGTTGTAGCGCCAATAGCTCTTAACAAACCGCGAGCTAATGAAGGCTTTAAAATATTTGCCGCATCACTAGCACCCTCAGCTGAACCAGCTCCAACTATGGTATGAAGTTCATCAATAAACAAAATATATTTACCATCAGACTTTTCAATTTCTTTCAATAAAGATTTAATTCTTTTTTCAAACTCGCCTCTATAAGCAGATCCAGCAATTAAAGCTGTAAGATCAAGACTTAAAACCTGCTTGTCTTTCAAAGTATAAGGCACATCTCCATTAACAATTCTTTGCGCCAAACCCTCAACAATAGCAGTTTTACCAACGCCAGGATCACCCAATAATACAGGATTATTTTTTGTTCTTCTTGATAAAATCTGCATTACTCTTCTAATTTCCTGATCTCGACCAATCACAGGATCAAGTTTACCTTTTTTTGCCAAATCAGTCAGATTGATGGTAAACTCCTCTAAAGAATTTTTTTGTTCTGTTGGTGGCTGATAATATGCTCTCATACTAAATCAAGTATACAAACTATTAGCAGATTTGTCAAGTATTTGCTAAAACTTACTGAAAATTAGATAAATATTTTCCGATGTTCTCAACCGCAACAACTGGTTTACCCTCAAGTTGAACTTTTGTTATTTGATTCTCTTTCGTTACCTCAATAATTTTAAGTCTTTTTTTTTGCCTACCAACATAAGTATAAAGACCAGGCCATGGGTATAATGCCCTAAACAACGAAAACAAACTATAGTTGTCTCCTAAACTTTGGTTATAATTTTTCATATAATCACGCAAAAAATCTGGTACAAATATCGAACAAAACTTAATATTATCTAACTTTTCTAAAGCCTCAAAAACTGATTGTGGGAGATATCCGTCTTCTCTATTCAACAACCTTGTATATGTCGCAAAAGCATGATTTTGTTCAATAAATTTAAGATTATCTAGACCTTTATATGGCAACATAACCAAAAATTGAGCAGAAATCCTTGTCAATTTGATGACAAGTTCTTCAACAAAATCATCTTCTGATATAGATACTCTTTCTTGAAATATCAAGGGACCATGATCCATTAAACTATCCATCTTAATAATTGAAACACCTGTTGAACTCTCTCCCAATGCCAAAGGATAAACTACAGGTGAAGGACCTCTAAATTTTGGAAGCAAAGAAGGATGAACATTTAAAAAACCAAACTTAGGCAGGACAAGCAAATCTTCTGGAATAATAAAGCCAAAGGCATAAACTAAAGCGAAATCTGATTTTTCCAAAAAAGACAACAAATCTTTGTTTAACAAGTCGTTTTTAGAACCAACCTCAAATGTTTTAAACTTTAAAGACTGAGCCAACTGCGCCACAGCAGTTGATCTCAACTTCAAACCTCTACCAACAGGTTTTTTTCTTTGGGTTACAACAGCTAAAATCTCAAAGTCTTCAGATATGGTTTTTAATAATTTTGCTGAAAATCTTGGAGACCCAAAGTATACTATCTTCATAGAAACTCAACAGCATTTAACAATGGATAAACTGATTTCTCTGCTTTAAACTGATACCAAATGTTTTTTTTAGGATGCTTGAAATCAAAAACTACAAAATCTCCAAAATCACCTGCTGTTATAAAATTGCCTTTAAAAATAAGGTTAGTGTTAGTCTTAATCTTTAAATCAGGTTGTTTCTCCAAACAAGATATTTCAAACAACTGTAGATCTTTATAAGATACATTTAAACTGGAGTCCTTTCTAGAGACTTCAGCAGAATCCGGAACTAATATTTTAAGGCTACAATTTTCTAACTCTACCATTTTAAAACTTTTGAAGCCGACATAACCAAGATCAGCAGACTGCTCTGACTCAGACTCAATCTTAGCTAAAGTATTTATATATTTTTCATCAACCTCAAGACTTCTTCCATATCTTACACCTGAAACAAAAGCAACTACAATTATAAGAAAACTAAAAAAAATTAAAAACAGTTTTTTTAACATAAGGTTGTTTTTATTATAACAATAAACAAATCAAAACTTATAAAAAAACAAAATATGATATACTATTTTTAACCCTTCTGATGGGCGACACTTTAAAGGGCTTTTCTTGACGAAATCCAAGCTTAGGGTAACTCCGATTCTAATATTAGAATTGGAGAAAGAAGGGTCTGTTTCAAAAGCAGTACTTTTGAAAAACCCTTTCCCGTTGAGCATTGGAGAAAAGCCTTAAACTCACCCATCGGAAGGGACTATTTAAAACGAAAAAAGATTTGCATTTAATAAAATCTATAATATAATTAATGTAGATTTAAGTTGAAAACTTCTCAAAATAAGAAATCTTTAGTTTATGCTTAAATAAACAAATAAATGGAAGGACTAAGTAAAAAAAATAGCCTGTTTTTATTTATAAATTAATTATTCATATGTCAAACAACAACACTGACCACAATCAAGATGAGGTTGAGTTAATAACCTCTACACTTTTAGATGAAACAATTGATCCCCAACAAGAAGAACCAAAAACTAATAACAAAACAGAAAACAATAGATTAGACGCGGATGAAAAACAAAAAAGACTCGAGGAAGACTTGAAACTAAGCTACCCAACCAAAGGAATACTTGATATTACCTTCAACAAATATGGATTTTTAAGAGCTAATTATGGCATCAACCCAGATAAAGATGTTTACCTGTCAAATTCACAGATAAGAAGATTTTGGTTGCGAAAAGGAGATGAAATAGAAGGTTTAGCTCGTCCGCCAAAAGAAGGTGAACGGTTTAATAGCCTTCTTTTAATTAAAAAAATAAACAATGTAGAAATGAACGAAGAAGAAAGCAGACAAAGACCGTATTTTGAAAACTTAACATCAATTCATCCAAACAGAAAAATCAAGTTAGAAACTAAACCTGATATAATCTCAACCAGAATTATTGATCTGTTATCACCAATTGGTTTTGGGCAAAGAGGTCTGATAGTCTCACAACCTAAAGCAGGAAAAACAACCTTATTAAAAGAAATTGCAGGAGCAATTGCTGAAAATCACCCTTCGGCTCATATTATTGCAATTCTCATAGGAGAAAGACCTGAAGAAGTTACAGAATTATCTAGAGTAATTAAAGGTGAAGTTGCGGCATCACACTTTGATGAACCACCAAAATATCAAATAAGAGTTGCCAACCTTGCCTTAGAAAGAGCAAAAAGATTAGTTGAGATGGGTAAAGATGTAATAATACTGCTTGACTCAATAACTAGACTTGCCAGAGCTTACAATGTCACCACAGGCAATACTGGAAGATCATTATCAGGAGGGTTAGATCCTGCCGCCCTCTACCCTGCTAAAAAGTTTTTAGGAGCAGCCAGAAACTGTGAAGAAGGAGGTAGTCTAACAATTATAGGAACTGCCCTTATTGGTACTGAATCAAGAATGGATGACTTAATCTATGAAGAGTTTAAAGGTACTGGAAATATGGAAATTCACCTTGAAAGAAAATTTGCTGAAAAAAGAGTGTTTCCAGCTATAGATATTGAAAAATCAGGCACACGAAAAGAAGAACTTTTGCAAACACCAGAAGAATTGACAAAGATAGCAACTCTTAGAAGAATGCTGTCTTTGCTTGACCCTGAAGAAAGACTTAAAGTGCTAATAGAGAAATTGGCCAAAACAAAAACCAATGCAGAGTTTTTAGAAACTCTAAACAAAGGCTAAAAAAGATGCTTAAAGAATTTTTATTGATAGCCATAAAAAGCTATCAGTTTGTTATAAGGCTGTTTTATCCTATTATAAAAATTTTTTTTCCGTCTGGTCTTTGCAGATTTAGTCCAAGCTGTTCTGAGTACGCCTACCTGGCAATTGAAAAATACGGAGTAAGACAAGGCGTAAAAAAAAGCCTCAAAAGACTGCTAAAGTGTCATCCTTTTAAACCCGGAGGCATTGATTATCCCTGAGTAATAAAAAAGTTCTGAATAAAATTATTACTTAACAAGATCAACAAACCAGCTAAAGCTAAAAGCCACCAAAGACTAATGCCTAAATAAACAAAGATTAAACCAACAATACACATTACTATGATTCCAGAGTTTAAAGCCAACTCCCTAAAAACAACATAAACAACTGTTTGATTTATATCTTTAGAATAAGCCTTGCTAAAAGCCAAACGCAGTAGAGGTAGATTTACAAATCCATCAAAAAACCTTCTGACAATATCAAAAATTCCAAAAGCAATAGGCTCCAACCAAAAAAACTTTCCCAACCAACTAACAGCAAAAGCTAATAGCCCCAAAGACTCTAACTTAGCACTTAAATGTTTATACTTATCAAGGTATTTGCCTAATAAATAAACAATAAACCCAGAAAACAAAGAAACTATAAACAATAAGAAACCAACAGACGAAAAGTTTTTTAGTGAAGTATATAAAAGCAAAGGCCAAATAAAAATAAACAAACCGTTTTCAAAACCAAAGATCAGATAGATAAAAAAATCTTTTTTATTGCTGTGAAAGGTTAACACAAGATCATTAATCTGAATGTCATTAGAAACTCTATGGGGCTTAAAACTAAAAACCATGAACAAAACCAACAACAGCAAAATAATGCCAATCAGATAATACAGATCTGGAATATTATTTAGTATTAAGCCAGCAAGTAAAGGAGAAAAAGAAATACCAACTGTGCGCAAAAACATATCCTTGCCGATTAACTGTCCCAAATGTCTTCTTCCCTCAACAGCAATAAATAAAGCATAGTAACTTGACCACCAGAACAAACTCTCAACTGAATAAACAACAGCCAAAAGCAAGAACTGTTTAAACTCAAGCAAAACAAACAAAACAATACTTGTCAGAACTCCAAAAACCAACCCTCCTCTTAAACCAAAATATTTGTAAGTCAAAAACAAAAAAGGCACAGCCAAAAAAGCTATAAGTGCATAAATTAAAACAACTGCCAAAGTAATCATCAAAGCAAAACTTTGCCCCTTATATAAATTAGACTCATAGATTAAAGGCGTCATAAAACTTAACAAATAAAAAAAAGCAAAACTTCTCAAAAAAATAGTAAGAAAAACCTTGTTTTTTTCCCTAAAATCTGTAGAATGCCAAAGAATAAACTTCATTTTTTTATAATAAAAGGTTTTCAAAAAATTTTCACTATGACTTTAAGGCAATATAACCAGAGCAAAATTTAATCATTTAGATTCTGCCTTATAGTCTCTGCTATTTTAGCCAACTGAAGATTTGACAGTTGTTTTGTGTTAGGCAAGAACTCATACTCACCTTTTTGTCTTGGCATAATATGAATATGAGCATGAGCAACATCGAGTCCATGAGTGGCAAAACTTACAAACTCTGCAGACAAAGCTGTTTTAGTAGCTAAGGCAATTTTTTTTGCGGTTTCCCAGTACTGACCAAACTCAGGCACATCATAGACCCAACGATAGTGTTTTTTAGGAATAAGAAGCGTATGACCCTCAACACGAGGATTAATATCCAAAAACCCCAAAAACTTATTATCCTCATAAACCTTATAACAAGGTATCTCTCCTTTCACTATCTTGCAAAATACACAGTTATCCATAGACTACTATGAGTATAACAAGATACTAATAATTATTCAATAAATCTGATATCTTGTCTGTGTGAGAAATTATAGGCAAAACATATAATGGATTATGAAATGATCCATTTCCATAACTTACTAAAAGATAACCACTGGATAGATCTTGCTTTAACAACTTAATAATTTCTTCAAAAGATAAATCAGGATTATTAGCAAACAAAACATCAACGATAGCCGAGACAATAACAGTGGCAAAAGAACTAGAAGAAGGAGCTCCAAAACTTGATACTGCTACTGCAATATCGGCGCCAGCCTCAATTTCAGGATTTACAAAATCAGGCAGATCAGTAACTATTAACAGGTTATCTGGCCATTGATTACTTTCTTGCAAATCTCTTTTTATATTATAAAAATTGTCTCCAAGATTACCGCTTGCGGCAATAATTAATTTTTCTGGAACAGAATGAGCTATTTTTACCAATGATAATAGGTTCTCTTTTCCTTTTAAATTATTCTCATCATAAGGAGGAACAGGACTAAACACAACTCTTGATTCTCCTTTATCATCAATACTTTCAACTACCTTAAACTGTAGATGACCAACCTGAAAACTAAAATTAACAACCTTAACATTAGCATAAATTTCCTTATTTAAGATATCAATTATAACTTGAGGATCCAAATCTAAGCTAATAAAAAGCTCCCTTTTATTGCCATCTACTCTGTAAGAATAAGAAAGGCTACTCACTGCTTGTTTTAAATCTTCAGTAAATAAACAATTAGAACTACTGATTTTGCTAAAAAGAGTTGAAACCATACTGCCATGATCTGCGTAGATTAAAATCAACAAGTCTTCTAAAACCCTGTAGGCCATATCTGGATCTTGATCAAACAAACTCATCAATCTGCTAACAAACATATCCTTATTGACTTTTAAAAGATAACTATTCCTAGTTAGCCAGACACCAGCCAAAACTTTTGTGTAAATTTCTTTTATATTATTATTAGGAAGACTGCGGAATGTATCAACAACTAAAGCTCCAGGTTGGCATGCTTCATAATCCTTTCTACTATCGAATGCAACACAAGAAGACTGAGATAAAGATATTAACAATAATAAAAGAATCTCTTTAATACGAGCGTTAAATTTATTCCTAAAGTCTTTAAGATAAGAAACTTCGGGCATTTTTATCCTATAAATTAACAAAAGATACTCTATTTTTCAATTCTTTATTTATAAAAATTTTGTAAAATTTAAGTTATGTTTGATGTTTTCAAAATAATAAACTTTATAAAAAAACAGTTTGACCTAAAAGATCTATTGATCGTAACAGCAATACTGACGCTGTTTTTCTTTACCCGATTGACCAACATTACTGCTCTACCAATCTTTGGAGACGAGGGCATTTATATTCGTTGGGCAAAAACAGCTTGGCAAGACGCCAACTGGAGATTTATCTCCCTCACAGACGGCAGACAACCATTACAAACTTGGCTAACGATACCATTTTTAAAATTATTTCCAGAAAACCCGCTTTTAGCTGGAAGACTTTTTGGTGTTCTTTCAGGACTAATAGCTCTAATTGGTATTTTTTTATGTTTGTTTTATATATTTAATAAAAGAACTGCCTATCTTGGCACACTGCTATATATAATCACCCCTTATTTTTTATTTTACGACCGTATGGCATTAGCAGATTCTATGGTAAATGCAGGTTTTATATGGTTGTTTTTTTGCTCAATATTAATCTGGAAAACACTAAGAATTGATACTAGCTTGCTGTTTGGATTGACTGCAGGTTTTTTTATGTTAGCAAAATCTTCAATGAGACTAGCAATAATCAACTCAATTACAGCTCCGGTATTAAGCCTGGCTTTATTTAAAAAAAACAAATCTAAATACTTTAATAAAATCATCAATTATTACATTCTTATTGTTATAAGCTCTATTTTAGCTTTAATAATCTACAATATCCAAAGACTCTCTCCTTTTTTTCATTTTGTCTCACAAAAAAACCTAACCTTTGTAATGAGCTTTGAAGAATTCAAAACACAACCATTTGCTTATTTTTTTTCAAATATTAAGCTGATACCCAACTATATATTTTCTGAAACTACCATTTTCTTTGGAATCATAGCTATACTAGGTTTTTTGAAAATGTTTTTAAATAATAAAGAAAACATTGCTTTGTATACTATCTTTTGGATAATAATACCTTTATCTGCAATTGCATTTTTTGCTAAGGTTTTATTTCCAAGGTATCTTTTATTTACTGGAGGTTTATTGCTAATTCCAACAAGTTTTTATCTAAACGATTTATTTGCTAAAAATAAATCAAAACTCAGGCTATATTTCAAATTAACGGTTGTATTAATCTTTATGTTCCAAACAATAAAATTTGATTATGCAATTATATATGACCAAATTAACATACCTTTTCCTAAAGTTGATAAAGGCCAATATATTCAGGGCACAACCGCAGGCTGGGGATTGAAGGAAATACTCGAATACGCCAGACAGAAATCTCAAGAGAAAAATGTGATCATTTTGGCAGAAGGAGATTTTGGTGTAGTTGGAGATCAACTAGAAGCATTAAAAACAGTTAAGGACCGGAAAATTCATATTAAAGGTTACTGGCCTTTAAATAAAGAAGCTCTAATAGCAAACCAAGAGAATTTAAAAGACAACTATATACTTATAGTACTTGCTCATACTCAAGACATTCCCCAAGATTGGCCAGTAAAACTAATTAAAGAATACCCCAAACCTATATCAGGCCAAAAAATTACGCTTTTAGAGTTACAAAAGACAAATGATAAATTGGATTAAATGAAGATAAAACATAAAAGAAACAAATCAAAAATTTTAATCATATTTATTTTCATACTCTTTGGTTTAGGTTTAACATTAAGAACTATTAAATTATCAAAACAGCCTTTTTATGATTGGGATGAAGGAATTTATGCTCAAGTAGGCAAAGAAATAATCCAAAACAAAAATATAAAAACAACTTTTAATGGTACAGTATGGTTGAACAAACCTCCACTATTACATTTAATAACAGCGTTTGCACTAAAACTTAGCAAAACTTACGAAGAAACAAATGCAAGATTAGTAATAACAGTGTTTTCATTTTTAGTAATTTTATTAACATATAAACTAACCCTTAAGCTAACAAACAATAAATTATTAAGCCTTTTATCGACAGCATTATTATTAAGTTCAAAAACCTATATTGAACGATCAAGCATATTAAATACAGATATTATTATTGGACTTTCTTGGATAGGATATGTTTATTTTATAGACAAATTTTGGATAAAAACTTTTTTTTTAGTGCTTGGTGTTTGGTCAAAATCTTTAGTAGGTTTTTTTCCTTTAGTTTATGAAATTATAAACTTTGTCCACAAGAATAAGAAAGTAACAATAAGCAAAATAAGGATTTTTTTGGCAACTGTCTTTATCCAAGTAGGTATTGCTAGCCTGTGGTACTTTTATGCTTATCTTAACTTTGGAGATTATTTTTTAAAGGCACATTTTTACGATCAGATTTTCAAAAGAGTCATCAAACCGATTGAGTCTCATTTTGGCAATAATTTAGGATTACTCTACTATCCATATCTGTTTTGGAACGACTCAAAAATTTTAACCTTATTATCTGTTACAAGTATTGTAACAATACTTTATAACTTAATACATAAACTTAAAAAAATTAGATTTAACTTTATAAAACTTTTCTACAATTTAAATCAACTAGAGTTGCTAGTAGTATTTTATTTACCTTTTTTATTACTATTAACAATTAGTAAAAGCAAAATTTATTGGTATATAACATTTATACTTCCCCTTTTGTCTATAACAGCAGTTAGCATATTGCTAAAAATAAAGAAAAAAATAATTTATTGGTTAATTTTTATAACTGTATTTTTATTTTCTTTAACATCATTTTTACAACAAACTATTTTTTACAATCATAAAGTTAGTACTAATGAAAGATATGTTTTAGCTGAATGTGTTAAAGAAGAGTCTGCAGAAAAATTAGCTTACCTTATGAAAGAATCAGAGCGCCTAAATTATAGATTTTTAAAAGAAAATGATCTTGACACAGCAACAACATTTATATACGGCGGATCTCCTTCTTTTGTTTACTACTCAAACAAAAAACCAGACTTTTACTACGAAGAAAAAAAATTTGTAAAAAACTATAGAAACTATCCTATCGTGATAATACAAAAAGTAGATTATCTAAACTTGGGCATTGACACCAATGATTATGAATTAAAATGTGAAACCAACAACCAACTTGATCATAAAAAATGGTTAGTATTTGTAAAAAAATAAAACAAATTAACAATAAAATCAAATTTGCTTTCATCTATGCTATAATAGTTAGTTGTTGGTTCAATATTTTGGGCCCGTAGCTCAACTGGCAGAGCAACGGCCTTTTAAGCCGTTGGTTCAGGGTTCGAGTCCCTGCGGGCTCACAAAAGTATAGTATATTTAATCATATTGATTAATAATCTTTTTTTTAAATAGTTAATGCCGGGGTGGCGGAATTGGTAGACGCGCAGTCTTGAGGAGGCTGTTCCCTTTGGGAGTGGAGGTTCAAGTCCTCTCCCCGGCACACCAAACCTACAATTAACAAAAATTTGTTAAATCTATTAAATTGTTCTAAAATATAAAAACTACATTAATGTATATAAAAAACAAACAATTAACCAAATATATAAGCATTTTAATGATTTTATTAGGTTTTATTAGCCTGGTAGTTCAAATATACAATAATAAAGAAATCTATATTAAAAAGTTTGATCCTGATTTAGCAGAACAAGAGTTTAATCAATCACAATATGTAATACCCAACTCAAAAAAAGGAATATCAGATGGCCAATTATATGCATATGCTGGGTATAAATACCTTACAGGAACAAACCCTATTCTACTCAATGCTGAACATATGACTCTAGGCAAATATTTTATTGGTGTCTCAATCTTGTTATTTAAAAATGAAAATATTTCTGGATTAATATCTGTAGTTTTAACAGCTATTTTATTCTATCTAATACTAAAACAGGTGACAAATTCTTTTTTGTTAAGTTCAATCGGTTTTTTCTTATTTACCAACGACAGCACTATAAAAATGTTTTTAAAAGAACCAACTTTGTTAGATATATACCAACTATTGTTTTTATTACTAACTTTCTATTTTTATATAAAATGGGTAAATAAACAACAAATTATGTTTAATATATTAACAGGATTATCACTTGGATTCTTAGCAACAGTAAAGTTTTATTTAATAGTAGTCATAGTTGCTATAACATTGTTAATTCATATGTTGCTATCTAAACTTAAACTTTCAAAAATAATATTCTTTATACTTATATCTAGCTTGTCTTTTACTTTAGCTTTTTTATTAACTTACATACCATCATTTACTCAAGGAACAACTATTACAGAATTTATTAAAGCCCAAAAATGGATCTTTAACTTCTGGAGGTATAATCATTTAAATTACATAGAAGCCAAAGGTAATGTTTTGCCTTTATTGTTGTTTAATAAATGGAAAATCTGGTGGGATAACAAAGGATATATAAACTTTGAATACTGGAACTTAATTTATCCATTCTCAATTATATCTATGATTCTTTTAACAATAATTTATTTAAATAAAGCCATAAAGTTAAAAAGAAAAGTTTTTAATAAACAAACCAGGTTTATGTTTTTATTTCTTATCTGGATTTGGTTATATATGCTATATTTAATAAAGATACCAATCTATCCAAGATACCTAATATTATATTTTCCTTTTGTTTACATGGTTTTGCTAATATATATGAAAAATATCATTGGAAAAGAAAAGGAGGAATAAGAATTTGCTTATTTTGCAATTTTTTAAAATAGTGGTAAAATTTTTTTAATTTAAGCGGCGGTAGTTCAGTGGTAGAATGTCTCCTTGCCAAGGAGAAGGTCGCCGGTTCGAATCCGGTCCGCCGCTCATTCTCTCAAATCTTAAAACACATAAATAAAACAAGCAAAAACAACTCATTAAACCTAATATTTTGATATACTATACTTTGTAATTATTGGATCGCTAGCTCAATTGGCAGAGCAACCGGCTCTTAACCGGTAGGTTCGGGGTTCGACTCCCCGGCGATTCACATTATTTTTAACCAAAAAAATAAATTAAAATGACAACTTCTATTCATAATTTTATAAAAAAGACAAAGATAACAACATTACTGCGAATAATTTTTTTAATTAACCTGATAATAGCAATTAGCCCTTTATTTATCGGAGAAATAAAATTTCATACTGATATTGCAAGAGATTTTCTACTCTTTGATGAAATTGTCAAAAAAAAGATTGTTCTTATAGGTCCACGAGCAAGCGGATTAGATGGTTTTTTTCATGGACCATTATGGCTTTACCTAAATATACCTTTTTATATTATAGGAAAAGGAAACCCAATAATTATCGGGTGGGGATGGATAATAATGACAATTTCTATTCTCTTTATAACAAAAAATCTAATTGGGAAAATAATTAAACAAAAATATTCAGCTCTTTTATTTATAACTTTATTTTTAACTATCTTTGCGTTACATTTAAATGGACTTTACAACCCCTACGGAGCCTTATTTTTAACTATACCATTTATACTAGTTTTATATTACTATTTAGAGACAAATAAAGAAAAATTTTTATTTATATCTTTAATTATTCTAGGATTAATGATTCATCTGCAAATTGCTACTGCTGGTCCTTTTCTAATTTCAAGTTTATTTATAATCATATTTAAAATAATAAAAAACAGATCTTTTTCTCATTTAAAAAGTCTTTTAGCAATTCCATTGACTACAATAACATATCTTTTGTTCGACTTAAGACATAATTTCCAACTTAGCAAATCTCTGCTAACTTAT
This sequence comes from Patescibacteria group bacterium, assembly GCA_026004415.1. Classification (GTDB taxonomy): domain Bacteria; phylum Patescibacteriota; class Microgenomatia; order UBA1406; family GWC2-37-13; genus BPJC01. The sequence continues at coordinate 75,515 of BPJC01000003.1, read as the reverse complement.
ATCAAAGGAACAACAAATGCAATACCTTTAGATACGCAGACCGTTATCTTAAACAGATTAAATATTATGAGCAATGAAGGAATTGATTTTTTTAATAGTTACTATTTGAATTTTATCATTTTGATTCTGTTTTTATTGACTGCAATAATTTTAATTTTAAAATTAAAAAACAAAAACAAACTAAAAACACAAGAACAAGTTTTTCTATTAACTTTTTATTTTTATATTACTTTTTACTTCTTTTCCATATTACACAAAGGCTGGCTCTTATACCATTACTTCCTTCCCACTATGTCGCTACCTATTTTTCTTTTATCAGTTGGAACAACATTAGTAGAAAAAAAATTAAAAAGGATATACATAATATTAACATCAATAATAATCTTTACCTGGACAATACATAATATTCAAGAGTGGAAAAATCTAAAAAACTCAATAGGACAAGATGAAAACAGCTGGACATATCAAAGCAAAATAGCCCAAACAGTTTTTGAACAAAACGACAGAGAATTTGGTTTTTTTATATTTTCTCCAGACATTTTAGCTTATCAAACAAAGGCAAGCATGAATTACTATATAAAAAGATACCCAAACACAAAGGTCTTTATATATGAAAAAAGACCAGTTACCTACCTAATCATTGCGCCGCCTCCTTCAGACAAACCATGGCTAAACTATTCTTCATGGAAAGAATCTAAGGTAAATCTGACCAAAGAACCTATTTGGAAAAAACAAATTCCCCCGGTTGGATATACAATAGAAAAATACAAGTTAGATAAGAAAGATTTAGAAATTCCAACTGATCCTAATATAAACGATTGGATACATTATAGATAACAATAAGTTAAAATTAAAGTATGATTAAAAAAATACACATTATCTTAATTTTTTTAATTGTTTTATTTTCAATTATCAGAATCAAAACAATAAAAGAGAAAACCTTTCCCTATACTTATGATCAAGGACGAGACTTCTTAAAAGTGGAAGAGGTGGTAAGGTATAAAAACCCAACATTCATAGGTCCCACAACAGGCCTTCCTGGAGTTTATCATGGAGCTTGGTGGTATTATTTTTTAGCAATCCCCTATATTTTAACTAATGGAAACCCTATCGCTTTCCCATATTGGTTATTTTTATCACAGTTATTATCTTTTTTGTTATTCTTTTATTTTTTAAATAAAAATTTTAGTTCAGTCGAATCAATAATTTTTTTGTCGTTCATTGCTTTTTCGCCATACTTCATATCTATGAGCACATTCGTTATAAATAGCGTTTTAACATTCCCTTTTATATTATTATTTGTCTATAGTATTTATAATCTCTTTGCAACCAACAAATCAAAGTTCTATTTTCTTATCTTTTTGTCGGTTGGATTCGTCTGGGAAGCAGAGTTTGCTTTTGGAATTTTCTTACTACCCGCAACAATTATAATGCTAATTTTGTTTGGTAGATTAAAAGATGTTTTCTTAAATAAAAAGAATCTAATTTTATCAGCATTAGGACTTATAATTCCACTATCTTTAAGATTGGCTTTTGAAATTAAAAACAATTTTATTCAGACGAAAACATTTATCAATTTTATCATCAATCCAAAGTTACATAATCCACGGCCATTATTAGACTCAGCAATAGAAAGAATAACACAGTTTTCAAATTACTACACATCAATATTTCCTGATTTTCTAAATTCTATAACAAGCATATTTTTTTTAACGATCATAACCAGTGCCTTTATAATAACACTAAGAAAAAAAAGCAAGAATATAGAAACAAAGATATTTTACGCAAATAACTTAATAATATTTTTACTTTTTGCCTTATCTGTCTTTTACAGAGACAACTTCTGGGCTAATTATTATGAAGGTATACAACTTTTTTTTATTATCTCCATAATATTGGCAATTAATATAATCGGCAAAACCAAGACTAAAACAGGTTATATAATAATAAAAACAGGCTTAATATTAATACTTACGACAGGACTTATTTCATCTTATAATGTAATTAAAAATCCATCTAAACCACAAGGTTTCTTTGTTCAAGATACAATTGTAAATAAAATATATAATGAAAACAAAGGTAAAGAATTCTGTGTTAAAATCTATACTCCACCAGTAATACCTTATACTTGGGATTATCTATTCAAATATTACAGTCGTAAACTAAACACTCCAGAACCCAAATCAAACTTTGTTAACAATACTTGTTATTTTATTATTGAAGACGAGGCTAAAGGATATGAATTCAGAATAACTGAATGGCGACAAAACAATATTCCTAAAAATTCTAAAGTAATTAACAAAGAATACCAATATGGAGTTACAATTGAGTTTATAGAAAATAAAAACTAAATTATGAGGATCTTTGCTACCAAAAAAAGCAAAATGTTTTTAATAGCAATATTTTTTTTAGGGTTGCTAATTAGGTTATATAATTTAAAAGACAACTTCTTTTTTAGTTATGATCAGGCTAGAGACGCACAAAGAGTATTTGAAATCATAACTAATAAAGATATTAAGATAGTAGGACCCGAAACTGATATTATAGGAATACACCATGGTCCATTACATTATTATTTGACACTACCCTTTTATTTTTTGTCGAAATTTGACCCTAATATAACTGTTTTTTTATTTGTTCTGTTAAATATGACTGTTATTATACCATTGTACTTAATTGCAAAGCTTATTTTTAGAAAAGATTTTCCGGCATTACTAACATCATTTTTATGGTCAATATCATTTGCGCAACTTAATTATGCTAGATTCATTTCAAATGCTGCACCAATGTCTTTAGGTGCAACAATCTTCTTCTTGGGGCTCATATACTATTTATTTAATAAACAAAAAACAAAATATCTATTTATTAGCGTATTAGGTTTAGTTTTATCTATAAACTTTAATTTTATGCTTGTATACCTTATTATATTTTATCCCTTAATTTATATTTTGTTCAAACTTGATAAAAATAAATATTTATCAGATTTAAAAAAATCATTGTTTCTATTTCTTATATTAACAAGCAATTTTATTATTGCAGAGATTAAATGGAACTTTATAGGAATAAAATCTTTATTAAACTATTTAACAAGTGGATCAAATCATTTAAATAATCAATTTTATAGCTTTGTAATTAATTATTTAGGCAAATTAGAAAATGCGATAGTTAATTCTTTCTTTTTTATAAATCCAAAACTCGCGCTAGCCTTTTTCTTGATACTTCTTATACTTTGCTATAAATCAATTAATGATAAAAATAGATATAAACTTATAATTCTCTGGCTCTTCTCTACATTTCCACTATTTATGTTCAAAACAGGAATAGTTTCTTTTGATTTTATAAATAATCCTATATATCCTGTATTGACTTTAACTATCGCTGGCGGTATTTACTTTATAATACAAATAAACAAACTTCTAGGATATGCATTGATTATATTTATATTGATCAGCAATTTTATAAATATAAAAAATGATGAATTTAAGAATATCAAAGTGATAGAGGTTCAAAGAATAACCCTTAAAGATGAAAAAGATCTAATTGATTATACATATAAAGAAGCAAATAATAAAGAATTTTCAATCTGTGCTGTAACAAATCCTTTGTTTATTAACACAACTTGGTCGTTTTTATACAAGTTTTATGGAGAAAAAAGATATGGCTATTTACCCTTTTGGTCTGGACCAGACCAACACCTCAACACATCTTACTTACCCTATGATACCAAAAGACCAGAACTAAAGTTTCTAATATTAGAACCAGAGGTAGGCATACCAGACTATGCAATTAAAGCAACGCTGTTTTTAGAAGACCATAGATCAAAATTAATAGAGGAGAAAAAATTTGGTGAAACTATAGTACAAAAACGAGTTTTATTACCAAAACCAAAAGAACTAGATTTAAAAAAAGCAGATGAACTTAAGTTGAAAGATATAATCAGCAATGATCCAAGATATAGCTGTTATAGATAAATCTTATTTCTTGATTTCTTTAAAATAAGAAAACATAATTTCTTAGAAATATATAATTCAAAGATTTATATTTAAAAAAACATCTCATATTCTTATTATATAAATATAAACAGTATATGCTATAATGAAAATCTTAAAAGATTTATTTTAGAAACTATCATCTAAAATATGCCGGGTGGTGTAAAGGTAGCACAAACGGCTCTGGACCGTTTAGTCTAGGTTCGAATCCTAGCCCGGCAGCAAATTTAAAACTAAAATAAATTAAAAAACAAGAAAAGTTAGAAAGTAGAACTTACTTTAAAAATTTTTAACCAATTTTAATACTTTTTAAAAACAAAAACTATTGAGGATAAATAAATTGTTTTGAAGCAGAAGATTTTTTCCAATCAGTTAAACTCATTGCATTTCTATCTTTTTCAGACATTATAGCTTTGTTCTTTAAACTTAAAAATTGTTTGACTAAAGATTTGTCCGAAAGACTCCAATCGATATTTTTATCATATGGATTAACACCAGCCTCAGTCTCTGGACTCCACCAGCCAGTACAAAAATACTCTATGGCAGAATCCTGCAAATAATAGTTTCCATGAACAAAACCAACTGGAACCCAGATCCATTCTCCATAATTCTCATCTAATCTAGCTGGCATATCATACATTAAACCCTTCCCAAATGTTGGTGAACCAACTCTAACATCTACTACCAAATCAACCATATGACCATACAGAGTCCGAACCAGTTTACCCATATATGGGTTCCACTGAATATGCAAACCTCTAACAACATTTGCTCTTGATTTGCTCTCATTTATTTGATAAATCTGAAAATCTCTTAAAAACTCTTCTTTAAATTGATACTGACGATATGTCTCTGTAAAATACCCACGGTCGTCAGAGAACCTTTTATATCTTATAATCTTAACTTCTGGTATTGCTAAAGATCTAATTTCTTCTATTACCATTTATTTAATACTTAACTTTTAACTAGTTGGCGTTGGTGTTAAACTCGGGCTTGGCGTTGCAGTAGGCTCAGCTGATGTGGGAGTTGGACTTGGAGTCGGAGTTTCAGTTGGAGTTGGCTCTGAAGCAGGAGTATTGGTAGGCGTAACCTCTTTGTTTCTACAATCAAGATACTGTTTTAAACTACAACCTTTACCCAAATTAGCTTTGATATCGTCACAGTTTGTATAATTACACTCATTAACCTTATTTCCATTTGAGTTCAGTTTAAAACTCTGATAAGGAGTTGGAGTAGCAGTAGGTGAAGACTGTGTGTTTTCGGATTGATTAGTATTCTGATTAGAATTTGCAGATGTAGGTGTTGGCACAGCTTGAGAATTATTGTTCTGAGTTTTTGATCTTGTAGTAAAACTCCATGGAACACCAGCGTTATCATAGATCGTGTCACCAACGCGGATCTGGAAATAATAAGTTGTTTCGGGAGATAATAAAGTCAGATCTACTTTATGATCAGTAGTTTTTTCAGTCTCAGGAGCGAAAAAATTTAAAGCTGTTGGTGTAGTGCCATACTCAACAACAGCCTGTACAGCAACTGCGGTTTTCCATGTTATCTGCGCAGATCCTTCTGTTATATTGGCAATCACAACATCTGTTGGTTTTTGGTCACCAGCCTGAGTAAAACCTCCTGTATAAACAAAAAACACAACACCTAAAGCAATTAAGACAGCAATAATACCAATAACTATTCTTACTATCTTTTTTCCTGAAAAGACTCTTACCTCCTCTACTATATGACCTGCAAAACCAGTTTTACTAGACGGATTGTTATTTACCTGAGCCGATGTTGTATTATTATATTCCATTTAATTAAATTATTCTAAATATTCTAAATAAAGCAAACCCTATAATATAAAACAAAATTACCTGAAAAACAGTTAGATAAATCGTTAAAAAGACCGCTGACAAAGAAAGAATTAAAAAGTTTTCATTATGCAGAGCAGGTAATAAACCTTTTGTCAACAAAATAAGAATTAAAATTGTCAATAAAGCAGAAGAATCAAACCACCAAAGATCCCAGCTAAAATAATTAGCGGCAAACACAAAAATTGCCGCCAAAATTAAAAACAACTCTTTTGTATCAAAATAAAACGGACCAATATACATATTTTTATTTAATCAAATTTTTAAGCAAATTGCCATCAATATTTTTACTAAAATCATTTGGAGCAATTAAAATTATTTTTTTACCATTCACCTCAACCTCATGTATAATACTCTTATCTAAATTATAATCAACTATAGTAATCTGATCTCCATCTTTAATAGCATTAGCTTCATTACCAATATTAATTAATTTAGGTTTTAAGTTATCTTTATTCAAAACTTTATTTATATATGACTGAACTAAAGGTGTAAAAGAACCACTATAAGGAGTAAAAACAAAGTTTGTCAACAAAATAGTAATAATTAAAGCTAAAACTAAACCTAAAATCAAAACCCCTGTTTTTTTTGAGATTATATTTGAAAAACCTAACATTATTTATTTTATTCTATTTAGAATTTTGTAAATCAACAACTGATAAATTTGAAAAAACATAACTTGTTTTATAACCAAAACGACCTATTAATATAAATATCGTATGGGGCATATCATTTGATATATTTCTATCAAATTCTAGATTTAAAATAACAAAATTATTACTGTTTAGTTTGTTGTTTTCAGGATTTATCCTATACTTATCCGTTAATAAAAAAGAAAATTTTGATATCTCTATACTAATAGTTTTAAAGTTATTTTTTAAATGATAACCAAATATATTAGAGTCTTGCTGATCTTTATATAAATAAATATTATCAGAGATCGGGAAATAAATTCCGTTTTTTTCTTGTATTACTAAGATATAAGCTGAAACCAATTTTAAATCTTTGGAAAACCCAGGTTCATGGTTTAGATCCAGTCTGTAATCTTCATAGCTAACTCTTATATTTCTCTTTGTTTTTCCACAGATAGCCTCTAAAGTTCTTTGATCTCTATACATTTGAGGCTGACCAGAACAATTGCTTGAATTATATAACAGATACTCCTCAGAAGAATCCTCGTTTTTATAGTATTTTGTAGACACCAAAACGCCTTCATCTTCGCCTCTACAAGAAACATTAGAACACAAATTTACTTGTGGTATACATCTATAATTATTATTATTATTATCAACTACACATCTTCTTACTGCAGTCTCAACTGTAGCTGTAGAAAAACAATTTGCAAGACAGCTTACAGTTTGACTTGAACCACTGTCATTACTCGTAGAGGTCCCTGAATCATCAACTTGTGAAGAACCAGAGTTGGAATTAGATGCAGTACCAGAGCTGGAATTAGATGAAGTACCAGAATTGGAGCCAGATGAAGAACCAGAGTTAGAATTAGATACAGTACCAGAGCTGGAATTAGATGAAGTACCAGAGTTGGAATTAGATGAAGTACCAGAGTTGGAATTAGATGAAGTACCAGAGTTAGAATCAGAACTCTTTTGAGTCTCATGCTCAACTATGATATCTTTTACATAACAACCAGAGCCCTTAACAGATGGCAATCCACCATTAACAGAAAACTCACATTCTAACATATCTTCAATTTCTTTATTTTCAGAACCAACACACCCATTGAATTTGCCTTTCCAATAAATTGTTGCTGAATTATCTTTATCTAAATTCAGCATAACATCTCCTCCTGTCCATTCAGGAGAATAATTAAACTTTAAAGAATCTTTCTCCCATTTGTTAGGGCCAGCAATATGTTTAAAAGATTTTCCATCATTGCTTCTTTCTAGTTTTATATCTCCAGTATTTTTTAGACTTGAATCGTCATTGTTAAACTTAATATGAGTAGAAAAAACACAGTTATTTTTAGTTTTTAAACAATTAATATAAATCTCTGCTGTATTGTAAAAACAAAGCTGAGCAGTATTTGTTACCGACGCAGAAGTTGGTGTTGGATTAGATGAAGTATTGTCTGAAGTTGAGTTTGAACCCTGATTATCAGCTGGAACAGGTGTTGGAGTCAAGGTTGGTGAAGGCTCTAAATCTGTATCAGGTTGTGGAGTAGGAGTAGGCTGTTGCGGCCTTACTTTAGACAAACAAACAGTTTGATCATACTGTGGCGTTCGACATAAGTTAACATAACCGGATTTATCTGCAGGCAGATTAGGAGTAGTACCAACCCTATTAAAATACCAATTCCATGTATCAGTACAGTTTTCAGTTTTATTTATCAACCAGGCATCCCAAGGAACAGACTTATCTACCTCTCCTGCTTCCCTGTTTTCTCTTTGAAAACACATAAACTCCTTGTTGTCATAAGAGTTGAAAAAAAACAAGAAAGGAGGGTTAGAAGAGTCTTTATAAAAGGTCACATCCCCTTCTGCTTTAGGTAAAAGAAACAACAAATCATTATTGGCAACAACAAAGTAACTAAAAATTATAGAAACCAATAAAGCAGGCAATACTAAAAACTGAAGAAAACTCTTATTATATTTTATTGACATAAAAAAATTATATACAAAAAGATTGTGTAAATAAAGAAGATTAAGCTTGAAAAAATTAACCAGCTAAACTGTAATCAATCAACATTCCATTCAGACAAGTTCTATTGTTCCACCTATCTACAGCAAGATTAAAAACAACATGTATCTGTTCATCTCTATGAACTTTAAAAAATAGTCTTTCATTTCTAAAAGCCAGCAGATCAATCTGACCAAAACCATCGGAAACAGTCAGCTTTGTATGCTCATTATTCTTTCCAAACAGTCTAGCTGAAACAACTCTAACCTTAGAATAAAAACTAGGTTTAGGATTACCAACACCAAAAGGCTCCAGACTTAAAAGTTTAAAATATAGATCTTCAGAAAGCTGGTCTAGCCTGACTTTAAAATCAGCCGTTATCTTTTTTACTAACATATTATCAGTAACCTCTTTATCTGCCAAATTATTTAAAAACAACTTAAGATCAGCAAAGTTCTCTTTGGAGACCTTTAGTCCTGCGGCTTGTTTATGGCCACCAACCTCAACAAGCAAATCTCCAGACTTTCTCAAAAAATTAGTAATATGAAGATCTTCAACAGATCTTGCTGACGCTTTAATAAACCCATCAGAATCTGTAAACACAATACTAGGTCTGTTGAATCTTTCAACTAACCTTGAAGCTATCAAGCCAATAATACCTTCCTGCAAATCAGGGCTGTACTCAAGAATTATCTTTGGCAGTTTTGGCAAACTGCTATATTTTTGCTCTATCTGTTTAAAAAACTCCTCTACTAAATCTTGACGATCACTGTTCAACTGACTCAGTTTTGAAGCTAAAACAGATGCTCTTTCCGGACTTTTTGTACACAATAATTGCAAAGCAGTCAAAGCAGACTCAAGCCTTCCAGCGGCATTTATTCTTGGAGCAATAATAAAACCAATATCATACGGAGAGATCTTTTTATTATCAATACCAGCGTTTTTCAACAACTGTCTCAAACCCACTCTATTTGACTTTGAAAAATTAACTAACCCTTTTTTAACTAACTGCCTTGACAACCCTATAAGAGGAACCAAATCAGCAACTGTGCCAATGCTTGCCAAAACTGTATAATCTACCTGAAAATTTTTATTTATCTCATTATCATTATTTTTAGCTAATTTCCTTACAATAGACTTTGCAGTAAAAAAACTAACTCCTGATCCGGATAAAAAATCCATATGAATAATAGCCTCTGCAGATTCTGGCAACAGCTTTGGTTTTAAATGATGATCAGTAACAACAATAGGAATTCCAAGTTTAGTCTTAGCATACTCTATCTTTTCCCTAGCAGAGATGCCATGATCAACGCTGATTATCAAACCAGGATCATAAGTCTTTTTAACATAATCAAGGCCTCCAACAGAAAAACCATAACCCTCTGTTTTACGATCTGGCACATACGGCATAACATCAAACCCTAAAAGATACAAACTCTCCCACATTATAGCGCCTCCTGTAATACCATCAGCATCATAATCTGTATACACAACAATCTTTTTTTTCTTTTTTTTGACAAAAGACAACAAATCAAGAAGAATAGCAAGCTCATTTGAAAAACCCAAAGTATTCAAATCAGTATCATAGAACTCCTCATCAGTCAAATCCTGAAGATCTCTAAGTCTGATCAACTCCTTAACTACTAAATCTTCAGTTAGATTATCAATAATAGAAAGATCTTTTCTCCATGTAATTTTCTTCATAACAAAAAAATTAAGACCCCTTCAATTGAATAACCTTAATATCATTCTCAATAGGCACAGGAGACAGAAACTGTTTATCCTGATTTATATACTTAAAAACAAAATAAGCAAACAGGATTAAACCAACAACCAAAAATAGCCATCTAAACTTTGCAATAACCCTAAAAACAGACATATTTAATCAAAATTTACCTTTTCTTTTATTAAATACAAAGGTCTTTGCTGAACTTCTTTATAAATCTTTCCAACATACTCTCCTATTATACCTATTGCAATAAGCTGAACACCGCCCATAAACATAATGCTCACAAACAAAGCAGTCCAGCCGGTAACCCAGTAATGAGAAAAAACAAACTTACCAATAACAGCATACACTATGCCAATAAAACCTAGAAAAGCGCTTATAAAGCCCAAATAAGTAGCCAACTGCAAAGGTCGCGTAGAAAAAGAGATAATACCTTCAAAAGCAAAAGCAAACATTTTCCTCAAACTATAATGTGTAGTACCTGCAGATCTCTTTTCTCTTTTATAACGCACTACAGTAGATCTGAAACCAGGCCAAACGACTAAACCTCTCAAAAACCTTGATCGTTCTTTTAAAGTTTTCAAAAAAACAACAACCTTTTTATCCAAAAGTCTAAAATCAGCAACATGTTCAGGGATTTTTACATCAGATAAATAATTCATAAACTTATAAAAATAATCTGCGGTAGTTCTTTTGAAAAAAGAATCAGTCTGACGATCCAACCGTTGACCATAAACAATATCGTAACCTTCCTGCCATTTAACAATCATTTTATCTATAAGTTCAGGAGGATCTTGCAAATCAGCATCTAAAGTTATAACACAATCACCTCTACAATTATCATAGCCACAGGTTAAAGCCATCTGATGTCCAAAATTTCTCTGAAAAGAGATTAACTTTATTCTTGGATTAGACCTTGCCTTTTCCTTGATAATCTCAACAGAAGCATCTTTAGATCCATCATCAACAAATATCAACTCATAATTGTATTTTTCCAATATAGGCAAAAGACGAGGAAACAATTTAGGCAAAGCCTGTTCTTCATTGTAAACAGGGATCACAACACTAACTAAAAAATTTTTATCTTTCATACACCTGTATACATTATACAATATTGACAATTTAAAATAATATGATATAAAATTAATTGAGTTCCTAACTCAGAGCCTTTGCGGTTTCCCGATTTACATTTTTGTAAATCGTTGCCTTTTACTGCAAAGGCTCACAAAAATTTTTTTAATTAAGTGAGCAGGAAGTTTATAAACACAGGTTATAAACTACATCAGAAAAGACTACAATTATCTCAAAAACCAGTTATAAGAAGCATAAAATATCCACTTGAAACATACTCAAAGAACTTAACCAATCAAGAACTTATAGAAAAAATATCCACAGCGATTGTAAAAGACGATTTAAAAATCCGAGGTTGCGTAAATTTAAATGACTATTACCAATACTATAACAATAACCATAATTTTTATACAATAATTGACTTCTGGATAGACTCTTTAAAAGCAGGTGTTATCTGGCAATCATCAGGCAATGCCATTATCGGATTTACACAACAATATATACTAAAAGAAAACTCTCTGATTGAAAAAATAATAACTAAATCATCTTCTAAATTACTACAAACATTTACATATGAAGGAATATTTAATGAAATTCTAATGTCTGAATCTGTGAGACCAACAACAACTAAAAAATCATTCAAAAATAGGCTTTTAAAAATACTAAAAAAAGATCAAATAACTGATGAAAAAAACAAAACTATTCAACCACAAGCTAATGAAATTATAGAATTCATAGTAGAATCCTTTTTTAACGAAAAAGGAAAACTTAAGCTGAACAATTTAGAACAAATAAAATTCTGGGAACAACAATTTGATCTTAAAAAATCATTATTAGATGATCTCAGACCAGACAAACCATATGATAAACTGACATTTATTATAATCCCAGAACTTATAACCCAAGAAAAAGACATAACTATAGAACAGCTAATTGAGATAAGAAAGTTGTGGTTAAAAGAAAAAATTAACATAAAAACTAACGATATAGAAAAAGTACTAATCAGCATTGTTCTAACAGATGACAACTTTAATGGCATGGCAAACTATTACGGCAAAGTTTTAACTAGTTTACAAAAAAACAGAACAACAGAAATCTTTGAAGCAATCAACAAAATCTATAAATATCAACAAGAAGAACAAGAACAAGTACTAAAGGCGCTGGAGTACTTATCTAATCAATCAAAAAAATTAGAGAAACCTACTATGCCTGAAATAAATAGCTGGTCTGAGTATAGAATAAACTTTGGCAAAATAAAAAGCTGGATAAGTAATATGTTAAAAAGACAAAAAGACATAATAGAACAAACAACTCAATTCAAAAACAACCTTAAAGAACTTATAAAAGAGATAGACAACAATCAAGATGATCAAACAGATCAAAAAACAGAAGTGAGTAGACAAGCGAAACAAATACTTGAAATAATAGAAAACAACCCGAATACTCTTCAACACCCAGAACAAAATGAAGTTATTCAAAATCTAATTTCAGAACTAAAGAAAAAAGCAAACTTTTACTTTCAAAAAATATCAGACAACAACGAAGAATCAGAGCATCTTATAAAAAGATACTTCAACAATATATATAGACCAGCAAGTTTTTACGGTACTGTAATTCTAAAAAACAATGAAAAAATCTTTAAAAACACCATTGAAACTATTGAAACCGGAACTGAATTTATATTAAAGCACCTTAAACTAATCTTTGACTCAATTGACATAGAAAAACTCAACGATGAAATAGAATTAAGAAAAACACTCAATTTTATATTAAATAAATTAAAAACAAACTCTGTAAACAGCCAGTATTACAAAGAAAGTTATACAAGAATACTAATAAAAACTGCACCAGTGATTAAAGATATTATTAAAAATAATAGATTAAATCATATTTGTTTTTACAAAAGCGAATATGCCAAAGGCACACAAAAAACAATAAACATAAACGGTCAACCAAACAAAATCTTTAAACAACTAATAGACGAACTATTATCCTTAATAAAACAGGACCCAACAGAAATATTAAAAAACAAAGAACAGTTGCTTGACTTTTTAGACTTATCTAGACATCTAATATCAAAACTTATCAAGCTCTCAAAAATAGAAATAATCAATAAAAACGACCTAAAAATACCAGACTCATTCACAAAAGCAAACACATATCTTAAACTTATAAAAAGCCAGCAAATAACCAAAAATGAGTACAACTACCTGCTCCAGTCTCTTATTCTATCTGAAATAAAAGGCTTTGCAACAATCTATACCCAAGAACTATACACAGCAAAATACACCTGTCAATTTATAGCTATAGACAAAAAATACAAACTATTTTTAATTTCCGACCTCCTTAACCAAGACAAGCCAAACCTAAAAGACATAGTTGCAAATAAGCATAACTATGTAATAACATTTACCAAAAATTCAGGAAACAAATCAACAAAAGCGCTCAACCTCATAAAAAACCAAATAACAGACAGCAAAATATCTGAAGAACAACTGTCAAATGCATTAAAAATAAACTCATCATACTATCAAATCCAATTTTTAGATAGATTTCTATATAAACCTAAAAGCTGGCAAAGTCATAAAATTAAATTAGGTGAGTGGAGCTTGATACTTGAGAAAGAATACAAAATAATCTGGGATCTAAATAAAAAAGTACCAACATTCACACCAACTAATAGAGATAAAAACAGACTTTACATTAGCATACCTTTTAATATAGAACCATTACAGAATCCCGACAGAAGTTTATTACAAATTCAAAAAGCGCCAGAATCTCTAAACAGACCCATAATAGGCATAGATGTTGGAGAGTATGGATTGGCTTACTCAGTAATTAAAGTAAACGACCAAGAGGTTGAAATTCTTGAATCAGACTTTATAATAGAGCCCAACATAGGCAAAATTAAAGACAACTTCCAACTAATTCAACAACAAGCTAGAAAAGGACTATTTAAAAACAAAAGTGACAAAGTTGCTCAAGTAAGAGAAAATGCCGCTGGTTCATTAAGAAACAAAATTCACAATCTTATTTTAAAATATAAACCAAGCTATATTATCTACGAATACTCAATAAGTAATTTTGAAACTGGCAGTGGCAGAACAACAAAAATCTATAATACAGTAAAAAAATCTGACGTATATCAAGAAAACAATAACCTTCACGAACACATCTGGGGAAAAAGAAGTAAATACCCAGGCAAACATGTCAGCGCATATGCCTCAAGCTATACCTGCGCCAAATGTAAAACTAGTTTATATGAAATAAGTAAAGACGACCTAAAAGACATTAAAATAGAATCAAACCCAGAAAACAAACATTTACTAAAAATCACAATAGGGAACAAAACCTTAAAAGCATACAGCCAAAATATACCAAAGATTGGCAATAACAAAAATGCATTGAAAGAGTTTCAAAAAATAGTCAAGGACTTTGCAAGACCTCCTCTTAACAAAAGCAGTTCAAGTCTGATCCAAACAAACAAAGACAACAATAACCTACAAAAAATATATGATTTAAAAAACAAAAGAGGAAACAGCTTTTTATTTATCTGTCCAAACTCAGACTGCAACTTCATAGCTGACGCAGACAAACAAGCATCTTTTATTATGGCAGTTAGAGGTTATACAATGCTTCTTAGAAACCAAAATCAAACTAAAGATGAATCAAAAGATACATTCAAAGAAACTATCGAATTCTTAAAAAACAAAACAATAAAAAATATAAGTTGGCTACAGATCTGAAACAAAGAATATTTTTTCAAAATTATAGGCCAACTCTTTAGTATCAGGCCAAAAATTAGTAATACCAGCGTTACCTCCATAAAGCTTATAACCTGCATTAACAGGTCTTCCACCTTTTGGCTTGCTGGGCAAAGGAACAACAAACCTTCTTGTATTGCCTAACAGATAAGATCTTAAAGCAATAACTACACCATGCAACAACTCTTTAAACTTAACAACTTGCCTTGTTGCAGAAACATAAACCTTAATATCTAAAAACTCTTTTATCTCCTCTATCGCAAGGCCAAGGCACCTTTTTTTATCAATGCCAGCATCACTAACTTTTTTAAAGACACCAAAAGCTACCCTATCAAAATAACCTCTATATGGTTCCATAAGATCATAAACTAAAGAAGGATAGTCATTAGGCTTATGAATGAATCCATGATAAGGACTCAAATTATGATAAACAACCCATCTTAACAAAACACCAGAGACAAACTTAGAAATAGCATCTAAAACCTTCTTATAATCTGAATCTGAATCTCTTCTGCTGGAACTACTGCCTAATAAACCAAAATATTCTTTCCAATACCTTCTAGAGTGATGCGCCTCAAAAGAAACCATCTTATCAATATCAGAAACACCATATAAATAATCTTTTCGATAAGGCACAAGCCAAGACATACTTTTGAATTTGGCCAAAAGCAACCTTTTTGCAATATATGCTCTTTTTTTATAGTTATCTCTAAAACAAATCTGTTTACTTAAAATATCCTCAGAATCTCCAGAAAGACAAGGAGCAATAAAAACAGCTCTTACAACATTTCTTCTATGCAAAACTATCGGGATTTTGTAAAAAGAACATTTGTCTAAAAAATCATGAGGAAGATCAACAGAACTACCGTAGATCATAATAGAGTGAATTCTAGACCATTCAATTTTAAGATCTCCTCCCTTAAACTCAAAATAAACTGAACTTGGATATACCTTAATTTTGGTCAAATAAGGTAACCAAATAAAATATTTTGATATTTTCACTAACTGAAAAAAATAAATATTGAAAACTAAAAATCTATCTAAAATTATAGAATTTCTAATAGATAAATGTCAATTATAAATTTTGTAAAACTTGACACAAAAATCTAAATTTGTTATACTCATCGAAAGTTAGGAACTAAAAGGCTTGATAAAATCTTTCTTTTCATCGAAAGTTAGGAACTAAAAGGCGAAACATAATAATAACTCCCATCGAAAGTTAGGAACTAAAAGGCTAGTTTTATTGGACTTGTTCATCGAAAGTTAGGAACTAAAAGGCCAATCAAACGACAGCAAGACATCGAAAGTTAGGAACTAAAAGGCAAATAGTGTCCCTGTGCCCATCGAAAGTTAGGAACTAAAAGGCAAAAAAACGACAAATTTACATCGAAAGTTAGGAACTAAAAGGCCAAAAAAAGAAAAAAAATACATCGAAAGTTAGGAACTAAAAGGCAAGGAATAGCAACCACACCATCGAAAGTTAGGAACTAAAAGGCCAAAAAAAGAAAAAAAATACATCGAAAGTTAGGAACTAAAAGGCAAGGAATAGCAACCACATCCATCGAAAGTTAGGAACTAAAAGGCTAACTATAAGTAAAAAACGGCATCGAAAGTTAGGAACTAAAAGGCAATTTTATTTTAATCTAAATAATTTAAATGCATTTTCAGTGGTAATTCTTACTATTTCATCTACTCTTAAATCTTTTAGATAAGCGCATATCTCGGCAATATACCTTAAATTTGCTGGTGTATTTGGAAATCTCCTTTCAGATCTTATAGGTTCAGGCATTAAAAAAGGAGAGTCTGTCTCCAAAACTAATAAGTCTAACGGAACTTTTTTAATAAAAGCCTGTTTTCTGGGATCATAGGTTGCATCTCCATCAACTCCAATAAAAACTTTTTGCTCTAAAGCAAACTTAAGCAAATCTCCGCTGGCAGGGACAACAATGAAACACTGCTCTACCTTGCATCTTGCTATCCCACACATCGCCAAGTACAGCCAACAAATCAGATTCAGCCTCTCTGCAATGAATTATTAAACTCTTGTCTAATTTAAGTGCCATATCATACTGCTTAATAAACAACTTTTTTTGTAAACTCAAAAAAACTTCATTAACTTTATAATTCTGATACTTTGTCTTAGTATACACATGTCTGTCAAACCCAACTTCACCTATAGCCTTAACAGAATCTGACTCAACTAAAACCTTAATAAAACCTATAAAATCATAATCATCTATATCTATGTTTTTTTGAACAAACTCATATATATGATGCGGATGCAAACCTACAGAACAAAATGCATTTTTATACTTTTCAGATATCTCAACCGCTCTTTTGCTTGTTGCATAATCTGTGCCTGGTATCATAAAATAATAAACCCCATAGTTTTTAGATTCTTTGATAATATCATCAACCTGGGACTCAAATGCTTTAAAGTTAAGATGGCAATGCGTATCAAACATAGATATAATTATACTTTATGAAAACAGCAATAGTCCACGACCAACTTGTTGAATTTGGCGGAGCCGAAAGGGTTTTATATGCGCTAACTAAAATTTTTCCAAATGCAGAGATCTACACATCTACAGCTGACCTTAACAAACTAGGCAATCACAAAGATTTATTTAAGAACTCAAAAATCATTGAGTCTTGGTTTGGAAAGATTCCTGTTCTAAAATATTATTACTCTCCATTAAGGTTTTTAACACCTATGATCTGGGAGAGTTTTGATTTTTCAAATTACGATTTAGTTATCTCAACGACAGGTTCCTGGATGTGCAAGGGTATAATTACAAAGCCTCAAACACTTCACATATCTTATATTCACCACCCACCTAGATACCTATATTATTATCAAACAGCAATCAACTGGCAAAAATATAAAATTATCAAGCTCTACGGACTTTTAATAAACCAATTTTTAAGACAGTACGACTTTATAGCCTCTCAAAGACCAGATATACTCATAGCCAACTCGCGTGAAACTCAGCGTCGCATAGCCAAATTCTACAGAAGGAACTCAGAGATCGTTTACCCTCCTGTAAATATACCCAAACATGCCAAAACAAACAAATCAGACAACTATTATCTTACAGTATCAAGATTAGCAAAAGCAAAAAACATAGATATTTTAATTCAGGCTTTCAACAAACTTAATCTCAAACTCATTATAGTTGGAACAGGCAAAGACAAAGAGTATTTGCAAAAGCTGGCAGGAAAAACCATAGTTTTTGCTGGAAATGTCTCGGACAAAGAACTGGAATCTTTATATGCAAAAGCTAAAGGCTTCGTATTTGCCAGTCAAGATGAAGAATTTGGCATAGCACCTGTTGAGGCTCTAGGAAGATCTGTACCAGTAATAGCTTATAAATCGGGAGGCGTAACAGAATACCTAGTTGACAAACTAAACGGATTATTTTTTGACAAACTTGAGGTTGATTCTGTAATAAACCAGATCAATATTTTTGAGAACTTGACACAAAAAGAACTTGACCAAATGAGACAAAATGCCCGAAAAACAGCAGAAAAATTTAGTTTTGACAGTTTTAAAAAAGGCATCTTAAACATTATTGAAAAAAACCTACAGACCTAAAAGATCTGGCCTATACTTTAGCGTCCTTGAAAAAGCGCTCTGCAATCTCCATTTTGTTATTTCCGCATGATTGCCAGACAACAACACATCTGGAACTTTAACGCCCATAAACTCATAAGGCCTTGTAAAACTGGGATAATCAAGCAGTCTTACTTTTTTAATACCCTTTTGTCTTAAACTCAACAAGACTTTATTATCTTGTCCTACAACTTTAATTAGTTCATCAAGATTGACCTCAAAAAAAGAATCAAACTCAGCAGAATCTCTATTGCCTAAAACACCAGGAACCAATCGAGCTACAGCATCTATAACAACACTTGCGGCAATCTCTCCATTAGAGAGAACATAATCACCAATAGAGATTATCTCATCGACATAATCCTCAACCCTTGCGTCAACTCCCTCATAATTGCTTGAAACCAAAATCAGGTGGTCTAAACTAGACCACTCTTTAGCCTTATTTTGATCAAATTTATACCCTGCTGGAGACAACATAACTTTTTTCTCTTGTTTTTCTTGACCCACAACAGACTGTAAAGCACTATATACAACATCAGGTTTTATAACCATACCAGCTCCTCCTCCATATGCAGTATCATCGACTGTTTTATGCTTATCTTTAGCATAGTCGCGCAGTTGAATATAATCTATTTTAATAACGCCAGTTTCAACAGCTCTGCCTAAAACACTGAAAGTTGTAAAATTAGAGATTATTTCAGGAAAAAGCGATATTACAGTAAAACGCATATCTAAACTAAATCTCAAATTTTTGCTGTAACCTTATTTTATATAAACCCTCTAAAAAATCTGCACCAGCATAACCTGCCAAAAAAGAAAATTGCCAGTCATGATTGGCAAAAACACCTGCAAAACCACCTACCAATCCAGCAGTAAAAAGAGAGAAAAACAGATACCACCAGTTAATTTTACTATTTTTCTGGTTCTTTTCAAAATACTTAACAATACCAACAACGCCTCTAACCAGACCTCCTAGAACTCCGGCTAGAAAGGCACTGTCAAAATCCATCTTAAAAGTTATTCTAAGTAAAAACTATTGCTTTGTCAATTGCTTAAAAAAAACTTGACAAATTATCAAAAAGTATGATAATGTATGATAGTTGTATTTTAAAACGATTGGGTTTAAGATTTAATTATTAGCATTATAAATTAAAAAAAACTATGACAGATCTATACTCTAAAATTGAATCTTACTTAGGTGAAGAAACAGAAAGTTTGTTAAATCACACCTGTAAAACAATTCCCAAAGAAAACCTTACCCTTCCTAACCCTAACTTTGTCGATGAAGTTTTTTCTTTATCAGACAGGTCGCCTAGAGTTTTAGTAAACCTGCAAAGAATCTTTGGCAATGGCAGACTCAAAAATACAGGTTATTTATCTATTCTGCCTGTAGATCAAGGCGTAGAACACTCAGCGGCATCTGCTTTTGCCAAAAACCCAGACTATTTTAACCCTGAAAACATAGTTAAACTAGCCATAGAAGGTGGTTGCAATGCGGTGGCATCAACTGTTGGCGTTTTGGGTTTAGTTTCCAGAAAATACGCGCACAAAATCCCATTTATCGTAAAAATAAACCACAACGAATTACTGTCTTACCCAAACTTTCATGATCAAACGCTGTTTGCCAGCGTAGATCAGGCTTATAACTTAGGAGCAAGCGCAATAGGAGCTACAATATATTTTGGTTCTGCTGAAAGCAGAAGACAAATAATGGAGGTGTCAGAAGCCTTTGAATACGCGCATGAGCTTGGTTTGGCAACAATACTCTGGGCGTATTTAAGGAACAAAGCCTTTGTAAAAGGCGACCAAGACTATCACACATCAGCTGATCTAACAGGACAAGCAAATTATCTTTCTGCAACAATAGAGGCTGATATTATAAAACAAAAACAAGCAGATAAAAACAACGGCTATACTGCTTTAAACTTTGGCAAAACCGATGACTTGGTATATAAAAAACTAACCAGCAACCACCCAATAGATCTAGTAAGATGGCAAGTAGCTAACTGCTATATGGGCAAAATTGGGTTAATAAACTCAGGAGGAGCATCATCTGGAGACAACGATTTAAATGAAGCAGTAAGAACAGCTGTAATCAATAAAAGAGCAGGCGGTATGGGTTTAATCTCTGGCAGAAAAGTATTTCAAAAACCTTTAGCTGAAGGCGTGAAAATACTGAATGCAATTCAGGATGTGTATCTTGAAGATAAAATTACAATTGCCTAACCAATGACACTAACAACAAAACATAGGCTAACCAGTTTTAATGAGTTCTTATTATTAAATGAATTAAACTATACCACCAAAGGCAATTACAGCTTAATCCTTAACAACATCCAAGACTGTTGCAAAACTATATCTGGTTATGTTAGAAATATTGGACTAGTAGATCTATTAGGTTATGAAAGCAAGACCAATGCCTCAGGCGATCTTATAGCCAAACTTGATGTATTTGCCAACTCGGTTTTTGCTAAAGTTTTTAAAAATAACAAACTGCTTTATGCTTTTACTTCAGAAGAGGAAAAGCGTCTGTTTAAAATAAACAAAGACTCTGAGTACATCTTATCAATAGATCCTTTAGATGGCTCTAAACAATCTCAAATCCAACTACCTTCAGGAACAATCTTTTGTTTATATAAAAAGCATAAAGACAACTTTCTAACAATAAAAAACATCGTCTGCGCTGGATACTGCCTTTACAGCTCTGCAACAGTGCTTTTATATGTTGACAGATTCAGATCTGCCCTATTTTTGCTAGACTCTGCTACAGGCAACTTTTTTTTAACTAAAAAGAATCTCAAACTTCCAAATAAAGGTTCAGATTATAGTGTCAATGAAGCATATATAAATGAATTCTTTGACAAAGATAAAAACTTTATAAATTTACTAAAAGACAAAAACTATAGCTTAAGATATGTAGGCACACTTGTTGCTGATATGCACAGAACTATTTTGCAAGGAGGAGTCTTTCTTTATCCTTTTACAAAGAACAATAAAGAAGGAAAACTTAGAATCATCTTTGAGATCTTGCCGTTTAGTTTTATAATTAAAAGATTAGGAGGAAAAGTTATAACATCAGCTGATAAAATTATTTTTTCAAACAAAACAATTCATAAAAAAGCAGATTTTATTGCTGGTAGTATTGAAGAATTAAAAAATTATTAGTTATAAATCATCAAAACTATGAAAAAAATAAATGTTGGTCTAAATGGATTCGGCAGAATCGGCAGAGCATTTGCAAGAATTGCTTTCTCTGGCGACTATAATTTTCAAATTACAGCTGTAAATACAAGAAAAAGCCAAGCTAAAGAACTTGCTTATCTACTCAAGTATGATTCAGTCTATAGAACCTACGACAAAGAGGTTGTTGTTGAAGATAACAAAATTATTGTAGATGGCAAGACCATAACTGCCTATAATTACTCTGATCCAAAAGAAATACCTTGGCAGGAGCAGAATGTGGAGATTGTTGTAGATGCTACTGGAGCCTTTACCACATCTGAGGCACTTAAAGGACATCTTCACGGAACTGTGCAAAAAGTAGTTTTATCAGCTCCTGCAAAAGATAACGAGACTCCTCATATAGTTTTAGGCGTTAATGATAAAGAGTTGGAAAATAATTACCAGATCATCTCCAATGCTTCCTGTACAACCAACTCTGCCTCACCTCTTTTCTTAGGACTTGATCTAAACTTTAAAGTAAAAAAAGGGTTTTTAGTAACAGCTCATGCTTATACCTCAACTCAACCTCTTTTAGATGACGCTGGCAAAGACGCAACTAGATCTCGAGCCGCAGGATTAAACATTGTTCCAACAACAACAGGAGCCGCAGAGGCTGTAGTGAAAACACTACCACACCTTAAAGGCAAAATAGATGGTATGGCAGTAAGAGTTCCTGTTCCAACAGTCTCTTTCACCATAATCACAGCAGAAGTAGAAAAACCCACAACAGTTGAAGAGGTAAACCAAACCTTTAAAAGGCTAGCGGAGACCTCATTGACAGGCATACTAAAATATGAAGATAAACCATTAGTATCAAGTGATTACATAGGCTCTCCCTACTCGTCGATCTTTGACGCAAACTACACTAAAGTAATTGATCAAACTCAGGTAACTATCTGTGGCTGGTACGATAATGAATGGGGCTACTCTAACAGATTAGTTGAATTAGTAGACAGATTGGCCAAATCTTTATAAATTAAAACCTAAAACCCTATTATGTCAATTACTTATATTGATCATACCGATATACAAAATAAAAAAGTACTATTAAGAGTAGATTTCAATGTAACCTTAACCAAAGACTTTAAAATCGCAGATGATTATAGGATCAAACAAAGTCTGGAAACAATTGAGTATCTATTAAAAAGAAACAATACCATTATACTGGTATCTCACCTTGACAGGCCAGAAAAACGGGACCCTAAATACTCGCTAAAACCAGTAGTACAAAGATTAAAAGAGTATCTACCTGACATCAACATTGAGCTTATCAGTGATTTTTTAACTGAAAACAATAAAATAAAACACCAGAAAGAACCAACAATCTATGTACTTGAAAATATTAGATTCTACAAAGGAGAGTCAAACAACGACCCTGAATTTAGCAAGAAACTGGCAGAGTTGGCTGATGTTTATGTAAATGACGCATTCGGAGTAAGCCACAGAGTAAATGCATCAACAGTAGGCATAACAGAGTATCTACCATCATACGGTGGATTACTGCTTAAAAAAGAAATAGAAACAATAAACAAGTATATCTTTACAGAAAGACACAAACCATTTACAGCAATACTAGGTGGCGCTAAAATCTCAACTAAAATTATGCTTATAGATAAACTTATGGAAATATCAGACTATCTGCTTATAGGAGGAGGAATTGCCAATACCTTTCTTTCTGCACAAGGTCTTGGTATAGGAAAAAGCCTTTATGAATATGATTTTGTTGAAACAGCCAGAAAAATACTTTTTAAATCTGCTAAAACCAGAACAGCAATAATTCTGCCAGAAGATGTTGTTTTAGGTTACCCAGACGATGAAAAAACAGCAGGTGAAGTAGTCAAAATAAACCAAATACCTCAAGATGAAAAAAGATCAATTTTAGATATCGGACCTGAGACTAAAGCTAAATTTGGATCAATAATAATGCAGTCAAAAACAATTGTTTGGAATGGACCTTTAGGTTATATAGAAAACCCCAACTACAGACAAGGAACTGATTTTATTTACTACTCAATCTGCGAAAATACTCCAGCAATTTCAATAGTAGGAGGTGGCGATACCTTAGCCGCAATCTCAAAAAAAGAGTATCTTGACAAAATTGATCATATCTCAACCGGAGGTGGAGCTATGCTGGAGTTTATTGAAAAAGGCAATTTGCCAGGCATCTCTGCTTTGGGGTTTTAAAAACTCTGATTAAAAGAGGATAGTAAAGACTGAATCTGTAGCTTAATTGTTAGGTATTTATCTGAAAACACTTTTTCAGATAACTCTGAATTTTCCATAAAATCTTTTAAGGTTACGATACCTTTCTCAAAAGCAGACTTTAAAGTGGCATCATCTAACTCAGAAAAAATAGTAATTGGGTGAAGCAGTTTTTTTTCAATAATTTTAGCCAGACTGTTTCGTTCAGGATAATTCCAAGAGGTTAATCTGAACCCTTTGCAAAAGGCATACTTTATAGCATCTTGAGTAAACTTAGTATTGGTAAATATCCACGGTTGCAAATTTTTTCCCTGCCATTTATCCAGATTATCTTTATTTTCAATCAGATCAAGATAACGAGCATAAATATACAAAGTAGTTTTAACATTTGTCTTAACACTTGCAGAGTTGTGGAACTTAGACTCAACAAAAAAAACTTTATCTTTTTTTTCTGCCAAAACATCAATCTCATGATCAACACAACTTCCTGACAATACAACATCAACAGTAACAACATAACCATAACTTCTTAAAACAGAAGCCACAAATTTTTCAAACGGATAACCAGTAGGACCCAGACGAAACAAAGCTGATTTCAAACTATAATTTAAATGAAGTCCAAAAGACCTCTCTTTTACCAAATCATACGCCAGACTAAACAACTCGTTTGATTTAATGACTGATCCTTGTAATCTTTTCTCTAAATCATAGGCAATACTATTTGCTAACTTTCTTTTAACACCAGAGTTGATTAAAGATTTAATAAGTTTTCTTCGTTTAAATTTTTGCAGACTACCGTCTGACTTTATAACCTGGATACTTTTCATAAAAATCAAAAACTGACAACATCAACAAAGCTATTGAAACACCTAATAAACTACCGCCAACAACATCGCTAAACCAATGCTCTGCCAAACTAACCCTACTATAAAGAACCAACAACAAATATAACAAACCAAAAAAAAGCAAGACTAACCGCAGACCCAAAGATTTAATATGCCGATTCACCAACCAAAAACCTAGCAAAACGAAGATAACAGTTCTCATAGAATGACCTGAAGGATAAGCAAAACCAGGATGAAACCCTGAACTTAGCAAATGAAAAGGCAAATTAAACCTCAAAAATTCATTCGGTGGCGCTGGATGATGAATAAAAGTTTTACCAAGAATCTCAATAATATGACCTAAACCATAAACCGCAAAAAAATAAACAGCCTCAATAGTTTTTTTACCCAGAATAAAAAAAATTATTGCTAATGCTGTATAAATCTCAAAAGTGCCAATTACGCTAAGCATAGAAAAAAACAGATCATATTCAACCGGAGTAATCTCCTGAAATGTTTGTAAAAACCACCAATCCAATCTTGTAAATAAATCAATATAAGTCAAAAAACTAAATAAAAAGAACAAAAGTAAAAACAAAAAACTTAAAAACAAACAAGTATCTTTACCTGCTGGTTTTAAAACATATCCTATAAAAGCAAAAAAGCTATCTTTACTAAATCTCAACATAAATTAAGTATAACAAACCAAAAAAGTTCAAAAAACCGTGAAAAAGCAAAAAAAGAGGCACTGGGGACAGAGATATTGACCCCTTTTTGAGTAACTTTTAAGGTATCTTTCTTCTCGATCTTAGGATAAACAGAAGAGTTATTAGGAATTAAATCAAATAACGTTGTTGTTTGATGATCTAAAATATCCTCTATCAACATCACTGGAAAATAGACTAATTTCTCATCTGTCAAATTATCTCCTTCTCTTTTTAATACTTCGATTGCTTTCTCTCCTCCTTCTTTAAATTCTTTTGCATAGTGTACCCTCTTTGTATTCCAATATATCAACCATTTCTGCGCTTTATTCAAAAAATCTCTCTTGTCTTTTATCATCTGTTAAAATGGTATTATAAACTCTTCATCATCTTTCCTGTGTGAATTCTCCACTATCGCATTATACTGCTTTCTCTCCTGTTGGGTATTGTATGTATCCCTGCATTGAATTTATCCCTAAAAAATTCATCCCATTCTTTTAATTTGTCCCTTGATCCTCCTGTAAATTCTGTCCCATTATCTATCCTTATGTTTATCTTTGTTCTTACATTATGTGTTCTTACATTATGTGCTCTTAAATATGAAAGTGTAAAATACAAAAACAAAAATCCATAGTAACTGTATAGGTTATATGAGTAAAATACAAATCTTATCCTTGTCCTCACATCTATGAATGTCCATTGATAACTTGGTACTCTTGCTTGTTGTAAAAGCCTGTAAACAAAATAGGGAAGACTTGTTTTATCGTAAATATATTTTGTATCTACTTGTACTTGCTCAAAAGGTCTTAGCTTGTTATATACATAAATCATTTTGTACTCTCTTTTTCTTCTCCTTTTCCTTTTTACTCTCCCATTCCTGTAAAGAACACCTTCTTTACCGTGTAGTCTTTAAATTCTAACCCATACTTCTTTCTTAAATACCCTGTAAGTTGCTTGTATCCAAACCCTGTTAGTTCTGCTTCTTTTACTATTAACTTCTCAAATTCTGCCTTTATTTTCTTGGGTTGTCTTTTGGGAGTTTTATCTTTATCATTTAATGGCCCTCTTATAGCTCTTTTTACTGTGTTTTTTGATATCCTAAGAATTTTGGCTGTCCTTTTTATCTTCCTCTCATTCTTTTCATATACCTCTCTTACCAACTCCCTTGCATCTTCTGGTGATTTTTTCCTGGTTCTGTGGTATATATTTATTTGTAGATTACCTAACTTTACCATAGGTTTTTTCTCTTATTTTCTAAATCTTTAATAAGGGCTTTGTAGGTTGAGATACCAATCCTCATAAGACGGAGGATCTGCCGTTTTAGGCAGAGCCCTTTTTTAATTATTAACTTTATGATTTTAAAATATTCTTTTCTGTTTGGAAACATTTTTCTTTGCCAAGCAGCGTTTTTATCTATTTTATTAATCTTGTTTTCATAGGGGGTCAATATGTCTGTACCCATGTAAGAAAAGCAAAAAAAGACCGCTTGACAAAATAAAACTATAATAGTACTCTTTAAATATAAGAATTGGATTTTAAGAAAAAGATGGGTAATATTATAAAAAATCATACTTTTAGAAACAAACTACTTAAAATATGTTCTTATGTCTTTGTTTTGTTGTATTCATCCTCTGTCTATGCAATAGAGACAAAAAGCGCAGGAACTATAGAAGGTTTACCTGAAATTAATTTAGCAACAGTTTTATCTTTTGCTATAAAGCTGTTTTTTACAGTTGCTGCCTTAGTTGCCCTCTACTACCTTATTATGGGCGCTTTTGAGTGGTTATCCTCTGGCGGTGATGATGATAAAATCTCTGGCGCTAGAAAAAAAATCACTGCCGCTGTTATTGGTCTTATTATGATCGTTGCTGTTTTAGCCATTGCCTGGACATTAGAACAACTTGTGTTTCAAGGAAATATTTGTTTTGGTATTTCCTGCGATATCAAAATACCAGTTCTTTGGCAAAATCAAGATTCACAACCAAACAGAATTGGGGGGACTCAAAGAACTTAATAATTTTATTATTATTTTTAACAATGATGAAAAAAAGTTTAGATAAAATCAAGCAAAAAACCAAAATAATTCTTTATATTCTGCAAACCAGTCTAATTTATTTTTTTCCTAAATCTGTTTTTGCTATAACAGAAGCAACAATAGGAGCTACAGGTTTTGTTCCTAAAATAGAGCTTGATGCTGTTTTATCTTTTGCTGTAAAACTATTCTTTACAGTTGCCGCTCTAGTTGCCCTCTACTACCTTATTATGGGCGCTTTTGAGTGGTTATCCTCTGGCGGTGATGATGATAAAATCTCTGGCGCTAGAAAAAAAATCACTGCCGCTGTTATTGGTCTTATTATGATCGTTGCTGTTTTAGCCATTGCCTGGACATTAGAACAACTTGTGTTTCAACGAAATATTTGTTTTGGCATTTCCTGTGATATCAAAATACCAGTTCTTTGGGAAAAATGATTGAAGGAATTCCAGCTATTAGCTTGGCAACCTTACTGTCTTTTGCTGTGAAGTTGTTCTTTACAGTTGCCGCTCTAGTTGCCCTCTACTACCTTATTATGGGCGCTTTTGAGTGGTTATCCTCTGGCGGTGATGATGATAAAATCTCTGGTGCCAGAAAAAAAATCACTGCCGCTGTTATTGGTCTTATTATGATCGTTGCTGTTTTAGCTATTGCCTGGACTCTTGAGAGTTTAGTCTTTCAGGAAAACATCTGTTTTGGCATTTCCTGCGATATCAAAATTCCAGTACTGCTTGAAAAAGGCGCGATTAAATGGGATTAATAAAACAATATTTATTATACTATGTGATATAATAACCATAAAATGTCTGATCATAATAGCAACCTTTATAGACTGCGACACTCAACAGCACACTTACTTGCCTATGCTGTGCTTAAACTCTTTCCAGGCGTAAAAATAGCAATAGGACCAGTTATAGAAGATGGTTTTTATTATGACTTTGACTTCTCAAAAGCTGATCTTTCTATATTAAAAAAACATAATCTGGACACTATAAACGATAAGGCTCTAAAACTTATAGAACAAGAGATGAAAACTCTAAAAAAACAAAACGGTGAGATAACTCAAGACTGGATAACAATCAATGAAGCAAAAAGACTTTTCAAAGACCAACCTTATAAATTAGAAATTATTAAAGAAATTGAAACAGGAAAACGAGATGATTTTGGCAAAAAGGGCAAAGTCTCAATCTATACTATGGGAGATTTTATTGATCTTTGCAAAGGCCCACACCTAAAAAACACATCTGAGATTAAAGCCTTTAAACTAACCTCTATTGCTGGCGCTTACTGGAAAGGAGACAGTAAAAACAAAATGCTAACCAGAATATATGGCACTGCTTTTGCCAACCAAAAAAAACTTGAAGAGCATCTTAACATTATAAAACAAGCAAAAGAAAGAGATCACAGACTGTTAGGAAAACAACTTGATCTGTTTGTTTTCTCTGACTTAGTAGGACCAGGCCTTCCGCTCTGGACACCTAAAGGAACAATCTTAAGAACTGAACTAGACAATTTTGTCTGGGACATAAGAAGTAAATATAATTATGAAAAGGTTGAGATTCCACACCTAACTAAAAGAAAACTCTATGAAATTAGTGGACACTGGGATAAGTATAAAGATGATCTGTTTAAAATTAAGAGCAGAGAAGGCAATGAATATGCTATAAAACCAATGAACTGCCCTCATCATATACAAATTTACGCACGCAAAGAACATAGTTACAGAGAACTACCTCAGCGTTACTGTAATACTACAATGGTTTATAGAGACGAACAAAGCGGAGAGTTATTAGGCCTTTCAAGAGTTTTGTGTATTACCCAAGATGATGCTCATGTTTTTTGTAGAGAAACACAACTTGAACAAGAAATAGATATCATTTGGAACATTGTTTCTGAATTTTACAAAACCTTCAACTTTGAGCTTGAGGTAAGACTATCTTTTTCAGATCCTAAAAAACCTGAAAACTATCTAGGAGATAGATCTATATGGGAGAAAACAGAGTCTCAACTAAAGTCAATTGCAGAAAGAAAAAACCTAAAACATTACATTGCCTATGGCGAAGCGGCTTTCTACGGACCTAAAATCGATTTTATGCTTAAGGACTCACTCAAAAGAGAATGGCAAGTGGCAACAATACAAATAGATAGAAATATGCCGGCAAGATTTGGACTTTACTGCATAAACGAAAACTCAGAGAAAGAACCTATCGTTATGATTCATGCCGCCATTATGGGTAGCATGGAAAGATTTATCTCAATCTTGCTTGAACATACTGCTGGCAAACTTCCATTCTGGATAAGCCCTATCCAAGTTGTTCTTTTACCTATCTCAGAAAAACAATCAGAATACAGCAACAAAATTCTGGAAGAGTTAAAAAAATCAAATCTACGAGCGTCTATCAACCTTAAAAATCAAACCTTATCTGAAAAAATTAGAAATGTTGAACTTGAGAAAATTCCTATCAGCTTAATAATAGGCCAAAAAGAAGCAGACACAAAAACAGTTACTATCAGATACCGAGGTGGCAAACAAGAAAAAATGATTGACATAACAAAAGCAATTGAGATATTTCTAAACTTAAACAAAAGTAGAAGTTTCAGTTTAACTGACAGTTAACAACAGTCCTTAAAAAAAAACTTAAAAACCTCATCAAGAACCCTTTTAGACAAGAGAATTACTAATGATAAAATTGATCTGGCAATATTTGAAACTATTTTTATCACAGTTGGATCATAACAACTAAACTAAGGCCAAGGTTCATTATCAAGAAAAACCTGTTTCAAAACAGCCTCACCGGTTGCTCTATCAATTACAACAGCTGCAGACATCTCTTTATTTCTAATATTCAAATCTCTTCCACTAGATTCAGGGATAAAATAATCCTCTATGCCATAAGAAATTAACAAATTATTACTTAGACCTTTATTGGCATCTGGATAAATAGTATCGTATGCCACACCACCCCGTATGACTGTTCCTTTTATAAAAAGGGAACTTCCTGTTGGTTTAGTTTTTGAAATATTTTTAGCTTCCCAATACCTGCCTTGTTTGTCTAACACAACATAAACTGTATCTCCATTTCGAATTTTATGTCCATCTGCCAATCTGCTGTTTAAATTAGAGATGTTATAACTAAGTTTCATATAATCACCGCGTAAAGGAGTTCTTGGATCTACAGGCAAAATCCTTAAACGAACCTCAACGCCTGTATTAAGAATCGTATACTTTGATAGTATAACCAAAAAAATAACTGCGATCTGAAACAGTATTGCTAAAATAAACTTAGTATTTTTGGCAATCATACTATTGAAACCTTTGTTCTGACTCAACTTTTAGATTTGAAATTACATAATTTCTACCTTTTTCCAATAACCAACCCAATACAAAAAGCAAGACTCCAGCTCCTATAAAAAACAAACTCTTATACAAGAAAGAGTAAAACCAGTCAAAATACTTTACAATCATGAAAACAAACAAAGCAAATATGCCTATATTAACCAACCAGACTTCTTTTCTTAAATATCCCAGAAGAATAATCCCAACCATCTCTAAAAATGAGAAGATATTAAAAACTATAATCCAAACAAAGCCTGCAGGCAACAAATCTTCGTAAAAGTCTTTATAGTAATATGCATGATCTTTAAAAATTCTCTGTTCTGGCAAAAAGGAGATCACTGCAAAAAATAAGCCTAAAATTAAAACCATCATAAACTCATATTTGTGAATTAAATTATTAACTAGAGAGTAAAAAGTCAAGCCAAACAAAGTAATAAGCAGAACAACAAACAACAAAACAGAAACCCAAGAGCTATAATAAAAAGGTGTGCCTTGAGTTTGTTTAGCAAAGTTATAAAGACCTGCCTTAGTTGAAAAATAAAATAAAACAAAAGTTACATAAATTATTCCAAATATAAGATAAACCAAGCTAAATCGCTTAAATTTTATATTTTGCTCATGAATTCTGCCAACCACAAAATAAATCAATGAAAAAAAGCTAATACCTGAAAAAATAAAGACTCTGTTAACCTCTGAATCACCAACAATTTGAAAAACAACCTCTAAGACCCACCAAACTACAAGGGAGATTAAACTAATAATCAAAACATATACAACCTTTAAACCATAAGCAAAAACCAACCCAATAACAGATACCAGCAACAAAAGAGATCGCCAAGGCAAAGGATAACCCAATTTCATATTGAAAACAAATAAAAACAAACTAAAAAAAACAAACGATTGAAATAAAAACAACTGTGACAAAACATCTTTTTTTGATAATGTCAAATTAAAATTATCTGCATTAATAATAGAAAGGCTTTTTTTAATTAAAGACCGAAATAAAAACAACAATAAAATTAAAACAATTGGAGCATATATAAATATATCATTTAACAAATAATACATAGTTGCATCTTTTAATAGAAATCTTTAAACTCTGGCTGAATCCTTTTTTTGATAACCCAACCAGAGATAAAACTAAAAATTACAGCCAAACTTAAATAAACTAAATCAGCAGTCAAGTAGAGATTTTGCTGATAATCTAAAATAATATTGAATATATATACGGATATTATTAAGAAATTCAAAAACACTGCTAAATAAAACAACCAATAAATCTCAACCGCAAAACCCATGACAACAGCTCCCAACATCCACAAAATAAAACCGACAAACCAATTAGAGCGAATATTGAAAATCTGAGCAATTAAAAACAAACCAGCGCCGTAAATTAAAGTGCCTAAAAATATCAAACTACTACCCACATAACTAAATCGCGTCCTTTCTCTAAAGTACCAACCAACACTATACAAGAGTATCATAAAAATCACAATACAGGCTGTCTTAACAAAATCTGACATAACAGACCAATTTGACGCAATAAAAGCAAATACTCCGATACAAACAAATAAAGCACCAATCACAACTATTGTTCTGATAACCATATTTTGAATTACATTTTTTTGCTGTTCAGACATCACTGATTTAAAACCAGTCTCAATAACCTCTATAGTAAAACCATTGTTAAGCAGATCTTTGTAGATATCTTCTTTTGATTTGCCTACAGATAAAGCTGTTTTTATATACTCAGCTACAGAATGCATATGATATATTATGAAACTTATTTTTAAAATACGCAATAGATAAAAAAATTACAAGAATATGTTCGGATACAGCTTGGCAAACTTAAAATCTTAGCAATTGTGCCGCGGGTGGGAGTCGAACCCACACTTCCTTAATGGAAATAGGTTTTTGAGACCTACGCGTCTGCCATTCCGCCACCGCGGCTTTACTCAATATAAAATAAAACTAATCTCTATTATATCTTATATTAAAAAGATTTTCAGTTAAGATAAAAGCAGATAGATATTTACTCAGATGTCTGCGGATTGATAAGATTAATATTCCAAAGAGTCTCAGGATTTTCCAAAAACAGATAACCAATGATTCTAATTATTAAAAATGCTCCTAAGTATATAATTAAACCAATGAAAGCAAACTTTAAAGTAGATCTAGCTTGAGACATTTTATCCTCTGAACCAAAAGCAGTAAGATATTTATAAGCTCCGATCACAATCATTACAAATAAAGCAGTTAAAAATAACCAACTGCTTAAAGAAACCAACTTGCCTATAATTACTTCAAGACAAGCTAAGGTAGGAATTTGATTATTGATAAGACACTGATCCCAACTCATAATTATATTCTAAAGCAGAACAACAATTAAAACAAGAAGTACTTGTTGCGGGGCTAGGAGTCGAACCTAGCCTAGGAGATTATGAGCCTCCTGTGCGCCGTACACTACCCCGCAATGCAAATTTAATTATATATAAATTTGCAGAAAAATCAACAAAAACTGTCTAATAGCCTATCTAAAGAAATATACGCCGCTCCAACCACTTTATCAGCACCACCGTAGAAAATATACACCTTATCATCTAAAACAACAGATCCACAGGGAAAAACAACATTGTTTACAATACCTTCCCTCTCCCAACTTAACTCTGGCTCTAATAATGGGTAAAAAGTTCTGCCAATAATTTTTTCAGGATTATTCAGATCTGCTAAAACAGCTCCTAACCTATAATTGCGATCATAACTTGACACACCGTGATATAAAACAACCCAACCTAGATCTGTTTTAAAAGGAGTACTAGCCAAACCAACCTTCTCTGAATCCCAACTGCCAGTTCTTGGATGAACCCAGATCTGCTCTTCTAAAAAGATATTGTTTTTAAAATCATCAAAACTAGTGTGATAAGATATATCCATATCAATACCGCCACTTCTATGAATTATTAAAAACTTGTTATTAATTTTTTCAGGAAACATAGACACATCTTTATTAGAAATATTCTTATAAGATAAGATCAAAGGTTGTGACCAGTTCCAATTG
Organism: Patescibacteria group bacterium; assembly: GCA_026004415.1. Lineage (GTDB taxonomy): Bacteria > Patescibacteriota > Microgenomatia > UBA1406 > GWC2-37-13 > BPJC01. The sequence goes on along the minus strand of BPJC01000003.1, from coordinate 41,471 downwards.
CGGCATAAAAAATCTTCCAATGAGATTGTAGAAACAGCCGCTCTTGGCTCTTCTTTTCCATTATAGGCAGTATAAAACATATAAACAGTGTTATCGTACAAAACTAATCTTGGATCTTCACAACCAGAGTTGCCACCTTCAACTAATTTTTGCTCTTGATCGGTTCTTGGCCAATATATCGGCTTCTCAGACCTATACTCTAATTTTAGGTCTTTATTATAAATAGCCAAACCCATAGTAGAGGTGTTATCAGCTGACATTGCCCTGTAAACAACATAAATTTTATCTTCTATTAGCAAAGCAGCTGGATTAAATACAGCTTGAGACTCCCATTCATAACCAGATCTTGGAGTTAACAAAGGCTCATCCGATACTCGCTTAAAGTAAGGTCTTTGAGTTCTTGATCTAAAGAGTTTATTCAACAAAAGATCCTTGTTTACAAAAGCCAATGAAACGCCTGTGTCAGCAGAACTGTAATAAAGATAAATTTTATCCTTTTTATCCAAAGCACCTGAAGGAAAAACTATATTAGGCACATAGCCATAGCTCTCATAATACTCTTCAGCTGTTAACAGCGGATACTCCAATCTGTTTAAAACAACAGTAGGATTATCCAAAGACAACAAAACTGCCTCTATAGCAAAATCAGGGTGATCTGTAAAATAATTGTAAATATAAGAATAAAAAATTAACCAGCCTTTTTCTGTTTTAATGGGCTGTGATCCAACCTCCAAATGATCTTTACTTCCTTTAAGAAGACTTAAAGTATATTTATCTTTATTATTATAAATAGCAGACCAAAAATTATGATCAAAAAGCTGTTCCATACTTTCTAAGCCAACAATACAAAACCGCGCAGGAGGAGTATCTGTATCTATTGTTAATGCTGTCCAAATTTTGCCACCAATTCTTTCAGGAAATAGAGTCATCGCTTTGGCATTAAACGGTGTAATTAATTTTTTATACTCAACTTTTTTTAAATCAGAGCTTACGGCGCAACCAACCTTAATATTTTCTTTAGAAAAAGGATACCCTGATAAAGCTGTATAAAAAATATAATATTTTCCTTCAAAAAAAGTAACTCTAGGATCTTCACAACCGTACTTATCCCAATCTAAATCGGGCAAAACCAACTGCCGTCTGTTTTCAAAGTTAATGCCATCAGAACTTTCGGCTATGCCAATACTTGAGATCTCCATCTCAAGATTAGTTAGATTATGAAAATGCTTTAAAGATAATGCTCTATATAAAATAAAAATCCTGTTATCTTTTTGCACAGGAGACGCATTAAAAACACCTTTACCTTCCCACGCATTGTTTTTATCAGGTAATAAAATCGGGTTGTGTTGACATCGTGTTACCAGCATATTTTGATTTTTGTAATAACTTGTTAGATTTAATATCAGGTTTTTTATACTTTAATAAATCTTGCAAAAAACTTTCAAGATTTGCAAAAGCAATTGCAATATAGTTATCTGCCGCTCCATAATAAATAATCAGATTGCCTTCAAAAACCACTGCCGCAGAAGCATACACAATTCCAGGTTTGTTGCCATTAAGCTCATATAATGTATCTGGTTCTAAGACAGGAACAGGAGATCTAACTATAATTTTTTTAGGATCATTTAGATCAAGCAACATGGCTCCAACTTTATACTTATCAGGATCCTTATCATCCATTGCATGGTAAAAAACCAGCCAACCATATTTTGTTTTTATGGGCACAGGACCAACAGCCCTAACTCTTTTTTCCCATCCTTTTGGAGAAAGCCAAGATTTGCCAAGAGTAGTATCATAATAACTTGAAATATATTCATTTTTTTTAAAAACCAATGTCTTTCTTCTATGCAAAACAATATTAGGAGTAATACTTGTTAAAAAAACATAGTATCCATTTATTTTTTCAGGAAACAAAATCCAGTTCTTATGAACCTGATTCGGAGGAGATAGATAAATAGGTTTTGTCCATAACCATCTTTTATTTAAAAAATCAGATACAGAAATAGATGAAAAACCAACACGCAAACCATTATATAAAGCCGTATAAGTCATATAAATGCGTTTGTCTTCTTTTATATAAACAGGTCTAGGATCCTCAGCTCCACCCAAACTATTGCCCGACGAAAAAGAAAAACCTAAATACTTATCATTAGTTAAAAACTCTCTATGCTCAAAGACAGGATAACTCAATCTGTGTTTAATAGTAAAACCATCAGTAGAAACAGCATAACCAAGTCTAGAGACACCATCTGATCCTACAGCTCTATAGATAATATGTATTTTATCTTTAATCTTTACAACTCCAGGATTAAATGTCTGCCAACTTTCCCATTCATTATTATTAGGCTCTATAATAGGATTCTGATGGAATTTATCAAAAAATTTAATCTTTGTAAGAAAGGTTTTCAAACCAGACCTAGTCTCAACCAATTTATTTTTTTCTTTGCGAATCCAGTCCTTAAGTAAAACAAAGTACTTAAAACTACTCTTTTGTTCTTTTTGATTTTTCAAATCCATAACACAAATAGAAATCTCTGCAATGTTATATTTTGTTAATAAATCATCTTACCACAATACTCATCTCTTTATAAGCTCCATTGACATTTAGGTTTATAGCAAAAATCTTTATGTCATATCGCTTTCCTCTTTCAAGGTTGTCTAGTCTTATATTATGAACTTTTTTTAAGGTGTCAACAACTACTCTTTGGGTTTTACAATCTTGACAATTGTTTTGTTGATACTGAACCTCTACAATACTAAAACTGTCTGTATTAAAACTTAAAAGTCCAGAAGTGGTACCTATCTTTCTGTAACTTAAATTAGTTATATTTCTTCGATAAGGATCATTAGAAACTGTTTGTTGATAAGCCATCTCTCTGCCAACCTTAAGCAAAGCCTCTCTGTAATTTGAGTTGCTTCTGACCATCTGATTATATTTGTTATCAATTACCACAGTATTGGTGTTGCTATCGTATAATATATTATTCAGTTCAAATGGATCTTCATTTAAGTTATAAAACTCCATATCCTTGCCAGAATATGAGCCACCCTGAGTACAGGTTTCATAGTAATTTAATCCTTTGGCGCAAAGTTTAGGTATAGAAGTGGCAAGATAATGAGTAAACTTATAGCCATCATCAGTTATTATTCCTCTCATTGGATATTTACCGTGAACCCAATCCTCGAACTGCAATAAGACCGATTCTCTAACTTTAGTGAACCTTCCTTGTAGAACTGGCTTTTGAGATACTCCCTGCATAGATTTAGGCACTGGAAGATTGAGAATGTCCAAAAGCGTTGGAGCAAGATCTATATTTGCAGTTAAAGCTGATATTGTTCCTTGTTTAAATCTTGATCTTAGACTTGGCGGAAACCAAATAATTAGAGGCGTTCTAACTAACTCTTCATAGAAAGATGGACCCTTCAAATACAGATTATGTTCGCCAAACAAAATACCATTATCACTGTAAAAAACAATTATTGTATTATCAAGTTTTCCTGAAGACTGTAAAGCATTAAACAAATCTCCAATCCTAGTATCTAGGTTATTAACCATCTCATGCGCAACCTGATACCTCCTTTTAATATTATTTTTTTCAATCTGATAAACCAAAGACGGATAAGAATCTCTAAGAATATTTGGTTTATCAGACAAACCAGCATTAAAACTTGGAGGTTGGTACAAAGAGTTAATTGGATATCGATAACCGCTTGGGCCTTGAGATCTAGTTAATGACCTTATATAAGGCGGCAGATTATTAGGCTTGTCTTCTGCCTCATCTTCAGTGCCAAAATGCAAAGCATGAGGCGTCACATGCGCCAACCACATCATAAAAGGCTGGCGAGCAGTTCTTATTTTAGAAATAGCCTCATTGGTTAAAAAATTAGTAATATAAGCTCTACCGTCAGATCCCATTGTCGATGGATTTATGCTCTGAACAGGACCTCCATTCCTTGAGATCTGGAAATTGTACCAATCAGGAACATAACCTTGATCAGGAACTAATGATACAGTATCATCAAAACCAACAGACTTTAAAAATCTGTAAATATCTTCTGGATTTTGTTTATCAACATCAATACGAGTATTAGAAGCTCCCTCATAATAATCTGACCCAAGATGGCATTTTCCTATAAAATAATTAAAATAACCATTATTTTTCAGTATCTGAACCAAGTTGTCTCGATTACGAACGACATTAAATCCTGAGGTGTTTGACTCCACTCCGCTCATATGAGCATATTTGCCTGTTAGCAGACCTGCTCTTGAAGGCACACACTCAGGCATTGAAACATACATTTTGTTAAAATAAACACCTTCTCTTGCTAATCTAGCTAAATTAGGAGTTTGGATTGAAACCCTATATCTTTGCTGTTCTATGCTATTATCAATCCAAGGATTATCTGAAATATTATTGTAAACATTCAAAAGATTATAAGGCATATCATCAGCTATTATAAAAATAAGGTTGTATTTTGATAAACTATTGGATTGAGCAGAAGAACTATTATCAAGAGACTTGCCTTTATCTGACAAAATTAAATAAGCAGATAAAACAGCTAAAACACCAAAAACAAAAAAAGATATCGTTAAGAAAACTCTTAACTTTGACATATTTTGAATATAGTATAAATTAATTTAAAATTCAATTTATAAAACAAGATCTAACCATAATCTCCAGATCTCTGATTTATGATCTTCTTCAACAGTAGCAGACTGTTTGTTTTGCAAAAAATTATCGTAGTTTATAATAACTACTTTTTCTCCTTCTTTAGTATACTGCAACTGTTCTCTGGCAATTTTTTCTATATAGAACGGATTATCTGCAAAACTTTCTTTAGTTTTCAACTCTATATTCTTTTTATTTTCTTGTTCATAGATATTTTTCAAACTTTCCAAAACATTTCTACGATCAAAATACACTAAAGTCCCTTTTAATAAAGAATAGCTCAAAGCAAAAAACATAAAAACAAAAAACAACAACCAAAATCTTCTTTCCATATTATTAATTTAGTATAAACCAAAATGTTATATCTGACAATAATTAAGCATTTAAGATACTGAAAACATCAGCATATAATTTATATGACTCAAAAATAAACTTCTTAACTCAAGTTTTTCAATAAACAAATTAAAGATTAAAAACAGCAAACGCTTACCTGATGAAAACAAATTTATTAATTGCCTAACAGTTTTAAAGTATTAGAAACGAATCCGGATTATCGCAGAATAAGTTAACTCACAAAGCTGGTGCGGTTTTACTAAACAACAATAAAAATTATCCAGTAATCTTTAAGGGAAAAACATAAACAAATCTCTCATCCGAAATGCTTTCAAGACATCTGCAACTCCTCAAAACATAAAACAAAAAATAATATATGCCTACAAAGAATTAAGAAAAGGGGATATTGCAGTAAAGTAAAGCGTTAGACAGAAAATTTGCCAAGCAAAGCGTTTGCTAAACAACAAGCAACAGACCTTAATGTCAGCAGAAGGGATTGCTCGTGTTAAACCCAGTAATTCTGAATTTGATTGGTGCCGCGGGTGGGACTCGAACCCACACTCCCAAAAAGGGAACAGGATTTTAAGTCCTGCCTGTCTACCAATTCCAGCACCGCGGCAAATGCGTCTTCGTTTTGTTGAGATTATACCATATTGACTATTATCTGCATTTAGATATTTGCAGAATCTAAAGCCAAATTAACTAACAGATCTGCTTCTTTGTTTCTAGATCTTTGAATATGATTATAACTAATATCAGCTTGCAGTCTTTCTTCAAGAGATTTTATTTTATCAACTAAACTCTGTAAGTCTTTATCCTTGACCCTATACAAACCATTAAGTTGATGACATACCAACTGAGAATCAAGAAAACAAATAATCTCATCTATATTTTTAGATTTAAATCTATCCAGAATCCAACTTAAAGCCTTAAACAAGGCTGTATACTCTGCCTTATTATTTGTAGAAACGCCTATATACTCATTTTTTTTAACCAAAAGAACATCATCTTTTGGACTCATCTTATAAACCAAAAAACCTATTGCCGCAGGACCTGGATTGCCGCGAGCTCCACCATCAGAGAAAACCTTAAGCCTCATACTAAACGAATTAAAAACACAAACAAAGCATAAACAACTAACAACATAACAGCTTCAGATCTTTGTAGTTTTCTTTGAGTAAGAGAGAAAATATAAAAAAGAATCATTACAAAAAACAAAAACATTGTCATTAACGTATAACTTGTTAGATCAATTAAAACAACCTGAGTTCTTAAAGCAGACAGACCAACTACCAGATTAGCATTAGTAACCAAAGAACCTAAGATCTCACCGAATACAATATCTGACTCTTTTTTACGAAAAGCAGATAAACCTACAAAAAACTCTGGCAATGATGTGCCAACTGCTACCAACAAAGCGCCTACTTCCAAAAAACCTAAACTCAACTGCCTTGACAACACTTCAGCTAATCTTACGATAACATATGATCCTAAAATAAGAGTAAATAGGGAAAACAAAAAAACAAAAATATCCTTCCAAAAATGTTGCTCAACGAAAAGATCCTTTATTTTATTTAAAAAAGAAAAGACTCCAACTTTATTTTTTTTATAATAAAAAATATAACTAGAGTAGAGAAAAAACATAACAATTAAAAAGAAAGCGTCCATCAAACTTAGAGACCTGTCTAAAATTAGAGCAAATGGCAAAACTGTAGCTGTAAGGACAAACAAAGAGTGCCTAAAAGAAAAAGACTCTAAGTCTACTTTTAAATCTTTATTTACAATTAAAACTATTAAAGGAATAATAAGGCTTAAATTTGCAATATTTGACCCTAAAGCATTTCCAATAGCAAGAGCAGGATAACCTTCCACAGTGGAAATAATAGAAACAATTGTTTCCGGAAGAGAAGTTGCAATACCTACAAAAAATGCGGCTAAAAATATTTTGCTTATCCTAGTTCTTTTGGATAAATTAGCCAAAGACTGAACAAAAAAACCAGAAGCCTTATAAACCACAAACGATGCAACAAATAATAAAATTAAATTAAGCAAAACTTCAGCCATATTTATAAAGATATATTTTTTTATCTATGATGTCAAGAGTTTATTGATGAAAATTAATAATATCCGTATGCCCAATAACAAAAATCATTTACACCAAGCTTCTTCAAAACAGATTTCTTTTGATCAACTGTTTGCAGATCATCAAAGTAGAGAAGTTTACGATAAACATAATCATTATCCTGATCAGATAGTTTAACATTATTTATTGTTATAATCTTTTCTTTAGATTTACTATCCTCCTTTAAACTACAGTTAGGATCATTGCTACAATTTACGACATATTTTTGGCTAATCTGTTTTGTTGTTAAAGCTTTAGCTTGATTTAAAGGCCTATTTTCTTGGTCAACAATCCATTCATAACCAAACAAACCAAAGATAACACCTAATTTGTATGGTTGCTTCATATTAGCCTGAAAATCTGAAACAGCAGTTATCAAGTCATAACCATAGGTATCTTTGCCTTCCAATGGAAAATTAGGACCCGGCAGACCAGTTTTTTTTGAAAAATCATAAGCCATAATCCATACCTGATCGACATAATCTGAGATCTCAAACACATTGTACGGTCTTTGTCTGTAAAAATTATCAGCAAACAAAATAATCTCAAACTCTAAATTCTGTTCATCTGCCAAACCTCTAAGTTTTTTTACAAATAAAAGAATTTCATCTGACAAAAAATCATAAAAAACAGGTGAAAACTCAAGATCTAACACAAACCCATCAAAACCAGAATGCAATGTCGTAAATTCTTTAAGGTTAGACACTGCTTTTTCCCGCAAGTTTTTATCCGATAGAATTTTGGAGCTGACTTCTTGATCAAGCATCCTAACCACGATTTTTGGCTTTATAAAAACACTTATGTCTGTTTCTTCAAGTCTTTGCAGACCTTGATCTGCCAAAATATTTCCCGCAGAATCAAACCCAATACCAAAGTAAAAAACCTCTTTTTGAGACAGATCCTCTCCCCTATCAGGTTTTATCCAGTAGGGGAGTAGCACACACTCTCTTTTTTCATCAAGTTTTTCATTGGTTTCGAAATCAGTTTCCAAATCTGGCGCAGTTTGCTTATCAACTAATAATGGCTTTTGTTTGTTTTTTGATTCTACTCTACTCTGTTTTTGGGTATCAGATCCTTTTTTTGAGTATAATCTAAGCCAAAAAAGACTAGTTAGAATAAAACAAAAGACTAAAAAAAAGGCAATTTTTTTCATTAAGTTTTGTAAAATTAGTTAATGCAAATTATACCTGCTCTACTAGAAAAAGATCTAGACATATTTGAAAAAAAGCTCAAACTATACCTTAGCATCTTCAAATCTGTACATATTGATATTGCAGATAACACTTTAGTACACAACTCCACCTTATCAATTGCTGACCTTACCAAAACACCTCTTATAAGAACTCTGTACATAGACCTGCATCTAATGACTGAAAACATAGATAAAAACTTAGAACAAATAAAAAAATTAACAGAGACAAGTCTTAAAATTAAAAACATCTTTATACCTTACAAAACCTTTCCAGATCTAAACTCTTACAGATCTTTTTTTAATCTCAACAATATTTATATATATATTGATCCAAATGATGAAATTGAGACTGTCTTACAATTATATAATAAAAGATCTGATCTTAAAAAAATTCTTGTGCTCACAGTTAACCCAGGCTTTCAGGGATCACCATTTATACCTTATGTTTTAGATAACTTAACTAAGTTTTATGAAAAAGATACAAGCCAGATCTATTTAGATGGAGGCATAAACGATAAATCAGCCCAGTACATTAGAGACTTTAATAATCTAATCTCTGCAGTTTGCGTCGGAAGTTATTTTGCAAGTAGCAAGTCTAAAACAGAGCTAACTTCAAAGGTACATAATCTAAAAAAACTCTTAACAACTTCCTAAAAAGGCAACCATCTAGACCAAGAACTTAAACTAACAAAAGACTTGAGCAAATCAGAAACTTCAAAGGCTCCATCTGCATCTAAATCCAATGGCAGTAAAGATTTGAGGTTGATTTTCTCCTGATCAGACCTAAAAACTACAAAACTTTGCCTAGGCAGATAATACTCCTTTAAAACAACAACGCGGTACTTTTTGTCATACTCAATATTAAAAACCTGATCTATAAATCCTTCGCCTTTGACAATCTTAACTGGTTTTTTCTTGAAAACCAAAGAGTCGTTATTATCAAATATCTGAACCTCAACCTCTGTTGTTGGTTTATAAACCTTTGGGAATAATCTTAAACTTATAAACAATGAAGGAGATTTTGAAACTTCTAAAAACCAAGGTTCTGTTTTAGCAATCTCATATCCTCTATCGTCTTTAAGTACTAAGTATAGATTAAGGTCCAAGCCAGGCTTTTTTGTAAAAAAATCCAAATAAACAACTGAAGACTCCTCTGGCTCCAATTGAGGAATCTTTGTAAACTTAATATCAAAACTATCTTTTAAATCTTTATTGTTATCAGCAACTAAAGTCATCTTATACTTGCTTGAGTCAGACCAAATCTTTTGGCCAGTATTTGTAATCTCAATTTTAAATCGATATTTAGAGTTTGCTATAAGTTTTTTTCCTACATAACCTTTAATTTCAGCTGTATCTATAATTTCAGGATCTCCCTGCACTTTAGGAATTTCGGAGACAACATTATAAAATTCATAAAAATCGTTCTGATTTGGCTTTTGCCATGAGAAACTAGCAAAAGGTTCTGTATGATAATTTAGAATAAAAGGTGTAACAGCAACAACATCTTTATCAGGTAGCCAAATATTAACAAAAGCATATCGATAATAATCAGCAATTAATGACTCGCTTAAACTTCCTCCCAAACGCCAACCAGTCTCAGTAATAAAAACAGGCAGATCTTTATCTATTCCTAAAGATCTTAATAAACTAAGCTCCCATTTATAACCCTGAACACTTAACCTCCCTGTTTTAAAAACGCTTGCGGAAAAAGAAGGATTAGGATATGAGTGACTTGCCCAACCTGAAAAAAAGGTCTCAAAGTTCTCTTTTCCAATTCTATTTACTACAGTTGTTATAAATCTATCTGCAGACATATAATTAGGCATTGAATCAGGAGCGGCCAAATCAACACCAGCTAACATAATAAAATAATTGCTATCTACCTGTTTCAGTCTTTTGGCAAACTCCAATGCTGTATCTGCATAATCTACTGGATCAACCCGGCCTCCCCACTCAACTGCATGATTAGGTTCATTAAATAAAATTATATAACGGTCCTTTACAACCCAGTTTAAACTCTGCAAAAAATTAACCCAGTCATCTATACTTGATCTATCTGGCCTTCTCCAGACACTGCCTTCAGGAGAACTTGCTAATCTGACAATTGGAATTAACTTATGCCTTCTTAATTCATTGAAAAAATCTTGCCATCTTTGCAAATCTCGCTCATTTTCCTGCATAACAACTGTTACATAACCCCACTCACCTCCAGAGCTATTGACTAAATTTGCTGCCTTAACCACCTCTTCATAATCAGGCCTAGCCAAATGAATACCGAATTTATTTTGTGAAAACGCAAAAACAGAACTTTTTATAAAAATAAAAAACAAAATCCAAACAATTGTATATCTAACTAATCTAATCATTAACTATCAAAAAAGAACTATCTTATTATGAAGCAAATTATTGAACAAATCTTTAAAAAAATTATCTATTGTGTTTGAAATTTTTTTGTCTAGAGATAACACTTCTTTTTTAACTTCTTGCGTCTTGTTGATACCAGAATCAATCGGCGCTACTGTCTTATAATCAACTTTAATCTCAAAAGCTACCTTAGCTCGTCTTTCTTGTAGGTACTGACGGAATGATTTTTTTACTCCTTGAGTTGGGTTAACAACTGTTGGAGTTGCTATCGGAGTTGTTGCTGGCTCTTTATCCTCTTCTCCAAAAAACCATTTGGGAAAAAATTCCTCTGGCAATTTTTTTTCAGTTGGTGTAGGAGATACAAAATTGTTTTTTGGAACAGCCATTGTTGGAGTTGAGTTTATATTATAAAAAACTTTAGTCGGTTCAGGCACAATAGTAGTTGTCCCTGTAGGATAAGTCGGAAAACTAACTAATGTTGGTGTAGGCGTTGGTGTCTGAGGTGCAGTTGGATTAGGTGTAGGAACAGCAGTAGGCGTTGGAGTCGCCAAATTCAATCTAGTACCATATTTATACTTGCCAGATAACCTATCCTCTAAAGGCAATGGCGGTCTTTTTCCACAATAAGACTTAAAAGCATGACCACACAGACAACTACCACCACATTGATCATCGCTGGCGCCATTACTCCTTGCTGTATCACATTGATAAGGAGAACACCACAGTCTTTCCCAATAACCTACGCATTTGGTAAAATCTCCAGTTCTGGCAACCTCATAGCAACATAAAGGAACCCAACCATCACAACCAAATCTATTATCTCCATCTCCCATGCAGGCCTGAGGATTTGGGTAAGGCAACTCTGCAGTTTCATCATAATTATAACCATCACATTTAGGCGCTCTACTACAAACCGGTTCATTTGGAATTTCGTAAAATCCATCTTTACAATAAGGCTCTAAAGACTGCGCTGATACAGCAGAATAACCTAAAAACAACAGACAACCTATTAAAAAAATTTTCAAACAGTTTTTGAATACCATATTAAAGCTATTGTTAAATATAACCCGACAGTATAAGGAGAAAAGAACAAACTTAAAAATAAAGCAATAATCATAATATAAAAATACTTATCATATCTCACAGCAGAAACCAATGATCTTGTAAACAAAGCAAACAAACCAATTACTATTAAAGACCTATTGTTAAACGGATCTAAACTAAAATTAAAAAGACTTGCTAACGAAACAATAATTAAAAATATGAGCAAAAAGACATCTTTTTCATCAAAAAAGAATTTTAAAAACCTAATATTCATAACAAATTTAAAACTTTTAATAAATAAAAAAAGCTTCTCTCTTTTATAATAAACCAATCAAAAATAAACAAGAATGGCAGTAGATACAATAACTGTTTTATCAAAATTTTAAAGTACTTTCTTCTCATAATTTAATTATATATATTTTAAACAGTTTGCATAACCTAAAAAACTACTTTACAAAAATATATTTTTTGATATACTCACAATTATGAGCGTGTCAATAGCAACAACAGAGAGTTTCAAAAAAGAAGTCTTAGAATCAGAACTCCCAGTTATAGTTGATTTTTTCGCTGATTGGTGCGGACCTTGCAAAATAACTGCTCCAATTTTTGAAGAATTAGCAGAAGAGCTACAAAACAAACTAAAATTTGTAAAAGTAAATGTAGACGAAAATCAAGACCTGGCTCAAGAATATAATATAATGTCAATACCCACTTTCTTAATCTTTAAAAATGGAAAAAAAGTAGCAGAGTTTATAGGAGCAAGAGATAAAAACGGGTTTTTAGAAGAAATAAATAAAGTTATATAAGGATCTTATTAGTCAGCCAGTCATTACTCTAATAACTTTGCCATTGACCTTCTTTAATTTAATATTGAATTTCTTAAGAATGTAGACAGCAAGCTCTGAGAACCATCGTAAAGATGAGTTTACAGGAGCGTGCAACCCATTCCAGATTTTATCATCGCTTACTCCAAAATTTAAACTGTTTTCTGTACCTTCTTCAAACTCTACCTTAACTGGTTTTAGTCCATACTTAAACAAACTCTTATCTATTTTTATTTCTTGCTGACGAACCTGTACTCTATTTTCAAGATCTAATTCTTTTGTTTCCTTACCACCATAATCTGCAGACTCTTCAATAGATTGTGCTGGAAGAAAACTTTCTTTTGAACCAGCCCTTAGAAAAAACTTTTCTTGCAATTTATTGATATCAATAGGAGTGTAATTAGTCATATTAAATAAGTATAAACATTATTAAAAGAACCATCAAGATTAAGCCTTTCTAACTAATTCAGTTTTACGATCAGCATACCAAAGCGAAACAGCAAAGAAAAAGTCAGACAACCTGTTAACATAGGCAAGAATTAAAGATTTACTCTCTTTATTATCTAAACATTTATAGTCTATTAGACAGCTAACTAAAACTCGCTCTACCTTTCTTACAAAAGTTCTTAAAAAATTTGCTTCAGCTGAAAACAGGTTGTCATTAAACAACAAAAATCTATTTGAAACTTCCTTTTTTGATAGCACAAAATCTATCTTTTGTTCTAATTTTTTTATTAAATCACTTATGCCCGCTATAGGTCTTTTATCACCTGCCAAAGTTGCCATTACCAAATAATTAATTTTTTGTATCTCAATCAACAAATCAGAAAACTCTTTAAAATACATTTTAGATAAAACTAGACTAATTAAAGCATTAAGCTCATCTATCTGTCCTAAAGCCTCAAAAATCAAATCAGATTTTTTTAACCTTTTTCCAGAAAACAAAGAACTATTGCCAGAATCGCCGTTTTTAGTATATAGCTTTACCATACAAACAACTTAACATTCGCTATAACCACAGGAATAGCATTTTTTACAACCTTCTTCATGAACTAAATTGAACTCTCCACAACCAGGACAAAGATCAAAAGAACTGGCTCCGGTCTTAATCAAACTCTCTTGCGTTTGTGAATTAACCAGCAAAGGTAAATCATAGTCTTTAGCAGATCCATTAGCGTTAATTTTATAATGCATTGTTAAAACCTTTGCAACTGCGTCTGGCAGACTTCTTATCTTGTTCTGACCAAAACCTAAAGTCCGGGCTCCTCCAATATCTTTAAGTTCTTTAATAAGTTCAGTGACCTTTTCTTTTGGCTTAAGTTTAGATGATACCCTTAAAAATAAAGATATAACTCTACCTAAACCCTCTGCCATTGCCGCAACATCTGATCCAGCTTTTCCAACATTAACAAAAACCTCTAAAGGCTCTTCTTCTCTTTCAGGATCAGTATTTATAGTAATGAAAGCTGTGCCTACAGGCGTATTAACTTTGTAAGTTGTTCCAGAGACAACCATTGGCCTTGGTCTAATCTTAGGCTCATTATCTTCTTTCGGTTCTTCTTTATTCTTATCAATTCTTTCCAAAACAGCATCTCTAGATCCTTCTCTATAAAAAGTAATACCTTTACAACCTAGATAATAGGCAAGGTTATAAAGTTTTTTTACATCATCAACTGTATAAGTATTAGGAGCATTTACTGTTTTTGAAATAGAAGCGTCAACATATTTTTGTATTGCGGCTTGAACCTTAACATGATCTTCTGGAGTTAATTCGTTTGCTGAAACAAAGTAATCTGGTTTTTTGATTTTACCAGCTTCATAATCTTTCTTATGCTTGTTATACCATTTCTCCCATAAATGATGTCTAATGATATGCTGACCTAATCTGTCTTTTCGTAGAAACTCAAACTCAAAAACAGGCTCAATACCAGAGGTTGTACCAGCAAATAAAGATGTTGTTCCAGTAGGAGCCTGCATTAGCAATAAAGAATTTCTAATGCCGTTCTTTGATATCTCTTTTTTAACAGAGTCTGGCAGTTGTTTTATAAAACCACCTTTCAGATATTTACTCTTATCAAATTTAGGAAAACTGCCTTTTTCTTTTGCTAATCTAGCAGACTCACTGTAAGCTTCATCTCTGATTATTTTATAAACTTTGTCTATAAACTTTAAAGACTGATCTGATCCGTATCTTAAATGAAGTTTTATTAAAGCATCGCCTAAACCCATTGTGCCTAAACCGATTCTCCTCTCTCCTTCAAGCTGTGTCTTTCTAATACCCTCAAAAAAATAATTATCTAAATCAATAATATTGTCTTGAAATCTAACTGCTATTCGTACAATCTTTTTCAACAGATCAAAATCAAACTCAGCTTTTTTGTCAATACCATCGCCTTTTACTAAAGCAGATAGATTTATAGAGCCCAAATTACACACCCCCCATGCAGGTAAACCTTCTTCTCCGCAAGGATTTACACAGATTATTTTATTCCAGTACCAATTGTTATAAAGTTTATTATATCTTTCCATAAACACAACGCCAGGCTCAGCTGATTTCCAAGCGGCTTCTGCAATTAGATCCCAGATCTTTCTGGCTTTTACAGTCTTGTAAACATTTAGTTTCTTGCCCATTTTTTTCCATTTTTCTATATCTCCATCCCATAACTGATCATACTCAGGATCCCGTGTATCTGGAAAGACCAACTGCCAGTCTTGATCTTTTTTAACAGCCTCCATAAACTTATCTGAAACACAAACAGAAAGGTTTGCTCCAGTAATTCTATTTAGATCTTGCTTTACTGTTATAAACTCCTCAATATCTGGATGCCAATCCCAGAGCATTAACATTAATGCGCCTCTTCTAGTGCCACCCTGTTGAATAATATCTCTTGTAGCCAAAGAAAATAATTCAGCCCAGTTCATAGGACCTGAAGAAAAACCATTGACCTTCAACACTCTAGCACCTCTTGGTCTTAAAGTAGATAGATTAATACCAACTCCTCCGCCACGAGACATAATCTCAATCATATTTTTTAAACAATCAACGATCCCTCCTCTTGAATCTTGAGGCGAAGGAATAACAAAACAGTTATAAAAAGTAACACCATAGCCTGAACCTGCGCCTGTCAAGATTCTTCCTCCAGGCACATATTTAAAATCTTCCATAGCCCAGTAATATTTTTTCTCCCAATCTTTTTTAAGTTTTGCTGTCTTCTCATTACTTGCAACAGCCTTGGCTACTCTTCTCCAAAGCTCTTGTGGCGTTTTCTCTATAGGATTGCCCTTTTCATCTTTAAGAGAGTATCTATCTAAAAAGACCTTAGTGGAAATATCAGAGTTGTTCATAAAACTAATTTAAAAATTTATAACTTTTTTATTTCATTATTTAAATCTTCAATATCAACAAATCTTTTAAACACGCTAGCAAATCTTATATAAGCTATTCTATCAATCTTCTTCAGTTCATCAGCAATCAGTCTACCTATCTCTACACTTTTAATCTCAGTTGAGTTGTTCTGCCTAATCTTATTCCACACTTTATCTACAATATCATCAATAACTTCATTTGTAACTGTTGTTTTTTCACTGGCTTTGATAATACCCTGTCTAACTTTTTGTTCATCAAACTTCTCCCGTCTTCCATCTCTTTTAATTACTAAAATCGGCAAAACCTCTAATCTCTCATAAGTTGTAAATCTTTTCTCGCATTTAGGACATTTTCTCCTTCTCCTTATAGCTAAACCACTATTGATAACCCTCGTTTCAACAACTTCAGTCGTACTGTTTAAACAAAAAACACATTTCATGATCAAAACTTATTTAGAGTTCAAGGAAAGAATATAACACTACAACTTGTGTGTCAAGCATAAAAATTTGTATAAAACTATATCACATAAAGTTGAAGGCTATACTATAACCAAACTCAAATTGAAACAAAAAATTTAAGTTTAGCTATATAATTTATTGAACAAAAAGATAAATATTTAAGTTAGTTAAAGTTAATAAGCTGTGGTAACAAAACAACTAATTGACAAAAATCTAGACAAAATTTTGCAGGATATTAGACAGTTCCAAAGCTCTATTTATTGCATTGATCAAGATCCTGTGTTGCTTTTTGAAGATAAAAAATTCTTAACCTTTCCCGGAGGCAATAACGGATTGTTTTTAGCAATAAGAAAAACCTTAGACAACTATGGATTTGAGCTTAATAAAGATAAATTTATCAATATTTACGAGAAAATTTTTGGCAAAATTTTTGCTGTTCATACAGAAAACAACAGATGTTGCTTTTATAAACTGATTGACAAAAAAATCAAAAATGAAAATGAAGATCAAAACATTTTAACACCTGAAAACTTTACGATTTTAAAAAAAGATGCAAAAGTTTTTAAAACATTCTCAGCTTTGATAATAAATAAAACTGATTTTTTTATTTACCCACAACTTAAAGATTTCCGCCAAAATAATTTTTATCTTCTTATTTTTAACCAAAAGAGGTTTTTTGAAAAAACTAAACAGCTTTCAGAGGTTTTATATAATCAAAAAGCAGTCCAACCTCTCTACTCTGATAAATTAGACAAAGATTTTTTTTATCAAATGCTTGCAACTGAAACAGATTTAATTTTCTGGACGGCTATATCAAAGACTTTTGAAGATTTACCTGTTTTTGAGATTAGAGAAAAAAGATTTAATAAGGCTTTAAATATTGAATTCTTAGGACAGATAAAAAATGATAAAATAGAATAATGCAAAACTTTGTAATTGACACAAATATCTTATTTAACCTAGAAGAGATTAAAGATTTAGGCTCAAATACTACCGAGCTTTTGTCAGAGCTTAATCCTCTAATTGAAGCCTTATCAAAAAACAAACAAGCAGAGTTTTTTATACCCCACTCAGTTTATGATGAAATTAACAGTTTTTTTGAACAACAACCTATTGAACTAAAAAACTTTTTTACATTAGTAAATATTAAATCTCCTGAAAGAGAAAAAATAATGATTCCAGGCAATTTTTTACATGAACTAATCAATGATATCAGACAAAGAACTTTTAGGGCTCTAAAAATAGCTGAAGAACAAATTAGACAAAGCTATGAAACTGCTTTAAACAGAAAAAACAACTTTAAAAACAGCAAAGAAAAAGAACTGTTTTTTGCTCCTTTTATAAACAAATTAAGGGAGAGATTTAGAAAAGCAATTAGAACTAACTTCTTAGACAGCCCAACAGATGTAGATGTTTTGCTTTTGGCAAAAGAGCTTAATGCTTACTTAACAACCACAGACGAAGGCGTACTAATTTGGGCTAAAAAACTAGGAGTTAAAACAATTCCTGCTGTAGACTTTAAGGCAAAACTACTTTCTTTGATGTAGCCTCGTTATCTGCAATTAAATCGTCAAAAATCTCAAATAATTTGTCAAAAAAACCATGTTTAATATTTTTCTTATAAGGCAAGACAATAGACAAAATTTCAACAATCTTATCTTTATCTTCCTCTGACTCAACGACTAACATGATCTTTGAAGCGATAGGTCCTAATAAAAACAGATTTATAATATAAAAACCAAGTTTCTTTTCGACATAAAAAAAACTAAAATCTTCCCAACGCAGAATTAAATCACCAGTTTCAATTCCAAACAAAGAGATCCTATTAACTACTGTTGGAGGAGGTGTTATCAAAAAAGCAAAAATTAAAAAGACAATTGTTAAGAATGTGAGCAGTAAAGTATAGGCATTGAAAAAGTATAAAAGCAAACTAATAAGCAAAGTAAAAGCAATAAAAAACCTTAAAATCTTGAAGTTAAATCTCTTATATGGCCTCAATGGAGATCGCCACTCATACAAAACTGAGTCAAGATTTCTATTTTGATTGACTCTTTCTTTGACCTCAGCAACTTGTTTTTGAATTTCATTTTTTTCTACAGAATGCTCAAGATTAGACTGAGTTAAAGTCTTTTTAGCAGTAAAAGTAGACTCCTTTTCTCTAGTTTGTTTTTGGCTTAATTTTTTGATTTTTTCTTTAAGCAAAGAAATACTATCCATATTTATATTGTGGCTTTTTTTAAAAAGATGTCAAGATGAAGTTTTGTCAAATAAAAAAAATAAAGCGCACAAATTACATAAAAAATAAAAAAGGCTAAAAAAATATTGTTTTTTAAGGATTTATGTGTTATATTATAGGCTGATATTATGATACCAGAAACACCGGCTAAAATATTAGAAAAATTTATAGCAAACTTAGAAAAACAAGGAAAATCCAATTTTACAATAATTGCTTATAAAAAAGATTTAGAGCAATTTATTGGGTTTTTAACCAAAAAAGAGATAGAAGATATTAGAGAGGTCAAAAAACAACAGATTGAAGAGTTCATAACAGAACTTATAAATAATGGCTATACCAAAAAATCTGCCTCTAGAAAACTTAACTCAATAAGAACCTTTTTCAAATTTTTGAAAAACGAAGGAATTGTTACCTATAATCCTTCGCTGGATGTATCGCATCCTAAACAAAAAATTAATCCGCCTAGAATTTTAAGTAAACTTGAGTATATGGCTCTAAGAGACTACGCCAAAAAAGATACAAGAACCTATGCGATGATTGAACTTATACTCCAGACAGGTTTGAAAATAGGAGAACTAGCCAACATCCAACTTAGCGATATCAAAGACAACTCTTTAATAATAAGAAGATATGGTTCCACTCCAGAAAGAGAAATCCCTCTTACAGAACCTGCTAAGAAAGCTATAGAAGAATACCTTAAAGTAAGACCAGAGACCAAGGATCCTCACCTTTTTGTAACTAGAAAGGGTACTCCTTTGCTAATAAGAAATATCAGACAAATCATAAGCCGTTGCTTTGATGATGTTGGTATTGAAAATGCAACCGTAAATGATCTTAGAAATACTTTTATTGCTCATCAGTTGTCAAATGGAGCTTCAATTGAGTATGTGGCACAGATCGTTGGACACAAAAGGCTTTCAAGTACAGAAAGATTTTTATCTCAAGTTAAGCCTGCAATAGAGAAAAAAACTCGTATCTTTGAGCTTTAACAAAAGCTAATCAAACACTGATTTTTACAGGCATTATAATATGAATAAAGTTTTTATCCTCTTTTATCTTAAAAAGAGCTGGAGCTTGAGCAGAGACAATATTTATCTGTACAATATCACCTTTGGTATTATTTAAAAAATCTAAAACATACTTGAAATTAAAAGCAATCTTTAAAGACTCTCCTTTAACCTTTGCTGATTGAAAAACCTCGCCTTCACCTTCAGATTCATCACTGCGTGGATAGATATTAAATCCTTTATCTGAAACATCAAAAACAACGATGTTGGAAAAATCTTTGGCAAAAACAGAAGCGATTTTAATATTTTTTATGAAACTGTCCTTGTCTACCTCAATAAACAAATTAAAGTTTTCAGGAATAACCTGTAAAAAGGCAGGGAACTCTTCATCTATAATACGAGTATAAAAACTATCCTCCTCTACTCCAAAATAAAACAGTTTCTCTTTAGAGTCAAAACCAAGTTTAACCTGTTTTTTTTCTTTAATTCTTCTTAAAACAATAGATAAAAAATCAGATGGCAAAACTATGGAGTCATCTACAAAATCCGAAAAATCAAGATCATCTGCTGTAAAGACAGATAATCTAAAACCATCTGTTGAAGCAATAAGCAATTTGTCTTCATGTTTTACAAAATTGATACCAGTTAACACAGGTTTTGTATCATCATTAGCTGAAGAAAACAAAACAGATTCTATTGCTGGAACAATTGTTTTAGTATCAAAAGTTAAGGTTTTTTCTATCTTTGAAGGATAAGGATACTGGTTGTTTGATGAAATTGGAAACTTTGCTTTTACATTCTTTGATTTAAATGATAAAAACTTTTCATCAATAGAAAAACTTACTTGATCATCTTGAACAAAAGATAAAATCTCAATAAGTTTTTTAGGATCAAAAACAACCTCTTTTTTTTCTTTTAAATCGCTTTTTATATCAATAGAAGTTGTATAAAAAGAAGATAAGTTGCTTGAGTAGATATTTAATTTAGTTGGTTCAAATACAAATAAAATATTTCCCAGACTTGGTTGAATTAAAGAGCTTTTTGTAAATAGATTGCTAAACTGAAGTTTGTCTTTTAATAAATCTTTTTTAATATTAATCGTCATATTTATTATTTAGAATTAGTAGTGTAATGTGTATAAGTGTATAACATAAAGATTAGATTGTCAATTTAATGTTTTATATAATTTGTTTTATGTTTATAACCTCGTGGATTAGATGTTGAAATATTAAAGTAGATCTAATAGAGATAATACTTGATCTATTTCTTTCTTAAAATTAGGGTTTTTTATAATCATTTTTTTAATTTTATCAACTCCGTGCATTATTGTTGTATGATCTTTGCGTCTTAAAGAAACTGCAATGTCTTCGTACTTATAGTTAAGTTTTTCGCGGGCAATATACATAATTACTTGTCTGGCTAATGCGATCTCTGATATTCTGCTTGGACCTTTTATTTTAGTAGCTGAGACACCATAAAAAGCTGTAACAGTTTTGATGACATCTAAGATATCTGTTTTTTTTATACTCATGCTTTTATTAAGATAGTTGTTGACGATCTCAAATGTTATAGCATCTTGATTGTATTTATTTAAAACTTGGGCATAAATTGAGATTAAAGTGCCTTCTAATCCTCTAGTGTCTTGAATATTTTCTGCAATAAGTTTAGCGGCTTCTATATCTATGGGTATATTTTTTTCTCGGGCTTTAATTAAAACAATAGCTGTACGAAGCTCAAAATCAGGATTTTGAATGTCAACAATAAGTCCTCCCATAAAACGCGATCTTAGTCGTTGTTCAAGTTTTTTTATCTCTGATGGCGGTTTATCTGATATTAAAATAATTTGTCCTCCAGCAGAAACAATTGAGTTGAAGGTGTTGAAAAACTCTTCTTGTACAGCTGTCTTTCCTGCTATAAACTGAACATCATCTATTATTAAAACATCAAGTGATCTGTATTTTTTCCTAAAGTTATTTGTTGATCTATTTTGAATTGATTGGATTAGCTCATTTGTAAATTGATCTCCTGGTGAGAAGAAGACTTTTTTATCTTTATGCTGTTCTATTATTTTAATTCCTGTAGCCTGTGCCAAATGAGTTTTTCCTACTCCAACACCTCCGTATAGAAATAAGGGATTGTAAACTTTGCCTGGAGTTTCAATTATGGATTGACATGCGGCATAAGCTACCTGATTTGTTGGAGCTACAGCAAAGTTTTCAAAAGTAAATCTTGGGTTAAGGTTTGCTTTTACAAGTTTTGCAGATAAAGACAAAGAATACTCAATTAATGGAGGCGTTTTTTTTAGCTTTTGTTTTGTTTTTGCATTTTGTTTTAGGGTAAAGTCTATTTTATATTCCTTGTCAGAAAAATTTTTTATCAAAAGCTCTATCTCTTGTTTTCTCTTCTCTAAAAAGTAAAGTACACCTTTGTTATCTGTTTGCAGATAAAGTTTGTTCTTCTCTATTTTGGCAGGTTTTAGCTGTTTCAGTATTGGCAGTAATATTGGATGCTGTTCTTTTTGGTTTTCGAGGTTTGTTAATAGATCTTGCCAAAATGAAAACATAATAAAATGTGGACAACTTATCCACAAATAATAAACATTTACACTTGGCTTGTCAAGCAGTTGTTAATTTGAGTTTTTTTATTCTGCTGTTTTGCAGTTAAGCCTTATCTAATTTTGTTCTTTTTACTAGTCTCATGGTATGCTTAATAATTTAGACTGCTCTAAGATCTTTGAAGCATTGTTTTTTATATGTTATGAGTTTAATTGGTGATTTTTAAATTATTTTAAAGGTTTAAGGATTATTTATTTCTTTTCGATATTGTAAAGGCTGTTTCTGATAGATATATATCCTGGCGCTCTTAAATTAAAAATTGTTTTAAACTCTTCTCCAGAAATAGTTACAGATCCTCTGTTTGTCTGGAAGGTTATGTTTCCTGTATAACCTTGTGAGTTAAATGTTATTGATACACTGTTTATTTTTGAGTATGATCCACCAAGTTGATTGGCTTTGTTTCTCATCTCATCTACTGAAAGAGGGTTGTCTTGGCTTGAGATATTATCAATTGGACAGTTTTTAATGGTAATCGGCAATATTCTGGCTACATCTTCTTCTGATCCTTTGTTTCTGACAACCCAAGCGTTTAGGATGTCTGTCATCTCTTCTTCTGTTAGCCATGGATGATTTCTGCCACAGCTGGCAGATGAGTTAGAATAAGATTCTCTATACCAGGCTTTGTAAAACCAAGGACTGCCTGCTTTTTTTTCATAAGCTGAGTCTGGCCAGCAATTTTGGCTTCTACATTCAGTATCCCAGCCACTTGTTGTCAGATAACCTCCTGTGGTGGATGAGTAGTACCCTACAACTCCTTCTATAATCAAACCTCTTGTCTCCTCTACTGCTTTTTTCCAAAGTTCAGGAGGGTTATCTGCTTTAGACTTTGAGAAAACCTGACAAGACTGCGTGGTACAGATACTTGATCCTGATATTTTGTATCTGTATGCGTAGGTTCTGGCGGCGATTGCTTGAGCTTTTAAGGCTTCAAATGGAAAAGATGATGGCATCTCTGCAATACCTAGAAGGTAATAATTTTCAAAATCAAGCTCTCCAAAACCAGATACATTTATTGTGCCTCCTGTGTCAACCTCCTTTGGCTCTTTTCCATAGTAGGCTTTAATGATATCAACATAATTTTGTCCAGATTCAGCTCTGCCTTTTGCTCCATACTGACTCATACCTTTTCTGTGGGTATAGGCGCCAAAAGAAAAAGCCGCAAAAGCTGGTGAAAAGCCTGGATTATAGTTGGGACTTGAAGCAGGATCATCTGATAAAGGAACCTCTCCAATACTGGCTGTAAAGAAACTTCCGGATCTAGCCGCCAATAACTCTTTTTGTCTTTTACTTAATTCAGCGATTTTTTTTATTAGATCTGATTGAAAGGCTTTTGCTTTATTTATTTCTTCAGCTAAAAACTTAGATTGTTCATCAAGTCTTTTGTTGATTGCAGTTAGCCTATCTCTTTGAGTGGCAAGGTTATGTTTGTCTTCTTCAATTCTTTTGATTAGATAATAAAACTTGATTATTTCTGCTTTATCTTTTTCTATCAATTTATTTTGATAAAAAAAGAGCCTAGTCAACTGTGTGAAATTATTGCTCGAAAAAATAAAAACTAAAGGATCGGTTTTATTAAGGTTTTTATAAAGTTGATAAACGCGTTCTTGCAGTTGTTTTTCTTGGTTTAGTAATTTTTTTTCAGCCTCTTTAATATCTAATTCTTTTTGGTTTAATTCTGCAGTTATTGCAAAAACTTCATTTTTGATTCTGTCCAGGTCTGATTGAATTTTGGTAAGTTGTTGTTGCAATGGTTCTGTAGCTTGTTTTGATAGTTCCAACTGTCTCCTTAAATCGTCAAGTTGTTTGTTGATATCATCAAGTTCATCAGCCCTTATAGTAGGCAAAAAGATAAAAAATAGAACCAATATTATAAAAAATTTAAGGATTTTTTTAAGATCAATCATATATAATTTTTATATGCGAAAAAATTTGAGTGTGTACATATTCTACCTTTTTTTGAGTTTGTTGTCTTGTTTTTTTATTCTGACAGCTGTGTTTGCTCAGGAAGATACAAACAATGCAAACAATCAACCAAACTTACAGGCGACCTGTGACCTGTGTGGATTTTGTTTAAATCAAAATCCAGAGGATATTCCTAGTGATTGGAAAAGCTGTGCTCAATGTCTTTACCCAGATTTATATGGAGGAAATGTGCCGGATCAACCAGATGGTAAAACCTTAATAACTGATCCTAATACTAAAGAGCCTCCTGCTAGGAAGAAAGGAGCAGTTTACACTTTTTTGGGTTGTATCAATACTAATTTAGATTCTTTTCAAGAAGCTGGAGCCGCTGTTGATGTAGTCAGTTCAATTTTAAATGTTATTTTCAAACTTGTTGGAGCCGCGGCCTTTGTTTATCTTGTTTATGGAGGTTTTGTAATTCTGACTTCATCCGGAAATCCTGAAAAAATCAGTTATGGTAAACGCATTATAATAAGATCATTAATAGGTATTTTTATAGCTTTATCAGCAGTGTTTATAGTAGGTCTTATCGGTCAGGCTTTTGATTTACCAATGTTTTAAGGCCTTTTTGGCTTTAAAAAAAACAGTTTACTTATTGAGACTATCTTAAATATCAAACAGTCTTTGTTTATGCTAACTGTTTGTTTGTTAAGCATTTACTAGGCAGAAAGCCTTTTAAGATATACTCCAAGACTAAGTAAAGCCACTATGATAAGCAAAATATAACTCTCTGGTCCTGTTTCTGGATATTGGTTGGTTCCTTGAACCTGTCTTGTTGGTACAGTTGGTGTAAGGTCTAAGGAAGGGTTTTTTTGTTTCTACCACTATTGTTTCAAAAGGTGTTGGCGTTGGAGTTGGTTCTGTTTGAGTTTGAAAAACTTTGGGTAGCTGAAAGTTTGCTCCCTTAAAAAAATTAGTCAAACGACTTATTATAAAGACTAATATCGCAATTGTTATAATGCCTCCCAAGACAATAGCAAAGATTTTATTGAAATCTCCCATAGTTTTTAATTATAGCAATTTTTGTTTAGTTTACAACAGTATAGTAGTTTTGTAATAATTACAACTTAATTTTGTTATAATTGCTTTATGGTAAGAGTTATAGCAGATCTTCAGATTCATTCTAAGTATGCTCGGGCTGTTTCTTCAAAGATGGATCTTTTCCACATAGTTGAATGGTCTGAAAAAAAAGGAATCAATCTTACTGCTACAGGTGATTGGACTCATCCTTTATGGTTTAAGGAGATTCAAAAAAACTTGGAGGAGGTAGCTCCTGGAATCTTTGCTTTCAAGAAATCTGTTTTAAAAGACAAAAATTTGATTTATGGCTTTAAAGCAAGGTTTGTTTTATCAACTGAGATCTCAAGTATTTATAAACAAGGTGATAAGCTCCGCAGAATTCATACTTTAATATTTGTCCCTTCAGTTCAATCTGCAGAAAGAATAAATACTGATCTTATCAACCGTGGTTGTAATTTGTTTTCAGATGGCAGACCTATTGTGGGTTTGACAGTCCAGCAGATCTCTGAGATAGTTCTTGAGATAGAGCCAAAGGCATTGATTATCCCAGCTCATATTTGGACGCCGCATTTTTCATTGTTCGGTTCCAGATCTGGTTTTGATTCTGTTGCTGAAGCCTTTGGCCAGTTTGAAAAATACATTTATGCTATTGAGACAGGGCTCTCCTCAGATCCTATTATGAATTGGCAGGTCAAGGATCTGGATAACAGAAGGATTTTGTCTTTTTCAGATGCTCATTCTGGTCCAAAGCTGGGTAGAGAGGCTACTGTGTTTTATGCTGAAGATCTGAAATCTTTTGATTACTTTGATCTTTATAAGGCTATAAAAGGTCAGAAATCCAACTTGAGATTAGGTTTTACTATTGAGTTTTTTCCTGAAGAAGGCAAGTATCATTTAAGCGGTCATAGAGCTTGTCAGGTAAGTTTAGAACCTGAAGAGGTTAGAAAACAAAATGGCATCTGTCCTAAATGCGGAAAACCTTTGATAATTGGTGTTAAAGATAGGGTTAGAGATCTTTCTGCAAGGGTGTTTAAAGAAGAGGACTTGGAGTTTAGAGCCAATGCCAATGGAGTTGTCTTTGTAAGAGATAAGCAAGGAAAGAGAGTGCCTTTTGTGTCTTTAGTTCCTCTGCTGGAAATACTTGAAGAGATTGAGTCATCTAAAACTAAGGCCTTTGCCAAGTATAACCAATTGCTTGAGAATTTTGCTGATGAGTTTTCTATTTTGCTTGATAAACCCATATCTGAGATTGAAAAGTTTGCTGGCCCTCTTTTGGCAAAAGGTATAAACAATTTAAGACAAAGAAAGGTCAGTTTAATCTCTGGCTATGATGGGGTTTTTGGTAAGATAAAAGTTTTAGATTATATAGAAAAACCAGATGAGGTTGAAACTCAATCTAAATTATTTTAAACAGCTGTTGTTTTATTCTTCTCTATTTTTTTTGCCTACACAGCTTAATAAGTACTTTTTTGCAGATTATGCATTGCTAAACGGCGTTAGAAAAGATCTTTTGGCTGTTCAGGTATCTTTTTTTATGATTATTGTTGTTTTATTTGTAAGTCTATACTCTGCTGAACTGTTTAAATTGGTTAAAAGAAAGCAGTTTTTAATCTTTGTTGGCTTTAGTATTGTTAATACATTATTTTCTGTAAATCCTGTAACAACTGTTTATAAATGGATAATAATTTATCTGCTCATTTTTTATATTTATGCTGTATTGCTTTTTAAAAAGGAAAAACTTTTTAATCAAAGGCTTATGTTGATAACTATTGTCTCTATGCTTGTTGTACAGTTGTTTTTGGCTGTATTTCAGTTTTGGTATGGTAGAAGTTTTGGCAGTGTCTTTTATTATCTTGGTGAGAGATCTTTGTCTATAACTGGATCTGATACAGCATTGGTTTATTTTTATAATCAACTTCGTTTAAGACCTTATGCCACCTTTTCCCATCCTAACTCTATGGCTGGCTTTTTCCTGGTTTTACTTGTTTTTCTTTTGTATAGGAACAAAACAAAGGAGTTTCCAAATTTATTTTTGACTTTTGTTGCTGTTTTAATCTCTGTTTTGTTAGTGCTTTTAAGTTTTTCAAAGTCAGCAATCTTTATTATGTTCATAGTTTTATTTTTTTATTTAATAAAAACAACAGATTGCTGGTTTTGTCTTTTGTCAAGGCTTATTGTTTTGTTTGTTGTTTCAGTTATCTTTATCTTGACACCTTTTTTAAGCAACTCTATTGGAGAAAGAGTTGTTTATTTTATGGATAGTTTAAGTATTATTAAAGACCATCTTTGGTTTGGCACAGGTTTAGGTTCTTATCTTAAATCATTATCTTATCTTTTCCCACAAAGACCAATTGCATATTTACAACCTGTTCATAATATATTTTTGTTATTTTTGTCAGAAACAGGCATCTTTGGTTTGGCAGTTGTTTTTTTAGAGTTTTGGTTATCTAAAAGCGCTATTTTAAGATTTGTAAGGAAAAATTTAGTTTTCGTTTTAATTTTGGTTTTTTTAGGTTTTTTAGACCACTATTTTCTCAATTTGAACCAGAATTTTTTTTCTTTAGTTTTTATATTTTTGTAACTTCTTGCAAATTTTTTTCTGTTAATTTCAAAAGGGTTTTTACAAGATCATTGGTTTCAGGTAACTGTGAGTCTGTAATTAGTTGAATGATTACCTCTTTATGTTTGTCACTGCTTAATTTTACTTTGCTGGTAAATTCAGGATCTGTTATTTGATTGTCTTGGATCTCTGTTATCAGTTTGTTAAAATCTTCTTCTGCAGAGATGGCTGTTTTCAAAGATAGCTTTACTTTGCCTTTTTTCATAAGTTCTCTTGACATTGAGATTTTTTTGTCTGAGTAAAGCAATAAACGGTCAGCTTTATCTCTACCTTTTTCTGTTATAAAAAGCAGAATTTTGTCTCTTATGTTTTTAAAAAAATAGATAGGATTGTCTGGTAAGACTCCAGGATATGGCAGTTGATAATTAACTTTTTTTGGTACTTGGTTTAAAAATGTGTCAGCTTTTAAACTATTGGGGCTTATCAAAAAGACAATAGTTAAAAGCAAAATTATGATAGTTTTTTTCATTGGTTATTTTAGTATGTTGTTATTATAGCATAAAAAAACCTCTACAGAGCCTATATTTATAGTCTGTAGAGGCTTTTGTGTTTTATTTGACTAATTTCTTTAAAGCTTTTCCAGCTGTAAAGCCTGGTGTCTTTGTTGCAGGGATTCTCATCTCTTCTCCTGTTTGAGGGTTTCTACCTTTTCTTGCGGCTCTGGATCTAACTAAAAAGGTTCCGAAACCTGTTACAACTACTTTTTCACCTCTTTTTAAAGCATCTGCAACAACATCAAATACAGCATTTACAGCTTCTTTTGCGGCTCTGGCAGTAAGGCCTGTTCTTTTGGCCACTTGTACGATTAAATCTGATTTAGACATTTATTGGTTGTCACCCCCTTTCTTTTATGAATAATTTTTAATTGTCATATAGCATACATCAAATAAACTGTTGTGTCAATCTTAACAAAAACTATCCTTTTATTACAATCTATATCAAATTCGGGTTACTGCTTCAGCCCTAAACTCTCTAATGACAGTTATTTTAATCTGACCTGGGAAGACATCAAATTTTTTCTCAAGCTCTTCTTTTAGTTTTTGGCTTAAAATTAAAGCTGAATCATCATCAATCTCTTCTGGTTTAACTATTACTCTAAGTTCTCTGCCTGCCTGCAGAGCATAAGCATCTGAGACTCCTTTGAAGTTTTTGGCAGTCTCTTCTATTGTTTTAATTCTTTTTAAGTAATTTTCGAAATCTTCATGTCTGGCTCCTGGTCTGCCTCCTGAGACAGCATCTGCAATATAGACAATTACAGCCTCAACCGACGGAAAAGGAATGTCTTCATGGTGAGCCTCAACAGCTGATATCACAGCCTGCGGCATATTGTGTTTTTTTAGTATTTCAACGCCTAACTCAATGTGAGAACCCTCTTTATCTGTAACGACTTTTCCTATATCATGTAGCAGACAGGCTAATCTTACAACTTGTACATTTGCCTTAAGTTCATGAGCCAGAGCAATACCTATTTTCGTTTCCTCAAGAGTGTGTTGGATCATGTTTTGTCCATAAGAATATCTGTATTTAAATCTGCCTAGTAATTTTATAAGTTCTGTTGGCAGATTATAGACCCCAACTTTGTTAGCTAATTCTTTGCCTGCTTGGAAAATTACTTTGTCTAAATCTGATTTAGTTTTGGCAACAATCTCTTCAATTCTTTGCGGTTGAATCCTGCCATCTCTGATAAGTCTTTCCAGAGCCTCTTTAGCTACAGCTCTTCTTACTGGATCGAATGAAGATAGTTTAATAACTCCTTCTTCTTCTAAATCAACATCAACGCCTGTGGCTAACTCAAAAGCTCTTATATTTCTGCCTTCTTTACCTATAATTCTTCCTTTTATGTCTTCATTTGGCAGGTTAACAGTAGATAAGGTATACTCTGCTACATAATCTGTTGCTCCAAAACGCATAGCATCAACTAAAATCTCTTTTGCTTTTGTTTCAGATTGGTCTTTAATCTCCTCTTCTGCAGATTTTATTCTTTCGGCTATTTCTTTTTTAAGTTTTTCTTCCCAGGTTTTAAGCAGAAGATCTTTAGCTTGTTGACTAGTTAGTTGAGCTATTTTTTCAAGTTTTGTCAGTAATTCCGCTTTCTTTTTGTTTATTTCTTCAATCTGTTGTTCAAGATGTCGTTTTTTATCTTCAAGCGATTGTTTTTCTCTTTCAAGAGTCTTTTCTTTTTCTAAAGCAAGTTTCTCTATCTCTAAGGCTTTTTCCCTTATTTTCTCTGCCTTTTCTTCAGCCTCCTGAATAATTTTTAAAGACTTCTCTTTAGCCTCTAGCAATATTGATTCAGCTTTTGTTTTAGCTTCTTCTAACTCTTTTTGTGATATTAACCCAAGTTTTTTGAAAATATTGGCAAGCATATTTTTTATTACTAATTCGGAGATGGTGAAAGGTTGTTAGATTAGTTGATATGATTACTACTGTAACAATTTAGGTTAATTTTATAAGTTAACATAAATTACAACAACCTTCAGGCATCTCCTTAATTTATAACTAAATTTAAATTTTTAATCTGTTTTTATATTTTACTCTTATTTTTTATTTTTGCAAAGACAGGAATTACGATTAATTTATGTTAAAATATATCCTATAGTTGAAGTTGGCTTTCAGCTTTTGGTTTCATTGACTAATCCAAAGCTTGCTTCGATTGGCATAAAGAATGCCTCAATATATATTTTGCCCAATTTTGACTATCCGCTCTCAGAATTGATTAGGTATGGTTTGATCTTTGGTTTACCCGGTTTGTTCCTGTTATATGGTATTGATAGGGTTATAAGAAGAAGATAATAAGTATGCCAAAGGTTTTTAAATACTGCCCGATCTGCGGCAATAAATTGCAGAAGAAAGATTTAGGTGTTCTTCAGTGCGTTTCCTGTTCTTTCCGGCTTTATCCTAATCCCAAGCCTACTACTGCAATTATGATTCGCAACGAAAAAGGAGAGATTCTTTTAGTTGAAAGAGCGGTAGAGCCGAAAAAAGGTCTTCTTGATCTTCTGGGAGGCTTTATAGAGTATGATGAAACAGCCGAAGAATCAGCCTGCAGAGAGATTTCGGAGTAGTTAGGACTAAAGATTTCTCCCCAGGACCTAAGATATGTAGTCTCAGGAACAGGAATTTTATACCTATCAAGATTTTGATAATCACACTCTTTGCTTTGGTTTTGAGCTTATTAAAGCAGTTTCTTCCAAAGATATTAAAATTGAGCAATCAGAGATCTCAAGGATAAGCTTTATTCCTCTTTCTTCCCTTGATCTTGCAAAGATTGCTTTTGATGATGTTAGTTAGGTTCTGGAGAAGTTAAGGGAAGAGGAAAGATAATTGTTTAACCAAAATATAAGCTCTATGATCTAAGATGTAATTAACCTTAGAGGAGTCGAAATCTTGGATGAATACGAATAATATAAAAGCAATTGAACTCTATGAAAAGTACTCAATAAAATTTATCGACGCTTGTGAACCTCTATATCTGACCGTTATACAGTACTAAACCTATATCTGTAGTGCCATTAAATGGGTAAGACCTTATTTATTTCCAAATCGAAAAAAAAGTTGAATTTTTAGTGATTAATTTTCCTGATTTGTAATCTAAATTTGATATACTTATTAACATGGAACTAGGGAATCCACCAGAGCAAAGTGATAAATCTGTTGAAGAGGTTACCTTACAGAAAATTATCGAACAAATACTAGGAGAAAGTCATAAGGAGTTTCTAGGAAGAAGATACGGAGGACTACAAGCATATCTTAGCGAAGAACAAGTAAATTTGGATAAAACAGGAAAAATTTCCATAGAGGCCGCAAGAATAGCCGCTCAAATAATCTTAGACTATAAAGAATTTGAATCGCGGCGTCGCTTTTTAAAAGGTTTAGGATTAGCTTTCGGGTTAGCTGGATTAGGAGGGGTTGCTGTTGCCGAATTAAACTCATCAAAACAAGAAAAACCTCGTAAAAGACTAATAAGTAAAAGACCAGAATGGGCGGAAAGTGCAGAAGAAGAAATCTATGAATCTGATTTTTATACTGAACCCCTAACTGATGAAGAAAAAAAAAGGGTGAAAGATATATTACGCTATCTTCTTGAAAAAGGTGTCAATATCTTTGGAGAATTACCACAATACTATTACGATACCCCTGAATCTCTGGAAGAGACTTTAGAAAGAAGCTTAACAATATCAGCTGAAAATACTAGAAATCACACTCTAGCTGAACTTCGATATCCATTATTTCCCCTTATTACTGCAGGTTATTTTTTTCTATATTTTGAAAACAACGGAAATATCAAAAAAATATCCAAAAGCAAAATAATAGAAAAAGTTCACGATATTGTAACCAGATTATTTTCTCACACGGAGCTTCCTATCCCTTCAGATACTTTGTTCTGTCTATTCTTATTAGGTCTAGGTAATGCCTTCGATAGTAGAAATCTAACTTGGGCTATAAGAAATTGGAATATGGACGCAAAAATAGCAGACCTTCAAACAGTACGCCGATGGATAAATACACTACCCGAGCCATTAAGAAATCAATTGGATGATTTTATACAAAGTGGGATCACAGGTATCCATGGTCTCCCACCCAGAATCATGAACATTATCGAACCTTCTTTACCACGAGATAAAGCAGAAGCTCAAAGAACCAGTTGGCAAACAACACAGGGCATTAATGATTTAGAAGCATTATTTATTGCTAGAATGCTTTAAAACGCTGGATATAGAAGAATTACGCCGTTTAAACACAAGAACATCCTAATATTGTTATAGGTCTTTCCGAACTATTGTCTTTAGAACAAGAAAGAAACAAAATTCAAAAAGAATTAAACTTAGCGATAGAAAAAAATTTTGTTATCAGGCGAAAATTACACGATTCTTTGGAAAGAATTTTTCGGTCCAGAAATAAAAAGAGTAAGAGAAAATTGGGAAAAATTAGGGCTTAATTTTAAAATCCCTCAAATTTCAGAAGAAGAACCTGGCAGCAGGTTAAAACTTGACCCGGAAACAGTTCATAGGTATTACCTTACTTTTGGAACAAGATTACTTCCTAAATTAATAAATAGAGAATCAATACTTTTAACAGATAATGAATCATCTCGTGAACTTCCATACAATGATATCCGAAAATTATATAAAGCAGAAGAAAATACAATCCCTTCCGCAGAAGAAATTAGAAATTCTCCTGTTTTTTTCTTTTTCGCTGATCATGTATGGGCATGAGAAATTTTTTAAAGTCATAGGAGAAATTCTTCCCGAGTCTCCGAGGCAAATTATTGAAATCATGAATAGGTTTCGACACTTTCAAGAAAAGTATATAAAAACTGAAAGTGAAGTTGCTCGTATGCTAGCTGATCTAGATACTGATATGGAATTTCAAATACTTTCTCTTGCTCATTCTCTAGCTACACTATATGATTTAGTTGAACAAGAAGCTCCTGAATTGCCGGAAACAATAAAAAGATATGCAACTTTGTTAATACGAGAAGTTCCAAACGTTGAAAAATTAGTTGAAGAACAACCAGGAAGAAATCCATACATTACTTTACCATATGGACCAAAAGCATACATAAGAAGTTTAAAAAAATGTTTGGAAAAGCGCAAACATTGATCCAGAAAATGCAGAAAATCCGCTTGACATCCTTAACATCTTTGATCCAAGCGAACTTCTTGGATTACCCCCCCCTTCCACTTAGCCCCCGAAGAAAAGATTATTCTATATTGTGTTGATCCAGAATTTCGCGCGAGAATGGATGATTTACGATATCATTTCCAACAAAAATGGATTTACTATTTATTAAATAATGGTTTAATTACAGATGACGATTTTGTTCAATTTTTCGAGACCACTCAGGAAGGATTAAACGGACTAAACGGTGGTATTTTAAATATTGCTTTTTATTTTGCGGAGAGATTTATAGCGAGTTTTCTTTACCCATATATACCAATGTCATAAATTTTAAAAGGGCTTCCACAACAAATCCCCAAATAATAGAATGGATGTCAGGAGAAATTCCGCTAGAAAAACTACCTAAAACACAATTGTTATTTGAAAAATTCAAACCAAAAAACTAAAATAATCCCTAACCTCAATCTGACTTCCCAAAATATTTTCTCTATAATTGGCTTGTATGCAGAATCTGACGCTGATGATGAAACAGTATATAAAAATAAAAAGCAGTATCCTGATGGTTTGATTAAGTTCCGGTTGGGAGATTTTTTATGAGTTTTTTCTTTGAGGATGCAAAAACAGCATCAGAGATTTTAGGAATAACCTTAACTTCCTGTTCTAAAGAAAAGGATAAGAAAATCCCAACAGCTGGCATGCCCTATTATTCTGTAAATAACTACATCAAAAAAACTCACTGACAAAAACTATAAAGTAGCCATCTGCGAACAGCTAACAGAGCCAAATAACAAAGGAATAGTTGAAAAGGATGTTGTCAAAATAATTACCCCAGCTAAATTCGAGGCAAATATAGAATAGATCAACAAGAGGCTAAATATATCTTTACCTATACCCTTTCAAAAACCGATTAGCTTTTGCTTTCCTTGAAACCTCAATTGATGAGCTTTATTTTTTCGAAAAAACCTAAAAGGAACCTGAGATCTATCTTGTTTATTTAATTAGAAATCTGCCAATCCGCGGGGTTATTCTTTCCAAAAAAGATATACCTGAAAGATTAAGAAAAATCGCTGATCTTAAAAATATCTTTATTAACCAATATTAGCAAGAGTATAAAAAACCTCTATACCACAGAGGTTTTTAAAGGAAAAGCTTAAAGTATCCTCTTTAAAAGCTTTTGGTTTGGAGAAGAACAGTTTGGCAATTGGTTGTGCGGCTCTCCTATTTTTTATTTTTGCAAAGACAGGAATTACGATTAATTTATGTTAAAATATATCCTATAGTTGAAGTTGGCTTTTAGTTATGGCAGAAACAGATAGACCGAAGTTGTCCAGAAGAGCTTTTTTAAAGCTAGTTGGAGCTTCGGCGGCGAGTACTCTTTTAGGATCAGGCTCATCTGACAATAAATTTATAATAGAGCCTTTACCTTCTGCGGTTGAAATTTTTGTACAACCAAGTTATACGCAACCAAGAGTTTTAGAGTCTCAAAAAAATATAGAGATAGCTTCTTTAGAAGAGTTTAGGCCTTTATACTACAGAATTGAGGAGTTTAAAGCAAAATGGAAGGTTGTTCCTCCATTTTTGGACGATATATATCTGATCTTAAAACTATATTTTGAAAGTAGCAGTTTTGAATTGTCAAATGAACAAAAGGTAATAAGAGATATTCTGACAAAAGATTGGGGCAGTAGAATTGATTATGTTCAAGAGGATGCTAGAGAAAAACAAATTCAAATATACTTTTCGGAAAAATTTTACTGATACTGAAAAGAAAGATCTAATAAAAGGTTTAATTCTTTCTATATTAGAAGAGTTTCCGTTGTTGAAATTATCGAGTCCTTCTAGTTTCTACTTCTATACAGATAAAGATGTAGATATTCACAATTGTCGATCAATTGCTTTAGGTTGCACTGATTTTCATAAATATATTGCAGTGAAAGTTGATGACAGCAGTTTAATTCTTGAATTATTATTTCATGAATTGTTACATAATTTTTTAGATCCAGAAATTGTTGTTTTAAAAAGAATTTTTAATTATTTAGATAAGTTTGAATATATAACTTTTTGGGTTAGTTTTTTAGATTTAATTGATGAGTTTTTAAATTTTTTACTAACAGTTCCTGAAAATATATATGGTTTGGAAGATTATGGTTTTTCAGATTATAAAGAAAGAGAAGAGTCTCTTAAGATCTGGAAGTTAATTGCAGACAAAAAACCTAGATATTACAAACTGTCTTTTATTGATGGTTTTATAAGAGAGTTAAAAGTTTCCCAAAATACTGGTTTTTCACCAGAGTTTAGTCAGGTG
Source organism: Patescibacteria group bacterium (assembly GCA_026004415.1). GTDB lineage: Bacteria > Patescibacteriota > Microgenomatia > UBA1406 > GWC2-37-13 > BPJC01. The sequence continues at coordinate 5,710 of BPJC01000003.1, read as the reverse complement.
TTGTTTAGAGAAATTAGTTTGTTGTTCCATCTTATGCATAATGTTTATTTATCTGATTATAACAATGCTTCTAGATCGTTGTTATTACGATATAAAAGTAAGGGAAGAGTTGTTAAAAAATTTGAAGATATTTGGAAAAGATTCCAGTCTAATTGGCTCAATTTGTCAAGGTCAGAAATTGATATTGATAATTTTTTTAATGATTTGAAATACTAAATTTATAAAATATACTACTTTTGACATTGTTTTTTTATATATAATAGAATTAAATATTATGGCAAAACGAATTTTTTTTAATGTTATTTTTTGTTGTACTCTTTGAATCAGTTGTATTATTTATGATAAATTTAAAAATGGGCAGGATTTTTTTTGTTGGAACTAATAACAATATAAATATTTCAAGTAATTGTCTAAAATATAATGAAGAGAAAATAGCTACATTGATAAAAGATCCTAAAAAATTATGATGGTTATGTTTTTTTCTGCAAAAATCTTATTTCGGCCATTGAAGAAAAAAAAATACCTTATTATAAGTTAGGTTATTTACTAAGAAATTTAACTTTTACATCTTCTATTAACAATTCAATAGAAATTGTGGTAAAAACAAAAGGTAGACTGTTAGATTATGAAAGTGATAACATCATAGAAATTACGCCAAATTATAAAGAGAAATTTAAATATAAATTTACTATTAGAGATGCAAATAACAATAATATAGTTTTCTATTATAAACCTGAAGATTTGTCATTAGTTAAATTTTATAGAAAAACGGACACTTTTTTGGAGGAAGCATCTTTTAATTCAATCAAGGTTGGAGATCAGATTGAAAATTATAGAAGTTTATGATTTAAGTAAAGGATATATATTGAAAAAAGCTGAAATATTAAAAATTTTGTGATGCAAATGGAAAAGTCAAAAATAAATATAAATCGAATTATTGCTAAGACTATTTTAAAAAATAGAAAGCTCTATAGTAAAAAAATAAACTTATCAGATCAAAAAGAGAGAGTTTTAGATAAGATCGAGTTTTTGTATTGGAGAGATTTTATTGAGGTGCTTTTTTATTCTGATGCTAAATAATTCAGTTTGTAATGTTCAATGACAAAAATGATTGAGGTACCTGATGTTTTTTTGTTGGAAAATTATTTCGATTACCCTAAGTTTTATCATGCTGTTGCCGTTTTTTCCAAAAAAAATTAGATTTTTTTTAAATGCGAATGCGGTCTCTTTTAAAAAAAAATATGCAATTAAAAAAGCACTTATGGAAGGTTTTGAAAGGTTAAGTTTTGTTAAAATGGAAAACAAATATTTATATTATACTTCTTATAATCAACTGTTAAAAAAGTTTTCTAAAAATCTAGTTGTAAATCCAAAAGAATTAATTTTTTTTTCAAAAGAACAATTTAAATTTAAAAAATACCAAAAATATAAATTTTCAGAAAGCAAGTTAATATGGTGGACAAAAGTGAAATCTTATGAGGTGGTTGAAGAAAGTTTGAATTTAAAAAACAATATTTTTTTCCCAGCAAGTTTAATCTTTTTTTTAGATTATAGTGCTTTAAGTAAAAGTGATGAGTATTTATTTAAAGTGATTGATAGTAATGGTTTAGCTGCAGGTTTTTCATACACAGACACATTAAATAGGGCATTACTTGAATTGATCGAGAGAGATGTTTATACGATTTATTTTTTTGTAAAACTTAAACCTAAAATTATTATAACTGAGAGTTTAAAAGGATCTAGTTTGTTTAATATTATAGAATATATAGAATCGTACAATTTTAAATTATACTTGTTATATCTAGAAAATGATTTTAAAATTCCAGTTATTGTTTCTATTTTGGAGGATAGAAGTAGATCCTATCCTAAAATTTTAGTAAGTGCTAAAGCAGATTTAGATGTTTTAAATTCTATAAAAGGTGCGATTTTGGAGGTTTTGCAAGGTTTAATTCCTATGAGGGATTTATCTTATTCTCAAGATACAAAAAATTCAGAAATTATTTACAACTCAAATTTTCTAAAGGATAATCCTATAATTAAAAGATTAATTTTTTGGGCTAGAAAGGGAGATTTGTCTTTGCTGAATTTTTGGATAAAGTCAGCGAGTAAAATTGATGTTTCTAAAATCGCAAGTTATAAAAATCTGACATCAAAACAAAAATTAAGAACTGTATGTAATAGATTATATAGTAATAATATAAAAAACATTTTTATAAAAACTAAAAAATTTGATTATAATAAAAAAAAAGTATATACAATAAGATGTTTTGTTCCTGAACTTTGCCCTATTTTTATTGATCAAAATTTTAAATATCTTAATAACAAAAGATTACAGTATTATTTAAAAACGTATGGGAAATCTGTAAATAAGTTAATACATCCATTACCATAAAATGAAAAATAAGACTGTCTTTGATTTTTATAAAAATATTAAGGATTTTAAATTTAAAAATAGTAATATGGAAAAAAGTTTAAATTTGTGGAGAAAAATTTTTTTTAAAGAGTATCCTAGATTCAAAGAGATATTGTTGCCAATACCAAAAGTTAAGCGTTTTGACATATTTCAAAGTTTGTTGGAAAGAAAAAGCCATCGGAACTTTGTTAATGGAAGTGCCTCGTTAAACGATTTATCTTTGTTGCTTTATTTTTCGTGTGGAATTAAATCAGTTGAATTTTCTAACATTTCCGAAAGAGTAGCAAATTATAATTATTTTTTTAATTCGAGAATGTATCCGTCTGGTGGAGCAAGATTCCCTCTGGAGGTTTACTTAGTTTTATTTAAAAAAATAGATAAAATTGAATGCGGTGTATATCATTATAATGTAAAAAGACATTCTTTGATTAAAATAAAAAAAGGTAGATTTAAAAAAACCATAAAAGATAAAATTTTACTTCCTGTTAATAAAAAAATGATAAAAAATTCATTATTTTATATCTGTGTTTCATCTTATTTTGGAAGATCTTTTATTAAATATGGGGAGCTTTCTTTAATTCTTTCTTTAATAGAGGCAGGCCATTTAGGTCAAAATCTTTGTCTTTTATCAACGGTTTTAAATTTGGGTTGTTGTCCTATTCATGGATTTTATGAAGATGAGGTTAATAAGCTTTTAGATTTAAACTCTGATGTTGAAGAAATAATATACTCTTTTATTTTTGGAAGGGTTTGATTTTTACGAAGAGAAAGTGTGCTTCTAAGTGGTATTAATCCTGTCGTAAAATATATGTTTGTTTTATTATCAAGAAGTATATCGTAAGTATAACCAAATGTATAAATACAAGTCTCTATTTTTTTAACAACTTCATTATTATAAATGTCTCCTTTTTTTAAAAAACCTATTGGAAAATTATCTGATAATGGATGCCAGAAGGAAGCTGAGAAGTGTTTTCCAGATTCTAAAGTTACTTTTATTAGTTTGTGATTTTTACTTACTCTTTTTTTTGATATTAGTTTAATTTTAGCTATCTGTATTTTTTTGTTTTTATCTATACTATAAACTTGCATTTTGTTTTTTAGTTTGTATATAGGCACATAACCTTTTACTGTAAAAATTTTAAAATTATAGGACAAACAAGTTCCACAACAACAAGTTCCACTCCCTGCAGTTACTATAAGATCATTTGTTATTTTTTTACTTTTTATTTTAGGGATTAAATATTTTTTTTTCCTATTCATAATTCGGCTAATAACATATCCCAATTTTCTATTAAATATTTTTTGCTATTAAGTATTGCAATGTTTTTTATTTTTTTGACATTAGGTTTTTTATATTGTTTTTTATAGTTTAACATTTATATAATAGTAATCAATCTTATTGTTTTTGTCAATAATTATTTATGTTTGAATTTAATATTAAAGATGTAAAAGAAGATAGGAAATTGATAATTTGTTTAAGAAAAATTTTTAGTAAAAAAAGAGAAGAAACATTTATTTTGCCAAAAAAAGGAGAATCTGTTATTCTGTTGTTCTCTGGTGGTTTGGACTCAGTTGCGTTGTTTAATTATCTTTGTTCTGTATACGAAGCTATTGTTTACCCAATTTATGTAAGAAGTAATTTATTTGATAATGCACAGTTTAAATCCGCAAAGTTTTTTGTAAATTTTTTTAAACGAAAGTATAAAAAGTTGGTAAAAGATTTAACAGTTGTAAATCAGTCTTTTAATTTCTCTTTCTCAAGTCTTACTAATTTGAATAGAAAATTTATTAAATTACTGTTAAATAATCTGGTTAAACTAAATAATAGTGATGAATATTTGCCTATAATTATCTCAAATCCAGCTAGATTGGGTTTCTATGGATTTATAGCTTATGAATATTTATTAAAAATCCGATATCATAATAATGCTTCTATAAAAACCATATTAGTAGGTATTGTTCCTGAAGATAGAATTTTAAGAGAAAGTAATATTTCTGTTTTATTAAGCATAAATTTAACCTTTTGTGAAATTTTGAATGATTACTCTATTCAATTTTATGCTCCAATAGATAAAAAAGTAAATTTCTTTTTACAAAAAGAAGTGTTAGTTAAAAAAGCTATTCAAGATTGTGTCCCTTTGTACAAAAGTTTTAGTTGTGTTAAAAATGTTTGGTTTCATTGCGGAAAATGTTTTAATTGTTTATCGCGAAAAAAAATATTTAGTATTTTGAATTATAATGATAAGACTTACTATTTATCTAACTCAAGATTTTACAATAAAACTATTAAGCTTTTGAGGTGTATTTTAAAAAAAAATCATTGACTACATCATTTTTTTTAGGAAACTCTAAAATATAAAAGTTATCTATTAAATCTATAATTTTCTTTGCAACTTTTAGATTATATCTTAAGAGATTTTTAGTTGTCCATATTTGTTGGATTAATTTAGTTAATTTAATTGTTTTGTCATTAATGTATCTAATTTTAATTTGATTTTTTTTTCTTATAAGAAAAATTGATTGTACTTTGTATGATCTGTTTCTTTTGATTATATTATTATCTTTTTCCACAATTGGTAATTGGAATCCGTATACATTATTATTTTTTATTTTAAGTGCTAGAATATCATCTGAAAAAATTTCAAAGTTTTTATTCAGTAAATTTACTATAGTTGACTTACCTGAGTTTTCTTTTCCTAAAAAAAGTATTAAACCCTTTTGAGTAATTATTGATGATGCATGTATTATAACTCCTTCTTTTTTTATTAGCGATATTAAAATAAAAAACAATATAGAAAAAAATTCTCCTATTCCTATTGTGTAGGATAATTCTAGATTAAGTTTATTCTTAACTTTTCCTATTGAACTTAATATGTTTTTTGATTTTATTATAATTAAGTCCTTTAATTTTTTGTCTTTAAATATTATTTCCGCAGAGTTTTTTTTTTTAACTTATTTGATATAAATGGTTTAAGGTGATTTTCAACTATCTGTTTAATGTTTTCATAATAAAATTTGTTTTCTGTTTTTTGAAATGTTAACTTTATTTTATAGTTAGCTATTTTTAAAAAAACTTGCATGTTCATATTATGAAAATTATTAGAAATATGAATTTAATAATTAATTTTATTCATTTTACTACAAAAGGGGAGAGTATGTTACCTGTCCTTTTTTCTAATGATAATTTATTTGTAAAAAAAGTTAGTTTTAATAATTTTAAAATAAATGATCTAATAATTTTCGTAAAAAATAAAACTTATTTTTGTCATAGGATAATTTATATTAATGAACGATATC